>JAWLES010000210.1:0-4286 GCA_041685935.1 Desulfobacteraceae bacterium | reverse complement strand
AGAAAAAGCATCCGGCCGGACGCAGTCCACTGCCGTGCCTGGAGATTCCACCCGGAACAAAGTCCTGTTCAACCGGGAGATGTGCATGGAATTCGCAGTCGGCAAGGCAGCCAACGTGCTTGGAGAAAAGTTTAAAGAGGTTGATGAACATCCGGTTCGGGTCAGACTGCCTGATGAACCGTTAATGCTGGTTGACAGAATACTTTCCATTGAAGGGGAAATGCTGTCTCTGTCACCAGGGAAAATCATCACCCAGCACGATGTTAAACAGGATGCCTGGTATCTGGATGGCGGGTGCGCACCTGTTTCCATCACCATCGAGGCGGGCCAGGCAGACCTGTTTCTCTGCTCCTATCTCGGTATCGACCATGCAGTAAAAGGAACAAGAAAATACAGGCTGCTTGATGCAAAGGTAACTTTTCACCGCTCTCTTCCCAGGCCCGGCGAAACCATCGAGTTTCACATCGAGATCGACCGGTTTCTGAAACAGCAGGATGTGTACCTGTTCTTTTTTCACTACAAAGGCTACATAGGCAACGAGCTCTTGATTTCCATGCGGGACGGATGTGCAGGTTTTTTCACTGAAGCCGAAGTGGAAAACTCCAAGGGAATCATACTGAAAGCGGAAGAGCTTGAACACGCTGACCCCCTGCAGGAACCGTTGAAGCCCTTTGCGGACCTTGAAACCGGATCTTTTGATGACCGCAGCATCGACGCCCTGCGACAGGGAGACCTTGAAACCGCATTCGGAAAGAAATTCAAAGGCCTTTTCCTTGGAAAACATCTGAGGCTGCCCTCAGGAAGGCTCCACCTCATTGACCGGGTCACGCACCTTGATCCGTATGGGGGCCGTTTCGGTCTCGGCTCGATTAAGGCAGAGGCGGACATAAAACCTGATGCATGGTTTCTTACTTGCCATTTTATCGATGACATGGTAATGCCGGGGACGCTGATGTATGAATGCTGCTCCCATGCCCTGAGGATATTCACCCTCAGGATGGGGTGGATTTCTTCAAAAGACAGTGTGTATTATGATACCATTCCCGGTGTGGAAAGCGACCTGAAATGCAGGGGGCCGGTCACCCCGGACACGGTAAAGGCAGGATACTTTGTTGAAATAAAAAAGATCGGGTATATGCCCGAACCCTATGCAATCGCTGATGCCCATATGTATGCAGATGACCTGAGAATAGTGCATTACAAGAATATGGGCATCAGAATAGCCGGACTGACCGGTACTGAAATTGAACAGCTTTGGAGTTGATTAATGAAATATTCAAAGGTTTTTATTGATTCATTCGGATATGAACTTGCCCCTGACGTGGTAACCACGGAAGAGATTGAAAACCGGCTTCAGCCCTTCTTTGACGCGGTGGGATTCCGGAAGGGACAGATAGAGTCCCTCACCGGCATCAAGGAGAGAAGGTACTGGGAACATGACCATACCCTTGCTGAAGGCGCTGTTAAAGCAGGCAGAAAAGCCATTGATGCGTCAGGTGTTTCTCCTGAAGAGATTGAGGCCCTGGTGTTCTGCGGGGTCTGCAGGGACGGATTTGAGCCGGCCACTTCATGCGCTGTTGCAGACGGACTCAATATCAGCAGAAACAGCCAGGTCTACGATGTGTCCAACGCATGCCTGGGAGTTGTCACCGGAATAGTTCAGGTGGCCAACGCAATCGAACTCGGCCAGATCAGGGCGGGACTGGTTGTGTCCTGCGAAACCGCCCGGCAGATTGTTGACTCCACCATTGAGGAAATAAACCAGCATAAAAGCGTGGAGTTTTACAAAGACGCAGTTGCAACCATGACCGGAGGTTCCGGAGCTGTGGCAGTTCTTCTGACTGACGGCTCGTTTCACAACAGTGGCAGCCCCGGACACGCAATCACGTGCGGGAGAATAAAAAACAGCATCCAGCACCACGATCTTTGCCACTGGGGTTTTACGGAAAAGGGCATGCCCACGGATTCAAAAATCATCATGAGAACAAAGGCCCAGCAGGTCCTGGAAAACGGTGTCGGACTTGCAGTGGAAACGTTCCGGGATTTTTTAAACGAGTTCGACCTGAAGCGGGAGGATGTGGACAAGTTCATCGCCCACCAGGTTGGCGCACTTCACCACCAGTCCTTTTACAGCGCCCTTGACATCGATATGAAAAAGGATTTTGCCACATATCCTTATCTCGGGAATGTGGGAACCGTCTCTCTTCCGATCAGTGCTGCCATTGCCGAGGAAAGGGGGTTTCTTGAAAAAGGTGATTTCGTGGTGTTCATAGGCGTGGGCAGCGGCCTGAACTGCCTGATTCTGGGGATCGAATGGTGACACGGACAATTAACGGCAAAGCAACCCGGCTGGACGGATTCAGGGATATTTATCCCTTTCAGTCCAACTATACCTCCATACAGGGGCTTGATATGCACTATGTGGATCAGGGCAAAGGAGAGCCCGTGATCATGGTGCACGGCAACCCTACCTGGTCCTTTTATTTCAGGAGAATCATTGCAGACCTTTCAGACGGATATCGGGTTATTGCACCCGACCATATCGGCTGCGGGCTTTCAGACAAGCCGGGTGACAAAGAGTATCCCTACACGCTTGAAAGGCGTGTTGCCGATCTGGACCGGTTCATATCCAGGGTTGCTCCGGAAGAAAAAATCTCCTTTGTCCTTCACGACTGGGGCGGGATGATCGGTCTTGCATGGATTCTGGACAATCCCGACCGTATAAAAAAGGTCGTAATTACAAACACGTCAGGCTTCTTTCTGCCTGAAAACAAATCCTTCCCACTGCCGCTCCGGTTTATTAAACATTGTCCACTGATCGCAACCCCGCTTGTACTCGGCCTGAACATCTTTTCCAGGGGCGCTGTCCATACGGCAGCTAAAACCAGACTTCACCCAAAGGTCAGAAAAGGACTTACCGCTCCCTACAACAGCAGGCGGAACCGGATTGCCACCCTGCGATTTGTCCAGGATATCCCCTTATCCAAAAAAGACCCTTCCTACCGGATTGTAGAAAAGGTTGAAAAACGCCTGCACCTTTTGAACGACCTTCCGATCCTGATCCTGTGGGGCCGGAAGGATTTCGTGTTTGATATGCACTTTTTCAGGGAATGGCAGCGCCGTTTGCCTGAAGCCCGGATGCGTGTTTTTGAAAACGCGGGCCACTATCTGTTCGAAGACAGGCCTGATGAAACATCCGGCCTTATACGCGAATTTCTGGATAACATATAATCCTTTTTGTGGTATGCTCGTTTTGACTTTTAGAGAACTGTCAGGTATTAAATGAATCATGGCTGAAAAAAAAACAAGAGAGGAAAAGAAGCAGGCAAAAGAGGATAAGAAAAAGCAAAAGCAGGCAGCTAAAGAGAAAAAAAAAGCAGCAGGTGCGGGAAAATCAGAAGAATCCTCTTCACCTGATCAAAGCAAGGCTGAAGCAAAGGAAGGAAAGCCCGGCATCCTCAAACGGCTTACCGCTTCTCTCGGAATCAGAAAAATCGTGCCCATCCTGCTTATCCTGCTTGCTGTGGGAGCCGCCTCCTTTACGGTGTACCATTTCTATTTCTCATCGGACAACGGAACTTTGAAATACAGGGAAACCGCCTTTGAAAATGTGGACCTTCCGCCTGAGATGCTTAAATTTTCATTCCGTCACATGAAAAAACTTTATGACCATCTGGAGACGTACAACCGATATATCTCGCTTATTGATGCTGAAATGGAACGAATTAAAAAAATCGGCAGCCGGTATCCTGACCAGGAAAAAATCGTATCAGACCGGCAGGAAGAATGGACCGGCAGGAAAGAGGATCTTAAAAAAGTATATGAAGACATAGAAGATGAAATAAAGGATCTTTATGTACTGTTTCATGTAAACCGGGATCAGGGGGAAAAGCGCATAGCCGACACAAAGGAAAAACTTGTTTCAAAAGCCGCAAATGTGCTCAAAGAGATGGAGCCTCATATGCAGAAACTTGCAAACCGTCATGATCAGGCACCGGACGGAGTGATATCAGGGACAATTCAAAAAATAAAGAATATATTTTAATGAAAAACTTCACCAATATTTCACAGGGGCTCAGGAAAACCGCATCGGAATACCCCCACAAAAGGGCGGTGGTTTATCCTGCAGGCAGGGATGCCAAGGGTAAAGTACTTTACAGCCAGATCACCTTCCGCCAGCTTGATAAAGAATCGGACAGGATTGCATACGGACTGGAAAAGGCCGGGATTCAGAGAGGAACCCGGACCGTTCTTATGGTGCCGCCCTCCATGGAATTTTTCCATAT
>JAWLES010000209.1:0-4290 GCA_041685935.1 Desulfobacteraceae bacterium | reverse complement strand
ATCCCAGGGCCGGTCTTCCAGCTGTTTGATCGCCTTTTTACCCCGGTTTGTGCATGCCACCCTGTATCCATGTTTGGTCAGCAGCACATCAAGGAACTCGCACATGCTGAGTTCATCATCCACAACAAGTATGGAGGCGGACCGGTCTTCACTCATTTGAGATCACCCGTCCGTCAATTATTGTGCAGAATGCCCTTCCTTTAAGGTTCCAGCCGGAAAACGGGGTATTTTTTCCCTTTGAATGGAAATATTCCGGGTTAACTGAAAATTCTGCGTCAGGGTCAATAATTGTAATGTCAGCAGCCGCGCCCGGTTTGAGGTCGTTATTATACCCCAGGATACCTGCAGGGTTTTTTGCCATTTTTTCAACAATGGTTTCAATGGACATAACCCCTTCATGCAGGAGCTTCAAGCACAGTGGAAGGGAAGTTTCAAGGCCGACAATGCCGAAAGCGGCCCTGTCAAACTCAAGATCCTTTTCCAGCACTGAATGCGGTGCATGATCGGAGGCGATCACATCAATGGTTCCGTCACAAAGGCCGTCCAGAATCGCCTGGCGGTCTTCCTCCGTCCTCAAGGGCGGGTTCATCTTTGCGTTGGTGTCATACTCCATGACTGCCTGGTGGGTCAAGGTAAAATAATGGGGAGCTGTTTCACAGGTCACAGGGATGCCTTCTTGTTTGGCCCTGCGGACGGCCCGGACCGATTCCTTTGTGCTGACATGGCAGATGTGAACTCTTGAGCCGGTAAGTCTGGAAAGTTCAATATCCCTGATAACCATAACCGTTTCAGCTGAATCGGGAATTCCCCTGATCCCCAGGGAAGTGGCCACCCTGCCCTCGTTCATGGAGCCGCCGTCAGCAAGATCCAGATCTTCTGCATGGGAGAATACCGGAAGATCGAGCCCGTCTGCATACTCAAGCACACGCCTCATCATCAGGGAATTTTTCACTGGCCGCCCGTCATCTGATACCGCACAGATCCCTGAATCCTTCATATCTGCGTATTCTGCAAGGGTTTTACCATCCGAGCCCCTGGTGGCCGCGCCCACAGGCATGACTTTGGAGTACCCTGCCTCTTTTGCCCTGCTGATGATAAACCGGGTGACCCTGCTGCTGTCATTCACCGGGTCGGTATTGGGCATGGGGCATACAGTGGTGAATCCTCCTGCAGCAGCCGCCCTGAGGCCTGTCTCAATGGTTTCCTTGTACTCGTGGCCGGGTTCCCGCAAGTGCACATGCATGTCCACAAGTCCGGGAACCGCAAGCATGCCGACTGCATCCACTATTGTAATATCCGGATCGTCAACCTGCACGGAAGGATCGACAATGGATTCAATCCTGCCGTTCTTTATTATTATATCCCTGTTTTCGTCCGTATGTCCGGGATCCAGGACTCTTGCACCCTTTATCCTAATCATGCTTTCCGCCTCCTCCGGCAACCAGGTAAAACAGGGCCATCCGCAGGGCAACCCCGTTGGTGACCTGATCGAGAATCACGGATTGTGCGCAATCCGCAACCTCGCTGGTGATCTCCACTCCCCGGTTCATTGGACCGGGGTGCATTACAAGCGCATCAGGTTCCGCAAGTTTCAAGCGCTCCATGTTCAAGCCGAATTCGGCTGCATACTCCCGCTCCGAAGGAAACAGAACATTCTCCTGGCGCTCTTTCTGGATACGCAGCATCATCACCGCATCCACACCTTTAATACATGACGCCACATCCGGATACACTCTGCATCCCATTGATTCAACCCCGGAAGGAATCATGGTCCGCGGGGCTGTTATTCTCACGCGGGCCCCCATTTTGGAGAAAAGCGCGATGTCGGATCTTGCCACCCGGCTGTGGGATATATCCCCGACAATGGCGATTGTCAAACCTTTCACATCCCCTTTTCTCTCCCGGACGCTCATAAGATCGAGGAGCGCCTGGGTGGGATGGGCATGGACACCGTCCCCTGCGTTGATTACAGAGGCTTTAACCCTCCTTGCCACAATATGGGCCGCCCCTGAGGAGGAATGGCGCATCACGATCACGTCCGGTTTCATGGCATCAAGGTTACGTGCCGTGTCGATCAGGGTTTCGCCTTTCACGATGCTGCTTGTACTCTTTGAAATGGATATGCTGTCTGCGGAAAGCCGCTTGGCGGCATTGTCAAAAGAAAGACGGGTGCGGGTGCTGGGTTCCTGGAAAAACAGGACCACGGTTTTTCCTCTCAGGGTGGGTACTTTTTTAACCGGCCGTTCGGAGATCTCCTTCATACCCTCGGCTGTATCCAGAATCATGGAAATTTCACTTTCGGACAGCGATTCAATATCCAGCAGATCTTTTTTTGAAAATCCCATGTTTATTCCCTTATATCAACAGATCCCCTATTCTGTTCCATCTGACATCAAACGAGTCCCTGTCCCAGGACCAGTAGATGATAAAAGCCTCTCCCTTGACTGCTTTCAGATCCACAAATCCCCAGAACCTGCTGTCATGGCTGTTGTCCCGGTTGTCTCCCATGACGAACAGCGAATCTTCAGGGACCGTCATCGGTTCCATGTTGTCGCGCGGGTTCCGCCATGCCGGATACACGGTATCATCCGTATAATGGGCATAATCATGGTTCACCTGCTCCCCGTTTACGTAGAGTTTTTTATCGACAATTTCAACCACATCCCCTTCAATACCGACGACCCTTTTTATATAGTCTTTTTCAGGATTCTGCGGGTACCTGAACACGACAATGTCGCCTCTTTCGGGCTCTGACACCGGGATCAGGGTCTCCCCGCCGGTGAAAGGAATTTTGACCCCGTATATGAACTTGTTCACCAGGAGGTGATCCCCCACCAGCAGCGTATCCTCCATGGACCCGGACGGGATCCTGAACGCCTGGACCACGAAGGTCCGTATGAACATGGCCAGGATCACTGCTATGATAATAATCTCCAGGTTCTCCCGGATAACGCCTTTGCTTTTTTTTTCCGCCATAAGATGCAAGTAAGTCCTGTATTAAAAAAACTTCTGGGGTTCGCCGAGGAAGAACTTGCCCCTTTCAATTAGCAGCTTGAGCTTGTCTGCAATTCTCCTCGCCTTGACCACACTGGAAAGTGGTACAGTCTGGATTTCCTTTCCCTTGATTTTGATAAGGCCGCTCTTGAGTTCGGCATAACTCACCTGGCCGTAACTTTTGACCTCGTTTTTCGGATAGTCGTATCCGTAATCCACCACCTGGGTGAACAGGTCTTCGTCGGAAACACCTGCGAACTGCGCCGTCCTTTCATTGAGGATGGGGATAGGGACCCCGATGCCCACTGAAAGGGAGCATCCGTATCCCCTGATGCTCTGGCCCACGAGCCAGTCAGGGGACATCTCCTTCAAATCCCCCATCACGCAAAGGGTTGCGGCAGGTTTCAAAGGCACTCCGCCAAGGGTCCTCTCCACATCCTTGTTGTGCTGGGTACCGCTCCAGGTGACATACCCTTCCGCGCCTCCAAGGAAAATCCGGGTGCCGAGCCCCACGGTCTCCAGGTAGGGGTCATTGAAAAGCGGGCTCAGCTGGCCGGATGTGGAGTAGTTGGCATTGCCCATCTTCGGTTTCAACGTGCCCATGTAGGTGAATTTTATTTTGTCCGACCGGTTCACTGCGCAGTTGTAATTCTGGTACAGGTTCCTGGGGTTGCAGAGAATGGCGTTGCGCAAATCCTTTATTGTGATTGTCTTTTCCAGCTTTCTGTTGGGATAACAGTCCGTTCCGTAACTTTCCGCCCGCAGTTCGATCTTCTTTCCAGCCACAAGATCCTGTATCACGTGGCCGCCGCCGTATGCAAACTCACCCGGATGTCTTTTGTTTAAAGGGTCATCCTCGCTGGTCTCGGTGGCGCCGAGATAGCAGTCAACCGCTGCGATACCGGAATAGGCGGGAACATCGTTAAACCATGTCCGGGTCGTCCGGATGGCTGGAGAGGTCTGGCCGATATTCAGAAACGCACCTGAAGAACACATGGGAGCAAAGGTCCCGGTGGTGACCACGTCAACATTTTCCGCGGTCTTGACCGGCCCGTCTTTTTCCACCATATCGATAATCTCTTCCGCGGTTACCACCACGGCCTTGCCGGATGCGATCCTGTCATTGATTTCCCTGTAAGTTTTGTTGACCTTGTAATTGCGCATAATTCCCCTTCAGCCGTTTTATCTCAACTGTCTTCCGATTCTGGTTATTTTTGACGTAATATTGTTCTCTATCCAGGAGGCGTCCCACCATTCCACCGGGTTGACAAAAACGTTGTTCACGGCAACTGCAAA
>JAWLES010000208.1:0-4326 GCA_041685935.1 Desulfobacteraceae bacterium | reverse complement strand
TGTAGATAATGCAGCCATGCAGCTTGTGAAGAATCCCCATCAGTTTGACGTACTGCTTTGCGGTAATATGTTCGGGGATATTATATCAGACGAATGCGCCATGATAACCGGTTCAATGGGTCTTCTTGCATCCGCCAGCCTGAACGGGGAAAAGTACGGGCTTTATGAGCCTGCAGGCGGCTCCGCTCCTGATATCGCGGGAAAAGGGATCGCCAACCCGGTGGCCCAGGTTCTATCAGGTGCAATGATGCTTAAGTACAGCTTTGATTATCCACAGGCGGCTGATGAAATTCAAACGGCCGTTTCAAGGGTTTTTAAAAAAGGTATCTTCACAGGGGACCTTGCGGGTCCCGGACGGACTGCCGTCTCCACAAAGGACATGGGAGATGCAATAGTGGAGGAGCTGAGCAGGTAATACAAATAAAAAGGGGACGGTTTAAAGACCGTCCCCTTCAGAGGGTTGGGTGGCGGGAGTGACCGGACTCGAACCGGCGACCTCCTGCGTGACAGGCAGGCGTTCTGACCAAACTGAACTACACCCCCGCAGTATCTTTCTAACAAAAGGAGGATGGTGGGCGAAACAGGGCTCGAACCTGTGACTTCAACCTTGTAAGGGTTGCACTCTCCCAGCTGAGTTATTCGCCCCCAAAAACAGAGCATGTATACCAGTATTCCAAATTACTGTCAAGAGAAAAAATCCCTTTTTACGGAAAAACATGTGTCAGAACCTCGTCCATATCTTCAGCAAATACAATGTCGAGCTGCTTTTTTATGGAAGAGGGAATTTCCTTTATATCTTTCTCATTTTCCGATGACAGGATCACGGTTTGAATCCCGTTGGCATGGGCGGCAAGGAACTTTTCCTTGACGCCGCCCACCGGAAGAACCCTGCCCCTGAGAGTGATTTCCCCTGTCATGGCAAGTTTCCGGTTCACAGGCTTTCCGGACAGAACCGAAACAAGAGCGGTACACATGGCTATGCCTGCCGAGGGACCGTCCTTGGGGATCGCACCTTCAGGTACATGTATATGAATATCGGTTTCATTGTGGAATCCGGCCTCTATGCCAAGAGCAGTGCATCTTGATCTCACATAGCTGAATGCAGCCTGGGAAGACTCCTTCATTACGTCCCCGAGTTTTCCGGTGACCGAAACCTTTCCCTTTCCAGGCATTCTGACGGCTTCCACTGTTAAAAGCTCGCCTCCGTACTGTGTCCATGCAAGGCCGTTCACGATCCCGACTTTGTCCTCTTTTTCAAGGATACTCTCTCTGACTTTGTACCGGCCCAGGTATTTGCCGACGGAGTTGGCGGTTATCTTTTTGAATGATTCGGTTGAGTTCTGCACGATTTCCCTGGCAATTTTGCGCAAGACCGAAGAAATCTCCCTCTCAAGGTTTCGAACACCTGCTTCCCTTGTGTAGTGCCTGATAATTTTGAGTAAAGCGTTTTTGGAAAACGTTATTTCGTAGTCTTCAAGCCCGTTTTCCCTGATCTGTTTGGGTACCAGAAATCCCTCTGCAATCCGCTCTTTTTCATATTCAGTGTACCCGGGGATACGGATGATTTCCATACGGTCCTGGAGGGGGGCGGGTATGTCGTAGAGGGTGTTGGCTGTGGTGATAAACAGGATATTTGAAAGATCATATTCCACTTCCAGGTAATGATCATGGAATGCCTTGTTCTGTTCAGGGTCAAGAACTTCAAGCAGAGCTGAAGAAGGGTCGCCTCTGAAATCGGCGCTCATCTTGTCAACTTCATCAAGGCAGATGACCGGGTTGCTGTATCCAGCCCTTTTTAAAGTCTGTATAATCTTTCCGGGCATGGCTCCGATGTAGGTTCTTCTGTGTCCCCGGATTTCAGCCTCGTCCCGGACACCTCCAAGGGATATCCGCTCAAACGAGCGGCCGGTGGCCCTTGCAACGGATCGTGCAAGCGATGTCTTGCCTACCCCGGGGGGGCCGACAAGGCATAGAATCGGGCCTTTGATTTTTTTCACCAGTGACTGGACTGCAAGATATTCCAGAATTCGCTCTTTGGGTTTTTCAAGTCCGTAGTGATCCTGGTCAAGTATCTGTTCAGCATCATTAAGCCGGATGGATGCCCGGCTTTTTCTGTACCAGGGCAGGCAGAGAATCCAATCGATATAGTTTCTGACCACGGTGGCTTCGGAGGCCATTGCAGGCATCCTTTTGAGCTTGTCGAACTCAAGCCTGACAGCGGAAGCAGCCTCTTTCGGGAGTTTCTTTTTTTTTATCCTGCTTTCGAGCTCTTTATGCTCATGGTTTTCACCGTCTTCGCCCATTTCCTTTTTTATGGCCCGAAGCTGTTCATTGAGATAGTGCTTTTTCTGGAACCTGTCCATCTGGTCTTTCACACGCCCCTTGATTTTCTGGGACATGGAAAAAACTTCGGTCTCCTTGCCGATCAGATTCAAAAGCATAACCAGCCGCTCTTCAACATCCGTGCATTCAAGAAGGTTCTGCTTTTCATGGATTTTAAAGGGAATCTTGGCGGAAATAAGGTCAGAGAACCTGGACAGGTCGGCGGTTTCCCCTGAGATGGTTTTCAGGTCATTCTTGGAAACGGCGCCGGAGAGATTCACATAACTTTGAAATGCTTCAAGAACAGTTCGAAAGGCTGCTTCAGCCTGGTTGCCCCTGACCGGCTTTTCCCGGATAACCGAGTATTCAGCAACGGTATGGGAGTCTCCCTCTTTGAGTTGCTCAAGCCTCCCTCTGAGGGTCCCTTCCACAAGAACCTTGACGGTTCCGTCCGGCAGTTTGAGAAGCTGCTTGATGTATGCCTCGGTGCCGGTTTTGTAAATGTCTTTTTCCGCAGGTTTTTTGATTTCCGGGCTGCTCTGGGTGACAAGAAATATAAGCTTGTCCCCGGCCATTGCATGGGAGAGTGCATTTATGGATTTTTCCCTGCCGACAAAAATGGACGTTGTCATATGGGGAAACAGTACAATATCCCGCAGCGGCACCAGGGGAAGTTCCTTTCTTGCGGCCTGGGTCCCTTCTGAATTGAAAAATTTTGAAATACTTATCATCTCTTGCTTATAAAATATTCAGCAAATTGTGCCGGGGCTCAGGCCTGCTTTTTGCTCTGCTCAAAAAGAAGGATCGGTTTCTCCCCTTCTTTTACCACCTCTTCTCCAATGATGCATTCCTTTACATTCTCTCTTGAGGGGATGTCGTACATGATTTCGAGCATGGTTTCTTCCATTATGGCCCTGAGCCCCCTTGCACCGGATTTTCTTTTCAAGGCCTCTTTTGCCATTGCCTGGAGCGCTTCGTCAGTGAACTGAAGATCTATCCCGTCGATTTTGAACAATTCCTTGTACTGTTTCAAAAGAGCATTTTTCGGCTCGGTCAGGATTTTTACGAGAGAATCTTCGTTCAGTTCACCGATGGAAGTAGTAATAGGCAGCCTTCCCAGAAATTCAGGTATAAGGCCGAACTGAATAAGGTCTTCGGGTTTGAGCTGCTGTAAAATGTCCCCGATGTTCCTCTCGCTGGGACTCTGAATGTCCGCTCCGAAACCGAGGGTCTTCTGGTGCAGCCTCTTTTCAATGATCTTGTCAAGGCCGGTGAAGGTTCCCCCGCATATGAAAAGAATGTTGGAAGTGTCGATTTTAACGTAATCCTGCTGGGGATGTTTGCGTCCGCCTTTGGGAGGTACGCTTGCTACCGTTCCCTCAATGATTTTAAGAAGGGCCTGTTGAACCCCTTCTCCGGAAACGTCACGGGTAATCGAAGGGTTGTCTCCCCGCTGGGAGATCTTGTCGATCTCGTCAATGTAAACAATTCCCCGCTGGGCCTTTTCAATGTCGTAATCAGCATTTTGTACAAGAGAAAGGATGATGTTTTCCACGTCCTCTCCCACATATCCGGCTTCGGTGAGTGTGGTGGCATCAGCCAGAGTAAAAGGCACATCAAGGAATCTGGCAAGGGTTTGTGCAAGAAGTGTTTTTCCGCAGCCTGTGGGACCGATTATCAAAATGTTGCTTTTTTCGATTTCCACGTCGTCGTCCCTCTTTTGGTCAAGGGCCGAATCCAGTCTTTTGTAATGGTTGTATACTGCCACCGCCAGCACTTTTTTGGCTGATTCCTGTTCGATTACATACCCGTCGAGTTTATCCTTGATCTCACTGGGGATCAGGTATCTCTTTTTTCCTTCCCCGCTGTCGGTTCCGGAGGTGAGCTCTTTTTGCTCATCCTCGATTATTTCGCCGCAGAGCTTGACACATTCGTTGCATATATAAACACTGGGCCCTGCAATCAGCTTGGTCACTTCTTTCTGGTTTTTACCGCAGAACGAAC
>JAWLES010000207.1:0-4367 GCA_041685935.1 Desulfobacteraceae bacterium | reverse complement strand
CTCCGGGTCAGCAGCAAGCACTTTCTTTCCTATGGCCTTTAGTTTTTCAGAATAAAAATAGTCAAGGACCCGCCTATTCTCGACCTCCTCTTTCACGCCGGGATAACTTATCATCATGGACAGCACCTGGCTTTCCCGCCTGTCGGAATCCAGAATCTTTTCAGTATCCGCAGCTTCAGCAGACATGGTCCCCTTTTTCCGATCCGCCCGGAATGCCTCTTTCACTTTTTCCAGCACTGCATTTTCATCTATTTCCAGAGTTTCAGCCGTTTCCCTGACATGCAGCGACCGGAGCGCATAATCATCCATGGATGCAAGAAAGGGAACAAGCTCCTCAAGCACACGGATTCTCCCCTCAATGGTGGTCCCGTGCTTTTTCAAAGCCACACGGGTTAAAAAATGAATCGCACTTAATGCATTATCAGCCTCTTTTTCAAAGACTTCCGCACCCTGCTCCATAACAAACGAATCCGGATCTTTGCCCTGGGGGAGTACAAGAATTTTCACACCGACTCCCTCGTTTACGAACAGGTCTATGCTTTTCCTGGCTGCGTTTATACCGGCTTCATCAGAATCAAACACCAGAACCGCCTCAAAAGTATATCCCTTGAGTATCCTCACATGCTCCTTGGTAAGAGCGGTGCCCAGGGTGGCTGCAGTATTGCGGATACCATGCTGGAAGAGCGAGAGAAAATCAAAGTAGCCTTCAACGATATACACTACCCCGGTCTGACGGATATAAGGCCTGGATTCATGGAGTCCGTACAGAATTCTTCGTTTATTGTACACCGGTGTGTCAGGAGAATTCAGATACTTGGGCATGCCGTCATCCAGAATTCTCCCTCCGAACCCCGCCACCTGCATGTTCACGTCGAATATGGGGAATATCAGGCGGTTTCTGAACCGGTCATAGTAACCCGCCCCGCTCTTTTTCGGCATCACAAGCCCTGAATTTTCAGCAAGACTCTTCTTTACTTTCAACGTCCTGACATAATTAACAATGGTATCCCATCTGTCCGGTGCAAACCCGAGTCTGAATTTTTCAATAATATCGGCGGATGTGTTTCTCCCCTTAAGATACTCCCTTGCGGTCCGCCCTTTATCCGGTTCGGACAGAAGACTCTGATAATACGTCATAACCTTTTGATTCAGCCGGAACAGACCCTCTTTGAGATCGAGCCGTCTTCTTTTCTCAAGGCTCAACTTGCCGGTTTCCACCGCAATGTTGTACCTTCTTGCCACCATCTTTACAGCTTCGGGAAAGTTCAGTCCGTGGTGCTTCATCAGAAAAGCGAACACGTTGCCTCCGGCTTTGCAGCCGAAACAATGGAATATCTGTTTGGAGGGACTTACGGAGAATGAGGGGGTTTTTTCGGTATGAAAGGGGCAAAGCCCTGTATAATTGCTGCCGGATTTTTTCAAAATAACGGATTCTCCGATTATTTCCACAATATCCGCACTGTTCAGTATTTCGGTGATCTTCTGTTCCGGAATAAGCATATAAAAAGAAACCCGCCTGGCAATGTATGATTGATCTGTAAAATTTAACTACTTGTTTTTATTTGTCAACCGCGCTGATGCAATTTATTAGCAAATGAAGTATTTAAATTTTACCTGGCGATCCGGATGGCTTCCGCAAGGTCGAGTCGGCCTTCGTAAAGCGCCTTTCCCGTAATAACTCCTGCGATTTTGCCCTTATCAGCCGATTTCAGGCTCCTGATGTCCTCCAGCGAGGAAACACCCCCTGAAGCAAACACGGGTATGCTTACGGATTCAGCCAGAGATGCGGTTTCTTCTATGTTCGGTCCGGTCTGCATGCCGTCCCTTGTAATATCCGTAAAATTAATGGCACACACACCGCTTGACTCAAACCGTTTTGCAAGCTCCGCCGCGCTGATGGCTGATGTTTTGCTCCAGCCCTCCACCGCAACCATTCCGTCCCTTGCATCAATTCCCACCACGATACTGCCGGGAAACATTCTGCTTATGTTTTTTACAAACTCCGGGTCGTACAGCGCAACACTTCCTATCACCACCCTGGAAACCCCCATATCCATGTACATCTCAACGGTTTCCGCATCCCGGATGCCGCCGCCCACCTGCACGTCAACCCCGGTATTCCGGACGATTTCCCTTATGGGTTCAAGATTTCTGACACCTTTCTCAAAGGCTCCGTCAAGGTCTACCACGTGAATGAGCTCGGCACCCTCTCCGGCCCACCTGGCGGCCATATCAGCCGGCCTGTCCGAATAAAGAGTTTCCCTGTCCATCTCCCCCTGCAAAAGGCGGACGCATCTTCCTTGTTTGATATCAACAGCAGGTACGATCAGCATATATCAACCCCGGTAAAATTCAAAGTATATTACAAGGCGCCTTTACTGGAAAGAGGAACAGCCAGTCCCTGTCTCAAGGACACGGCGTCATTCACCGCCCTGGCAAATGCCTTGAAAATAGATTCAACCACATGGTGTTCATTTTCACCGTATTCCGTGTTCACATGGAGGTTCAGCCCCCCCTTCACGCTAACGGCCCGGAAAAACTCCTTTGCGAGAAAAACGTCGAAACTTCCTTTCACACGGATATCATCCGGCACATTGTACACAAGATAGGGGCGGTTTGAAAAATCGACATTCACCCGTGTCAACGCTTCATCCATGGGAACGGATGCCTCCCCGTACCTTCGTATGCCCTTTCTTTCTCCCAGTGCCTTTGAAAAAGCCTCTCCCAGAACAAGCCCCACATCCTCAACCGTGTGGTGAAAATCCACCTCAATATCCCCGGACGCTTTCACGGCAAGATCCATGAAACCGTGGACGCAAACCAGATCAAGCATGTGGTCGAAAAACGGGATGCAAGTGGAAACATCGGATATGCCGGTACCGTCAAGGTCTACTTTTACATAAATATCCGTTTCTTTGGTCTTGCGGGTGACTTCAGCGTTACGGCCCATTTGAAAAATATCCTTGCAAATCCCGGTTAAATATTATATGTTCCGATTTTAAAGACACAACCCCCTGCACAAAAAACACCAATCTTATAAAAATACCAAATGTTCATATAAATGTCAAATTAATTATTTAAAGGTCATGAATAAAAATGGAATTCAGACTCAAACCCGCGTACAAGGAATCACAGAAAAACTCTGACAAAATCGTACCACCCGGGGAAACGGTGCGGATATTTACAGCGAAATCCGAATCAGCAGGGATAGACATCCTTGAGGACGCCGCCAGAATCGACAACGGCAGGCTGGATATTCCGGTCTACTTCAGCACGTGCGGCCCTGACGCCTTCTCTCTCACCGGCACCCGGAAACAGATGGGCAAGGGAGTGACCCCGGAGCTTGCCGAAGCAAGTGCGGTTATGGAGCTTGCCGAGCGGTTCAGCATCTATTCGTTTCTTGACAACCCTGACAATTTCATCACAGACACATACAGCAACATCAGGGAAAAGGCGATCGATTTTCAGCTTATAGCACAATCCGTCCATGACCGGGAATCACCCTTTTCCACCGAATCCGAACAGATTTTTTCAGATATTGAATTCAGATGGACAAAGGCGTACAACCTGTCAAAGGGTCAAGAAGTTCTGGTTCCGATAGACTGGTTTTTCATGATCAACGAGTTCAACGGTACATCAGCAGGCAACTGCAATGAAGAGGCCGTATGCCAGGGCGCGTGTGAGCTTGTGGAACGCCATGTGTGCGACATCGTGTCAAAAAAAATGCCCTCACTGCCGCGGATCGACCCCTGCTCCGCCCAAAGCGGAGAAACACGGGGACTGATACGGAAATTCAGCGACAGCGGCATTGAATTTGTCATCCACGATTTCACACTCGGCATGGGGGTGCCAACAGTGGGAGTCCTTGCCTGGGACCCGGCCACTTTCCCTGAAGAGAGTGAAGTAGTATGGACCGCAGGTACGGCTCCAAGTCCGGACAAAGCCCTCAGCCGGGCGTTAACGGAAGTAGCCCAGCTTGCCGGGGATTTCAATACAGCTTCCAGCTACGTGGCATCAGGCCTTCCCAAGTTCGAAAGCATCGAACAGGCTGAAAAATTCGCTGAAAAATCATCCGGGCCCGTAGGCCTTTCCACTCTGCCGGACATCTCCAGCAACAATATCAAAGATGAGGTGGATGAAATCATCCGGGCCCTTGATACAAAAGGAATGGAACTGCTCGTCATCCGGACCACTGACCCGAGACTCGACATTCCGGCATTCTACTGCATCATACCGGGAACCCGTTTCAGGGAGAGGGCGGAAAACAGCAGCGTAGCCATGTTCAGTGCACGGTACATATTCGAAAACTATCCTCCTGAAAAGGCGTATGAAACCCTTGGAAAAATGGCCGGAATGATACCGGGCCA
>JAWLES010000206.1:0-4402 GCA_041685935.1 Desulfobacteraceae bacterium | reverse complement strand
GTGCCGCATTTCAGTGTAAGAAAGACCTGCTATGCTGAACTCGCCGTTTTCTTCATAATACTTTTCCAGGATCGGGAAAATGCTCTTGAAAGATTTCTCCAGCAGCTGTGCGTTCAGCATGATAAAACTGTTGGGGTTGTTGATCTCGTGGGCCATGCCTGACAACAACACCCCCATGTTGATCATCCTGTCCGCATGAGCGAGTTCCGAATCCATTTTTCTGGCATCGGTGATGTCATTGATCCGGACGCTCACGTATTTCCGGAGCGAATCCGGATCAGCTGCCGGGCAGATAGTCACCTGTTCCCGTATTTCCGGGTCCAGAAAGCCGTCTCTTTCATAACACATGTATTCCGTTTGATTCAGCGCCTTTTGCACCCTGCAGCTCCCGCAGGGAGTGTTTCTTCCCATCAGGGCCTCATAACAGGGACGATTCGGAAGTTCGGTTTCCTGTGAAGCACCGTAATATTTTCTCACAGCGTTATTTGCCATGACAATCTTCATGTTGCCGTCGAGTACGAACATTGGGTCTGGAATTCCTTCCAGGACCGTGTTTAGAATTATCCGGTTCCCTAAGGTGTGCTTGAGGGCTTTTCGCGACTCGGATTCTTCTGGATTCGAATTTTTATGCATAACAAACCCGGCTTTTGAGTGGTAAAAAAATATTATTTTCGTATTGACACTGTATCATATTTAAACATCATCCAGAACTTTCCGCACTGTTTCAGCAAGATCAAGTTTTGTTACTGGTTTTCTAAGGAAAGCTTTGATCCCGGATTTTTCCTCCATGTTTTGATCAATCCTTTCACTGAATCCGGTGCAGACTATAACGGGGATATGCGGATCAACGGCCCTGATTTCTCTTGCAAGCACATCACCTGTCATGTTCGGCATGGTCATGTCAGTGACAACAATGTCGTAATAATCCGGGCTGGCTTTAAAAAGTTCCAGAGCCTCCGTGCTGCTCGTGCAGGATGAGGTCTGATAGCCGAGACGCTCCAGCATCATTTTTTCCAGTCTTACGATTGAGGCTTCATCGTCAACCAGAAGGATCCTTTCCGTGCCTGAAGGCAGATCTTCGGTTTTATCCTCCATGCTGTCCGGTTCCGGTTTAAGGAGTATCGGAAGCAGTACCTCGAATCTGGTGCCTTTCCCGATTTCGCTTCTCACCCGGACATCACCTCCGTATTCCCGGACAATTCCGTAAACGAGTGAAAGGCCGAGCCCGGTCCCGCGTTCTTT
This sequence comes from Desulfobacteraceae bacterium, assembly GCA_041685935.1. Classification (GTDB taxonomy): domain Bacteria; phylum Desulfobacterota; class Desulfobacteria; order Desulfobacterales; family Desulfobacteraceae; genus JAIPEK01. Next base: position 3,160 of record JAWLES010000206.1, on the reverse strand, counting down.
GTCCTTGGTGGTAAAATACGGATCAAATATTTTATCAATGACTGCGGGGCTGATACCGCAGCCCGTGTCTGAAACCGACAGTTCTGCATACCTTCCGGGCTCAAGTTCGGGATGATTTATGTCCTCCTGTTTGTACTCCACCTCTTTCAAGCTGACACAGATTTCTCCGTTTGCGGTCCCCAAGGCATGATTTGCATTGGTCAACAGGTTCATTGCCACCTGATGAAGCCGGGTCGGATCAGCCATCACGGAACCGCATCCTTTCTCAATATCCCGGATGATTTCTATATTGGAGGGCGTGGTGGAACGGATCAGCTTGAGCACTTCTTTCAGAATCATCTGGATTTTCACCGGCATATAATTCTGCTCTGACTGCCTTGCAACTGACAGAATCTGTTGAACAAGGTCCCTTCCTCTTCTGCCGGCATGAAAAATTTCCTTTATATTGTCATATTCGGAACTGTCAGGTGAAAACTCTTCAAGAAGCAGTTCAGACAGACCTGTTATCGGAAAAAGGATATTGTTGAAATCGTGTGCGATCCCGCCTGCAAGATTTCCGATGGCCTCCATCTTTTGCGCCTGCTGAAGACGGGTCATAAGCTCCATGTTTTCCCGTTCCGAATTCTTCTTGTCAATAATGGTCTGTACACTTGCCAGAAAAGCCTTTACCTGGTTTTCATCATCCAGGGTATATCTGTCTGCTTTGTTTGCCACCGCAGCAATGGAAACGACCTTACCCTTTGCCAATACCGGCACCACCATCACCCGGGTTAACGGAACATGGCCTTGGGGCATTCCTTTTTTTGCCGTAAGGTCCTGTTGATAATCATTGATCATGACGGCTTTTTTGTACCTCACGGCTTCCGCCCATATACCCGCTTTATCTATCGGGAAATCGACAGGTTTGTCTGAAATCAGGCATTCCGAATTTGCCTGTTCAGACCAGGAATAAATAGTCATCAGGGCTTCATCTTCCGACAAAAAACCGTAAAACGCATAACTGCTGCGGGTGATTTTCTGAAGTTCCGACAGTACCTTGTCGCAGATGGTTTTTATATCCGAATCGGTGATTCTGGATATATTCCAGAGGCTTTCCAGGCGATCTTTCAGCATCAGAAGGGATTTTTCATGTTCGACGCGTTCGGTGATATCCCGCATTATTCCCAGGTTCCCGACCCAGTTTCCGTCTTCATCAAAGAGTTTCGCCCCGAAAGTTTCTCCCGGAAAAATACGGCCGGTTTTATGCAGGTATCGGGTCACAAACAAATCCCCGGGCTTTCGCGCATGTCGGTCAAAAACCGCTTCTCCGGTTTCCCTGAAATCAGAGTGGTCCGCATAAAGCAGTTCGGTTGACTTTCCTTGAAGATCTTTTGGATCATATCCGAAGGTGGTTTGCATTCCCTTGTTTGCAAGAAGAATTTCCCTGTTTGTATTGGTTATGACCACTCCGTCCGGTATGGTGTTGAACATGGTTTTGAACAGTTTTTTCTGCTGTTTTGTCTCTTCCAGGGCGTGTTTCCGGTCTGTAATATCCTGGATCACGCCGGAAATTTTTACAGGGTTTCCTGATTCGTCTTTTTCGAGTTCAGCAATGGAAATAATTGTTTTCAGCTCACAGGTATCCTCTGTGAGGATCTCGAATTCAATATTGTATTCCCCGCCTTTTTCCATCAGATCAACAAGTGCCTGGTGCACCCGTTCCCGTTCGGGGATTCGGCTTTCGATTTCTTCGGGTGTGAATGTATCCCTGTCCAGGTCAAAACCGAAAATTATTCTGGCTTGTTCCGATGCCCGGAATTCGCCGCTTTGAATGTAATACTCCCAGTTTCCCACTTTACCGATCTTCTGGGCTTTACGGTAACGTTCCTGATTTTTCCGGAGGGATTCCTGGACCTGTCTCAGATGGGCTTCAGTATTCTCAAAATCTTTTACACGCTGTTCAAGTTCCTCATAGGACGGCTTTTGATCCATCTTTTAAAACAGCCTTTTCATTGGATATACAGTATACAACATCTAACAGACTACATCATTGCTGTACGTAATGCAACCAAATTATCAGAATGCCAGGGGTCCTGTGCCCTGTTCGGGATATTGCGGACTGTTAATTTTGCAGTATCCCGGAGGATACCTTCAGCAGAATGCTGATAGTCCTGCGTGTGATTGGAGGCGGCTTCCGGACTCGAACCGGAGATTAACGGCTTTGCAGGCCGTCGCCTTACCACTTGGCCAAGCCGCCTGATTGATAATTGCAAGGGGAGGATTTGGAGCGGGAAACGGGATTTGAACCCGCGACTTCGACCTTGGCAAGGTCGCACTCTACCACTGAGTTATTCCCGCTCACTCAGTCGTTCAAACAAGCACAATGTATATAGGTTCATGCCTTCCTTGTCAATATAAAATTTAAAATCCAAGGATTTTTTTGGACTTGACAAAATAGTCCACCCCTGACCAGAGGGTGAAAATAAGGGCACCATACAGCAGAACCGTGCCGATAGCGCTGAAATTGATGCCCAGATAGCTGTAATGAAGAATCAGCGGAATTACCGCAGCGATCTGGAATCCTGTCTTGAGTTTGCCGAGCATGCTGGCGGCCCCGTCCTGACCGTGCTCCGCCATTATACTCCTAAGGCCGGTTACTGCAAGTTCTCTGCCTATAATTACGCATGCGATCCATCCGGGCATGAACCCGAGCTCCACAAGCATCACAAAAGCAGTGGAAATCAGAAGCTTATCCGCAAGAGGATCGAGCATCTTTCCCAGCGCTGTTACAAGCTGGTACTTCCTGGCTATATATCCGTCAAGGTAGTCGGTTATGGAGGCGGCCGTGAAAACAAGGCCTGCCAGAAACAGGGTCACCCTGGTTTCAAACATAAGCAGCACGATTAGCACCGGAACGGCAAGAACCCTTGAAATTGTCATGAAATTAGGGTTAAGCGCTATCTCTTTAACCTTGGCAGTGAAAGACATGATCCGTACATCCTGTTTTAAATTCCGTTATTTAAGCCTTCTTCTCCCAGTCTTTCATGAACGCGTCAATGCCCTTGTCGGTCATATGATGGGCAGCAAGCTTGTTCAGGACTTTATACGGGATCGTGGCAATATCAGCGCCGATCATGGCGGTGGTTTTGACATGAAGAGCGCTTCTTACGCTTGCCACGAT
>JAWLES010000205.1:0-4418 GCA_041685935.1 Desulfobacteraceae bacterium | reverse complement strand
CCGTTCCCTCGTATGCCTGTGGAGACATGGTCCGGGAATTTGCCTGCAGGTACAGAGAGGCTGCAGGCAAAAATTTTTTTGACTCCTACCTTCGCGCAGTAAAAAACAATACCCGAACTGACGGACGCACTGACAGACAGGCGAATCTCGAGGTATTTGAAGATGATAACGTGATCCTTTTCGTGCCGAAAGCCCAGACTTCCCAGTTTGAGCTCCAGATGATGCCCAAAAAAGAGTGTTCGAACATTCTCCAGGCGGACCCTCGGATGCGGAAATCTTTGAACCTGGGTATCCTTACCGCACTTCAGACACTTGAATCCATGGGGATCGAAATGGTCTCCTCCATCGAATATTCCGGAAGATTCGATGGAAATAATAAAGATATGAGGATGCTTTACGTTTTTCTGCCCAAAGTACCTTTTTCTCCGGGGGCGTTCAGCGAAGCCCAGAAAAGATGGATCTGCGGTCATTACCCGGAGGATTTCGCCCTGGCCTGCCGGCTCAAAAGAAAAGGACCGGAAAATGATAATTCATGACGGCATTTATGAATGGGACGGAAAAACCAGTGAATCCGGGAAACCCATCTGCTGGTGGCCGGGTTCATATCATCTTAGAATCGTGGATTTTTCCGATCCGAAAACCGGAATTGAATTTCTGAAACCCTATGCGGTGCTCTGTAAAAACGCAGGCAAAGGCACGTCCATCAGAAACTGTATCGAAAATTTCGCAGCCAGGATTTCGCTCGACTTCAATATTGAGATCGAAAAGACCCTTTGGGCGGAAGTGATTGAATCCATGCCCCTGAAACTGAACATCGCGGTCTTGAAATTTCAGCGCCGGGTTGGAGAAACCAGCCTGTACTCTGCTGAATGGAGGGAGGCAAGATCCAATGAAGTAAAGCTTTTGGCCCCGTTTCTAAAGGATTTCGGGGAAAACTGAATTCCGGCAATTCTCCTCTGCTCCGCCGTGTTTTTTATGCGGTTTGAGCTATGCCCTTTTCACAAATTCACGTCGTTTTCAGGGGCTCCCGGCAGTGTCAGGGATGGATTCAAGGTTGCGCTTAACCTCCATTGATGTTAAAAGGGAAAAAGGGTGTGAAAAATCACATCTAATCGGTTTCATTTTTACTGCATTTTTTCTTTTTAATCGCTGATTTATAAGGAACCCGCATGAACGAAGACGCCTTCAACCTCTTTAAAATCTCCCAGGAACAGCTTGACAGCGCGGCTGAAAAGCTCGGCCTTGATCCGGCAACCCATGAACTTCTCAGGTGGCCCATGAAAGAGTTAAAAGCTCTTCTGCCGGTACGGATGGATGACGGTACGGTACGGGTGTTTCAATCATTCCGGGTACCCTACAACACCGCACGCGGACCTGCCAAAGGAGGGCTCCGCTGGCATCCCGACGAAACCCTGGATACGGTACGTGCACTTGCTGCCTGGATGACCTGGAAAACCGCAGTGGTAGATATCCCGCTGGGCGGAGGAAAAGGGGGCATCATCTGCAACCCCAAGGAGCTGTCCGAAACAGAGAAGGAACGGCTTGCTAGAGCCTACATCCGTGCGTTTGGAGATCATTTCAAGGTAACAAAGGATGTACCCGCCCCTGACGTATACACAACTCCGCAGATCATGGCATGGATGATGGATGAATATGAAACCATGATCGGAGAAAAGCATCCCGGGATGATTACCGGCAAACCGATTGCCCTGGGGGGCTCCCAGGGACGAAACGACGCCACTGCACGGGGCGGAATCTATGTTACCCGTGAAGCGGGAAAAGCTCATAATATCAAGCTTGACGGCGCCAAAGCCGCTGTTCAGGGTTTCGGAAATGCAGGCCAGTATGCAGCCCTTCTTGCCGAGGAACTTCTGGGAATGAAGCTTGTTGCTGCATCCGATTCCCGAAGCGGTGTATACAATGCAGGGGGCATCAGTGCCCGAGAGCTTGTGGACTTTAAAATCAACAACGGCAGCCTGAAAGGATTTCCAGGTGCAGAAAAGATCTCCAACGAAGATCTTCTGGAGCTGGATGTAACTGTTTTGTTCCCATCAGCCCTTGAGAACGTAATCAACCGGAAAAACGCAGACAAGATCAAATGCAGAATTTGCTGCGAACTTGCAAACGGCCCCACCACACCGGAGGCGGACGAGGTTCTCCACAGCAACGGGGTGGTTGTGCTCCCTGATTTTCTTGCCAACGCAGGGGGTGTGACAGTATCCTACTTTGAACAGGTCCAGAACACATACAACCACTACTGGACCTTGGAGTATATTCATCAGCGCCTGGATGAAAAAATGACAAAAGCCTTTCACAGCGTTCATGACATGCATGAAACAGAGAAGGTCAACATGCGGGAGGCAGCCTACCTTGTGGCTGTTGCCAGGGTGGCCGAGGCATGCAGGCTCAGGGGATGGTCCTGAAAAGCCGCAATCATATGGGAACCGATTTTTCCGTACCTGAACTCGTCCGGACTTATCACCTGTACCAGAGGGTGATGAATCATCCGGACATGGTGTACCTTATCCGTGAGATCTTTTTAAGCAAGCTGGAAAAAGACGGTATTACAGATGCAGACTTTCTCCAAGAACAGGCGGTAAAGATCATTGAAGGATTCGGAGGGGATTTCCGGAACCAGTCTCTTGTAAGAGAATACACTGATATTCTTATTGATATCTGGTTTTCCTCCTCCTATTCCGATGAAATCATAGCCAACAATATCAACCTTGCCAGAAAAAAGAAACATTTCAACAAGCTTTCCATGATCCTGAACAAGGAAGGGATTACTTACGGTAAAATCAAGCAGGAGCTGGACAATTTCTGCTGTATCCCGGAAGGGGACCTGTACATTTCCCCGAACGAGGCCGAGGGAGTCAGGGTCAGGCTTATCAATCACTTTATTTCCAACCAGCTCCCGTTCATCGGCATTGCCAAGAAATACATTACCATCCGCGATGTCGGCGACCTGTCCGACCGGATTATCCGCACCAGGCGAAGGCCCGGCAGAATCGGGGGGAAGGCCGCCGGAATGATCCTTGCGCACAGGATACTGATCCCCAGGCTTGAAAAAGGGGACCCTGAGCTTGAAAAGTACATAAGAATTCCTGATTCCTGGTACATCAATACCGGTATTTTTTCCGATTTTATCGAGGCCAACGGACTCTTTCATTTTCATGCTCAAAAATACAAAACAAGGGAGGATATTGAAAAAGAGTACGAGCACATTGCAGAACTCTTTAAAAACGCATCTTTTCCTGAGGATGTGGTGGAAACCTTCAGAAACGTGCTGGAGGAAATAGGTGAGCATCCCTTGATACTCAGGTCGTCCAGCCTTCTGGAGGACAACTTCGGACTTGCATTCTCAGGTAAATATGATTCGGTTTTTCTGGCCAATCAGGGGGATATCGAAACCCGCCTTAAAAATTTCATATGGGGGCTGAAACAGGTTCACATGAGTACGTACGGGCCCGGACCCATCCTATACCGCAAAAACAACAATCTTCTTGATTTTGATGAAAAGATGAGCGTAATTGTTCAGAAGGTTGTGGGCCGGAAGTTCGGCAAATACTTTTTCCCTTTTTCCGCAGGAGTCGGATTTTCCTTCAGTTCCTATTCATGGTCCACACGCATTAAAAAGGAAGAGGGTGTCATGAGGCTTGTGATGGGACTTGGTACGCGTGCAGTAAACCGCACCGGCCGGGATTATCCCAGGATGGTTCATTTGAGCAATCCCAAACTCAGGCCCGAAACCACAGCCGCTGAAATTATTAAATACTCCCAGAAAATCGTGGATGTTCTCAACCTGGAAACAGGTGAGCTTGAATCCATTAACTTCCGTGAACTCATTGAAGAAACCGGTCATCCGGATACCTTTTACGCGCTCTCGGAAAACCGGGCAGGTCATCTTTCAGCTCCAATGTTCAAACAGAACCGTTTAAATCCTGCTGATTCCTGTATCACGTTTGACAACGCCCTGGATAAAACAATGCTTCCTCAGCTTATGAAAAAGGTCCTGAACAAACTGGAGGAAGCGTACGGAAGGCCTGTGGATGTTGAATTCGCTTTTGATGAAAATACCCTGTATATCGTTCAGTGCCGCACCCTTACCATTGCCGAGGACAAGGAAATCACAATGCCGGAAGACGTCTCTGAAGACAAGATTGTATTTCAGAACAACAAGATTATCTCCGGAGGCGCAGTGGAGTATCTAGATTATCTCGTTTATGTCGACCCCAAGGCCTACGCCGGGCTCTCGTCCCATGAAAGCAAACTTGAAATCGCCAAAGTGGTAAGCAGGATCAATAAACAGATGGAAAACCGGCGATACGCTCTTTTCGGGCCCGGAAGGTGGGGAAGCAACGATATCAATCTCGGAGTGAAAGCCGGATACGAGGATATCAACAATGCCCTTGTGCTCG
>JAWLES010000204.1:0-4473 GCA_041685935.1 Desulfobacteraceae bacterium | reverse complement strand
GTCCGAAACGGCTTGATCCGGGTACTGTTCCGTCTTCAAAATTGCGTGCTCCCACCCACACGGCAAGGGGATCCTTGACCACGGCATCCATGAAGGCGGGCAGGTCATCAGGGTTGTGCTGTCCGTCCGCGTCCATGGTGATCATGTGAACCGCATTCTTTTTCCGCAGGAATTCTATGGCTGTGACAAGGGCGGCACCCTTGCCTCTGTTTTTGGAATGCCGGATCACGGTAATATCCGGCCTTGAGCTGAACAGTACACTCAGGTCGGCATCAGTGGAGCCGTCATCCACCACCAGAACCCCGATTCCGAACTCTTTCACCCGGGACACCACGTTCATAACGGTGCCGGAGTTGTTGTAAACCGGTATGACACACCATGTATCGTACTGCCTCAAGACGATGTCACACTCCTTTCCGGGCGGCTTTTCCCGGGAATCAGCATGTCCCACATCAGTCCCTTGTGGCCGAGCTTGTGAAGGAACTTTACGCTTCTGTCGTATGTATCCGGCGGAAATACGCAGTGCCTGTAAGGCTTGAACCCTTTTTCCATGGTTTTTTCAAGCCATGTTCTGTCAAGGCCCGGTGCTATATAGTAGACCGGGTCGAGCAGGTTCGCTTCCGGGTCGAGCAGGTTCTGCCTTACTGAAAGATTTTTAAGGGCGGTGCCCGGCAGTATCCTGATGCCGATGAACATGAACGATACCGTGTGTTTAAGGGAAATGATGTTGTCAATGCCCATGGTTACTGTTTCAGGAGTCTCTCCCGGCCCCCCGAACATGAAGAAGTTGGCGGTGGCTATCCCCTTGTCTGCAAAGGCTTTGTTGCAATCAACGATGTCGCTGAACCGGAAAGATTTGCCGAGCCCTTTAAGTGTCCGGTCGGTCGCCCCGTCCGATCCCAGCTCCACACCGCGTACACCTGTTTTGACCATGAGGTCCAGCACACCCGGTTCAATCCGGTCCGGTTTTATATAAGCGGTCCACGGGACGGAGACGTTTTTTCTTTCCATCTCCTCGAGAAGGGAGATGTAAAAGCCCTCTTCGTCGTTGAATATGGAGTCCGTGAAAAAAATCATCCTGGTTCCGTGCTTTTTAATAAGGCGCTCAATGTCCTCCACTGTGTCCTTTACATCCCTGGGCCTGATTTTTTTCCCTTCAAGTGCGGGGTAGGAGCAGTACACACACCTGTGGGGGCACCCCCGCTTGGTCTGGACATTGGCGAGTGAGCCGTTGGAAAGGTACCATTCCATGATTTTTCCGTCATACAAGGCCTGGTGCATCTGTTTTCCGGCAAGGTGCGGGTCGGCCCTGAGAATGGGACCGGAAGGCTCTCTGCCTGTTTCAACAGCCTCCACAAGGTCGGTCATAAGTTTCTCACCCTCCCCGACAATCCCGAAATCCGCTTTAAGGTGCTGAAGGATCTCCTCGGGCAAAAGGGAAAACGCGGTTCCGCCGAGAACCACCTTTGCGTCCGTGAGAGCTTTGACCTCGCTTACTATTCTCTTGACAACCCCGATATACCTTTGTTCGTTCATGAGGTTGACATTGTCGATGTTCCGCATGGAAATACCGACTATGCCGGGATTCTCCCGTTTCACCTCGGCTCTAAGCTGCTCAAAGGATCTGCCGTTCTGGAGAAAATCGAACTGGACCACATCATGGCCTGCCTTTGCCAGAGCGCCTGCAACCATGCTCATACCCAGGGGATAAACCGGGTAGGGTGACGTGGCCACGTTTGAATCTATCAGCAGTATTTTCATGTTCCCCCTGTTCCCGGCATCCCGCCGGGTTTCTGCATATCCGGGCGGCTGTTGCGGCAAATCATTCCCTGATCTCGTCTTTCCGGCCCCAGCGCTTTTTAATCTTCGGATCATACCTTTTGTAGGTGCCGTCCTTTTTTTCCTTTTTCAGCACATCAAGAAACAGCTTCGCCATTCTGACCTCTTTGGATGACTCTGCATAGAAGGTTTCCCAGGCGTAGTCATACATTTGTTCCAGTTTTTCAGGCGACATCCGTCTGGGCTGGAAAACCGCCCTGTCACAGGTGTATTGTTTCCAGTCGTTGCTGAGAATCCGGTTCTCCTTTTCATACTGCCTGCGGATGCTGCTGCCCGGAAAAGGGGTGAGGATTGTGAATTCAGCCATGTCCAGGTCGATTTCAAGAAGAAAATCCACCAGCCTCTTGATCCGGTCTTCATCATGGTCCCCGGTTTTACCAACGGCGTCGCATCCCAGAATAATTGTTCCTTCCACCAGTATGCCGTGGTCTTTATACCGCTTGATACGGTCCCTGATGTGATCGGACGTGTCCACGATGGCCTGATACACATACCATGCACCGGCTTTGGCGGCAAGGTTAAGGATTTCCGGGTCGTCCTTTATGGGATGGGAGACCCACTTTTTCTTCAGGGGTGCCATTTCCCTGAAAAGGTCCTTTTCCCACTGGTCGTCCTGGGCAAGTGAATTGTCCACCATGAAAATCCGGTTGTTGGGGATGGATTGAAGCTCTTCCAGTACTGCGTCAATGGGCCGGGGCCGGAACTGCCTGCCGCCGAGATACGGGGTGCAGCAGGGAAAGCAGTTGAACCTGCAGCCCCGGGAAGCGTGGACCAGGTCCACCATCTGGATTCCCCTGAAGTTGTAGAGCTCCCTGTCGAGTATGTCCCGCCTTGCGGTTTTTACAAGAGAAATGTCCGGGAACATGTTGTGAAAGTTGTACACTTTCCGGAGATTACCGTTCCTGAAATCCGACAGTACCGTTTCCATGCGTCCTTCAGCCTCTCCGAGGAACACGCTGTCCGCATGCAGCATGGTTTCCTCCGCATGGAGCTGGGCTGCGATGCCGCCGAAAATGACGGTTTTCCCCCTTTTCCGGAACTCATCAGCGATCTCCCAGGCCCTGGGAATCTGGCAGGTGAGCATTACAGACATGAAAATGATGTCTGCGTCATCGTCAAAGTCCACTTCGGTTACATGTTCATCAGTGAAACCGATATCCACATACTCGGGAAGGGCCGAGGCAAACACCACAGGTCCGTGGGGCGGCAGGTGGAACTCGGGTTGAAATCGAAGTTTGGGCCATTTGGCATAGATGATTCTAACTTTCATGTAAAGCTCCGGATTGTCGGGTTATATAAGCTGCCTTGATATGGTCGTTATCGTTTACAAACATCAGCACGTTCTCGTGGCGGGGCTCAAGGACAAGATTCCGGGCCTGGCCTACGGCAAAGGCGTACAGATCGGGTTCCGTGGAACTCATGTACAGAAGCTGCCCCTGTATGCCGAAGTAAATGCCGAGCTCGGCACAGACACTGGTGGGAAGGGTATATATAAAGTCGTTCGGGCTTGCCATGGTCCGGCCGTTTTTCAAATAGTTTTTAAAATATAGGGTATTCGCTTCAAGCGCCCCGTCCCGGTCCACAACAAGCAGCGCGGTTCCGGAAGGGTCGTGCGGTCCCGGAGGCATTCTCCTGAAAAGTTCAAACGCAGCAAGGAAAATGACTTTGCCCGAGGTGTCGAACCGGGTGAAGTTTTTAACGGGCCTGTCGATGACGCCGTCTTCCCGCATTTGTTTGTACCGGCGGGTCATGGATTCGTCATCAAGATCAGCCTCTATGGTTATGAATGCTGCAGTATCACTCACAAGTCCTCCCGGTCAGCACAAGGGCGCCGTTAATGCCCCCGAAGCCTGCGTTAACGATCAACGCGTTTTTTGAATCCATGTGGATCAGGCGCTCCGTGACCCACCCGGCAGCTTCCTTGTCCGCATTTGAAAGGCCGGTGCTCGGCGGGAGGGTGCTGCTTTTCATGGCTTCCACGGCTGCGCAGATCTGCAGAAGCCCGGCATTGCCCATGGTGTGGCCCACAGCCCCTTTAAGTGAAAACAGGGGGCATGGAGTTTCAAACACGGACTTGTATGCCTTGACCTCCATGGCGTCGTTGTACCTGGTGCCGGTGCCGTGGGCGGCAATGAAATCCACCGACCCCGGTTTCAGCCCCGCACTTTCAAGGGCTGTGCCGACTGCTCCGGCAAGACCTGAACCGTCCCGGCACGGTCCTGTCATGTGATTGGCGTCACTTGAAAAACCCGAGCCGGTGATATAAAATCCATCTTCACAAGGATCGCTGCCTGCTTCAAGGAGTATGAATCCGGCTGCTTCTCCTGCGGTAAGACCGTCTCTGTGCTCGTCAAACGGCCTTGCCGGTTCCCGGTCCAGGGCCATGAGCGCTGAAAAGCCTGAAAAGACAAATTCGCTTACACAGTCTGCAGACGCCACCAGCACGGATTGTTCAGCACCCGTTTGAATCAGGCTTCTGGCCCTGTCCACTGCTGCGGATGCCGAAGCACAGGCTGCTGATACAACATAGGGATGCGGTTTCAGTCCGAGTCTCTCCGAGAGTCTGGACGCGGTGGAGAGAAGAGTGGAGTTTGATCCGGGGGCCGTATCGTTGAAAACCGAGTTTTCCAGATT
>JAWLES010000203.1:0-4483 GCA_041685935.1 Desulfobacteraceae bacterium | reverse complement strand
ATACGCCTGCTTTCGCTCCTGCTGTTCAATAAAAATTCATGCGCCGATACCGTTCCTATGTTCAAAAGCGCTTACATCCATTTCAACAATATTTTATCCGGTACATTGTGTTCTTCGGCATCATGATATACCCCGAGCTAAAAATTTTCAAACCGATAAACAATTAAAAAACCATTCGAAATATAGGTTCTTCCAAAATTTTCTTTTCACCTTTCTTAATACCGAAAATATTTTTAAGATTGCCTTCAGCACAATATGATCGTAAACAAGCAGAAAAATAGGGATCGTTGGTCAAAGGATCGATTTTTTTATACAAATCAGCCTGAAAATTTGATATGCGGAACAAGTTACTCATTTTGATGTTGTTTTTTTTACTTTGTTTGCCCGCCTGCAGCCCTAAATATCCTCTGGATATCCCGGAAAACAAATGGGTGACCATGACCGGCCAAGAACAGTTGCGGGCCAGGGAAAAACAGGCTGAACTGGAAAAGGCCGAAGAAAAGCGCCGCGCTGCAGAAGCCGGGGCCCGGCAGGCGGAAGCCGTAAAGTGGCTGAAGGATAAAGAAGCGAGCAGAGAACAAGCCCGCTACGGTGACAGATTGCAATGTGTACTCACTAATGCCCAAGCCTGGTTTTGGGATGAATGGCGAAGCATTGAACCTGTGGCGCTGGACATAGTCAAGGGCATGGTGCTAAAATTGGAACTCAGCCAGGCGGATGAGGATGGTTTTCATTTCAGCAAAAAGGTCTATGCCGGTTTTGACGGTCAAACCCTGACCCTGTGCCCTGAAAAAAATCTTGTACGGCAAAACGATCCTTCATGCGCAAGGGTCTTGGGTACATTTGAGCAGTATGCCAAGGGACTGCAAAAAAAATTCCAGGCCAAAAAATTTCTGAGGGGGCGCATTCGCTGTGACTTGGCTCCGGGCAAAGGAATGCCTGAAAGGCTGATCATCAAACAATAGCTTCCCCCGGGGAACGGGACAAATAGCAGACCCGGAACAGCAAAAGTTCTTTTTCAATCCGGAACCCTGCAGCCATGGTACGGAAAACTCTGGATGAAACCCGCAAAGTGCCGGAGCAGACAAGAAACCTCTTTCTTGATCCTTTCTTTGACAAAAAATCAAACCTGTCCGTTCCCGGCAAAGGTGCTGAAAAACAGGCTTGGATGTCCGGAAGATCCCTCCTTGATAAAGATACGGTTATCCCTTATACTGAATTTTCGGCTGAAATTTGATAAACTCTCTATTCAAAGGGACACTGCATGCCCGACACCTTTCCGGTCACCAGTTTTGTTGAAACCCTCAGGCAGGAGTATCCAAAGTGGAAAGCTCCGGTTGTCACACTGATTGCAAGCACCAGGTCCACTCCTTTCCAGATCCTGATATCCACGGTGATCTCGCTGCGGACAAAGGACCAGGTCACGCTTGAGGCCACAAAGAGACTTTTCAGCCGGGTTCAGACACCCGGGGAAATGGTCGGGCTGGATGCACGTGAAATTGAAAAACTCATCCATCCTGCAGGCTTCTCCCCGACCAAGTCAAAACGCATCCGGGAGATCAGCCGTATTTTGCTGCAGGAATATGACGGAAAAGTGCCCGACACAATGGAAAAACTGCTTGAACTGCCCGGAGTGGGGCGAAAAACAGCCAACCTTGTTCTTGTGGAGGCCTTCGGCAAACCCGGAATCTGCGTGGACACCCATGTGCACAGGATCAGCAACCGGATCGGTTACATCAGCACAGGCAATGCCGAAAAGACAGAAACAGCGCTTCGGGAAAAACTGCCGCTGAAACACTGGGAGGAGTACAACCGGCTCCTGGTGGCCTTCGGACAGGTGATCTGCAGGCCTGTCTCACCGAAGTGCGGTGAGTGCCCTGTTTACGACATGTGCAGGTACCCGGACAAAAAAATTCCGGTTCAGGCAAATCCGGAAACCGCATAAAGTACTGGACTGATATGAATCATAAAAACAGTAAAACCGACCTTGTCCACATCGGCAGCATACTTGAAAAAGCCCTTTCAGAGTACCGGCCGGCCGGAGACATGGAAATGACCGGAATCTGGGAACACTGGGATGAAGCCGTAGGCCCTGCCGTATCAGGAAACGCAAAGCCGGGGGCTTTCAACAAGGGAACCCTGATCGTGAATGTCTCCAGCAGCGTATGGATGCAGCAGCTCAGGTTTCTTGAAAAAGACATCCGGTCCAAGCTCAACAGACTCCTGGGAAAAGAGCTTGTGAAAAGCATCAGGTTTAAAATTGCAAAACTGCACAACTGATTACTTCCTTGACGGGAAAATCAAGCTGTTTCAGCCCGAAACCGGGTACAGGGTGTCAATGGACCCGTTTTTCCTCTGCCGGCATGTGGAGCCGGAGGGAAATCAAAGGATTCTGGACATCGGATGCGGTTCCGGGATCATTCCCCTGCTTCTGGCCCGGCGGAATTCCGGCGTCCATGTCACAGGGGTGGAAATCCAGCCGGAGCTTGCCCGGATCGCCCGGCGCAATATCGATGCCAACCGGGTGGAAGGCCGGATCACGATTCTAAACAGGGATGCAAGGGAACTGACCCTGCACGATCTTTCCGGCCCTGTGGACATGATCGTCTCCAATCCTCCATTTAAAAAGAAAAACAGCGGCAGGCTGAACCCTTCCAGGCAGAAAGCGGTTGCAAAACACGAAATCGAGCTTACACTGAAAGACATGCTGCTGCAGTCAGGAAACCTTCTCTCAGCCGGAGGGACCGTCTGCATTATTTTTCCTGCCGAACGTACCGCGGAAATTATGGTCATCATGGAAACCTGCGGCATAAAGCCCGCCATGATCAGGTTTGTGCATCCGAGAAGGCATGATTCTGCAAAACTGGTGATTGTATCCGGAATAAAAGGCGGGGCCGGTTTTCCCAAAGTCTCCCCTCCCCTTTTTATATACAATGAGCAAAATGAATGGACAGGTGAGGTAAAACAGATGTTTTCATCTTGACAAAACAGGAAAAAACATATATTACCCCAGCATCAATAAATAATCAGGAGAGATGACCGAGTGGCTGAAGGTGCGCGCCTGGAAAGCGCGTGTACCGTAACACGGTACCGAGGGTTCGAATCCCTCTCTCTCCGCCACTTATTCATACCGGAAAAATGGCATACCAGGTTCTTGCACTAAAATACAGGCCGCAGACTTTCGAAGAAATAATCGGGCAGTCTCATGTTACCCGGACACTGGCCAATGCAATCGAATACAACCGGGTGGCCCATGCCGTTCTTCTGTCCGGGCCCAGAGGAACCGGCAAGACAACCACGGCCAGAATTTTCGCCAAAGCTGTAAACTGCGTCCAGGGACCTTCGCCGATCCCCTGCAACGCCTGCACTGCATGCAGGGAAATCACGGCTGGAAACTCCTCTGATGTATTTGAAATCGACGGAGCCTCCAACAACAGCGTAGACCAGATAAGGGACCTTCGCGAAAACGTCGCCTATATGCCCTCTGCTTTACGGTATAAGATCTATATAATTGACGAAGTGCACATGCTCAGCACCCAGGCTTTCAACGCACTTCTTAAAACCCTTGAAGAGCCGCCCGCACATGTCCTGTTTGTATTCGCCACCACCGAGTTCCGCAAAATCCCTGCAACCATCCTGTCAAGGTGCCAGAAGCATGACCTGAAAAGAATCCCCATGGATGACCTCACCGGGAACATCGTTTCACTTTGCCAAAAGGAGGGATACACAATTGACGGGCCGAGTGCGGAAGTGATTGCGATGGAGTCGGACGGATCGGTCCGGGATTCACTGAGCCTTCTGGACCGGGTTCTAGCTGCCTCGCCAGGGGGTGAGATCAGGTACGAATCCGTTCTTGAAAACCTGGGCGTGGTTGACCGGAACATAACCTCCGGAATCACGGATGCAGTTATCCGATCTGACGGTGCCGGCGTCATCAGGTACATCGAAAAAATGAACGAGGGCGGGGTTGATCTGAAAAAATTCTACACAGATCTGACCAACCACCTCAGGGATCTGTGCGTCATCAGGATCTGCGGAAAAGAAACCACGGCCGTGAACATGCCCGGCCATGAAAAAGAGGCTGCCGCCGGGATCGTATCCAGTACCACTGCAAACTATCTGAACCAGCTTCTTCAAATCCTGCTCAAAGAAGAGTCCACGGTCAAATACGCGTTTCATACAAGAACCGCCGTGGAAATGATTCTTTTAAAACTGCTGCAGGTTGGCCGGGGCGCGGACGTGGATGAAATCATCAGCAAACTCGATCTTCTGGCGCAAAGAATCGAAACCGTGAATCCTGAAGGGAGCCCTGCTGCTTCAAACCCTCGTGAACACGGTTCAGACCGGTCCGGGCAGGAAGTTTCAGAAAATCATCAGGAACCGGCAAAAGCCCCTGACTCTGATGCAGTGTCCGAACCTGACAGACCCGACCCTGCTGCTCCGGCCACAAACAGGGAACCCGAGGAACCCCGGGAAGATACTG
>JAWLES010000202.1:0-4534 GCA_041685935.1 Desulfobacteraceae bacterium | reverse complement strand
ACGGAATACTCCATGAAAAAAACTGAACACTTTACAGAAAGGTTTGAAAATTGACACCGGTCCAGGAAAACATACCATCGGTTGCGGACCTTGCATTCAGATACGGGACCATAAAAAAATCAGACCTTGACCGTATCAATCGAATTTATGTGGAACACCAGGGAACAATCCCGATCAACAGGATCATGGTAAGCAGAAAAATAGCAACCGAATATCAGGTGGGGCTTCTTAAACTGATCCAGGATTATTATATCATTCGAAAGAGAGGGGAGCAGTTTGGGAAAATTGCAGTTGAAAAGGGGTATGCAGAGAAAGCAGAGGTCGACAGGGCGCTTGAATATCAGCGCCGGGAGTTCAAGCGGGCGAAGCTGAAAAAAAGAATCGGGGATATCCTTGTTGAAAACGGCACACTCACAGCCAGGCAGCGAGATGAGATTGTTGCAGAGCAAAAATCGGTTGAAAATCGTGCCGAAGAAATGATGGAAAACAATAACGGTCCGCAGGCAGAGTCCGCACAGGAGGCATCAGTAAAAGAAGAAACCGGTATGGATCTGCTGGATGAAAAAGAGTTTTTCCGGATACGGAAACAGGATTCGGATTTTGTCGAAAGGGTGCTGGAAAAAGGTCTTGCCACTCTTTCTCAACTTTCAGCAGCGGAAAAAAAACAGAGAAAAGAATTTGAAAGGAAAAGGCCTGTTCCACGTATCGGAGAGATACTTGTAAAATGGGGAATCCTGACGGAAGATCAGCAAAACCTGATAGTGGAGAGTATCCGGACAGATGTTGCGGAAGAAACTTATTCTGATAAAAAGAGGGTTGAAATCGAGGTTTGTGAAACAGGAATGGCAGCCAGGGCCGATATCAATCAAAAAAGCGGAAAGCCCCTGGTTTTACAGGACATTAAAGATTTGATGTCCAGGAAGGGAATTGTTCATGGAGTATTCGCCGACTCGGTGGTTCAGTGTTTCCTGGAGTCGGGCATGCCGGGTTTCCCTGTGGCCTGTGGAGACTTTCCGGTGGAAGAGACGGACAGGGTGATTCTGTACCATTTTGAACACAAAAAAGGAAACGCGCCCAAATCTCGTGTGAAAAAGGGAGAGGCCCTTGCGGAACTGAAACTGGCGGAAAAGAATATCCTTGGCAAAGATGTGTATGGAAATTTTGTGGAAAGTGTAAAGACCGTCAGACCGGCTCCCCTGTTAAGACCGGCCTCAGGGGCAAGGTTTTCTGAAAACATGGAAAAGGTGTTTGCAGCAAAAACCGGGGTGCCTGCCCTGACTGTTGAAAAAAGGATATTCGTTCATCCGGCTGTTCATATCATGGAAGATGCTGATATGAGAACAGGCCCTATTGAAAAGTGGGCTGATATCAGTGTAAGGGGAGTCCTTTCAGATGCTTTTCCTGTAAAAGCGGGCTCAGTGACGTCAGGTGAAATCAGGGGTACAGATCTGAAAGCAACAGGAGATATAACCACGGAGATCGGAATTACCGGTGCCTTTATCAGAGCACAGGGGAATATCAGGGCCCGCTATATACACAACTCAGTCATAGAGACATTCGGAGATGTGACGGTTGAAAACGAGATTATCGATTCAACCATCCGGATCGGAGGAAAGCTGGAAGCAGGGAAGGCAAGGATGCTGGCGTCTTATGTTTCAGCGGGACAGGGAATTGATGTGGGGGCTGTTGGAAGTGACGTCACGGAAAGCTGTACCCTGTGCGCAGGAAGGGATGATCTGGTGATCCGAAGATCAGGCAGGATTGATGAAAAAATAGAAACATTAAAAGAGGAAATAGATACGTTAAGGGTAAAAAAAGAGGAAAAAAACCTTAATGCGGAAGATGTTTTCAAGAAAATGCAGGAGTTGAAAAAATTCCATGACAGAACGGAAAAAAAGAAAATTAAAATTGAAAAGGAGCTGTATTCACAATCTGCGGACAGCGACAGGGCCGACGGGATATTGAGGGACCTTGAGTCCAAACTGGCATCGATTATCAGCTCCCTTAAATTGATGAACCAGGAAAAAAAGGCTGAAGAACAGGAAAAAGAGCGTATTGAAAGTCAGCTGGCAAAGCTGTCACCTTCAGTGGAAAAGAGTGTTGCCGAGCTGGAGCGGGACCGGTTATGCATGTTCAAATGGGCGCAGAAACAGCCGGGAAAAGCGGAAATAAACATCCGGGTCCGGGTAAAGCCGGGAACGGCGTTCAAAGGGGTTTATTCCAGGGCGGCTGCGGAAAAGGAATACGGTCCGCTGCGTATTCGGGAAAAAACAAAGGCAGGTGGTTCAACCACCAACAAGCTTGTTTTCAAGGAAAAAAAATGATGGGACTTCAGTACCGGGAATCAGCATATTCAACCCAGCCTCCGGCTTTTACAAGCTCTTTGTCAAACCCGGAAAGATGGAATTCAAAAGTAGCATTTGTTCCGGCCCCTGAAATGGAAAGAACGCAGTCATCCACATCCACGGAAACGTAGGAATCACTGTCGCCGTATTTTTTGAAAATCCTGTCAATATCCCCTTTGGAAAGTTCCACGGCAAGCATGCCGCAGTTGAACATGTTCTGCCTGAAAATGCGGGCAAAACTTTCAGCTATCACAAGATTAAACCCGTTTATCTCAAGTGCCCAGGGAGCATGCTCCCTTGATGATCCGCATCCGAAGTTGGCCCTTGTGATAATAACGGATCTGTTTACAAGATCAAAAGCCCTGTCAAACCCGCTGAGTTCAAGATCTTCCAGGAGATACGGGCCCAGGTTTTCCTTGTCCGGCTCTGTAAGATACTTGGCCGGGATAATTTCGTCGGTATTAATATCAGAACGGTCCAGGAAAAGGACTTTGCCGGAAAAATTTTTCATGACAAGCTCCGTTGAGTTGAAAAAAGTTCGGAATTTGAAATCACACCTTTGAGTGCAGTTGCCGCAGCCGTGGCAGGGCTCATTAAATGGACCATGCCTCCCTTGCCCATCCTGCCGTTAAAGTTGCGGTTGGTGGTGGCAGCTGCGACCTCCCCCCGGGCAAGGACGCCGTTGCTCATGCCAAGGCACGCTCCGCAGGTGGGATTTGTAACACAGAATCCCGCATCCATGAAAGTTTGCAGAATTCCCTCTTTTAGTGCTCTTTTGTAAACCTCTGGGGTAGCGGGAGAAACAATTGCCCTGAGCGAGCCGGAAACCGTTTTGTTACCTATAACTCCGGCTGCAACACGCAGATCCTCTATCCTGCCGTTGGTGCAGGAGCCTATATACACCTGATCCACTTTCTCTCCCTCCATTTCGGAAACCGGAACAACATTGTCAGGCTTGTATCCGAAAGTAACCATGGGCTCGAGGGAGCCTGCATCAATCTGAACGACTCTGCTGTATTCGGCATCCGCATCAGGCAGATACACGGAAAAAGAGTCAAGAGCTGCCCGTCTGGAAGAAAAATCATCCTTAATAAACTCCCACAAGTAGTCCACGGTGGTGGTATCAGGTTTACAGATGCCGCAGGTTGCTCCTGCTTCCACAGCCATGTTGCACAGAGTCATCCGCTCCTCCATGCTCATCCTTTCCACAGCCTCCCCTTCGAATTCAAGCACGTGGTTGGTGGCCCCGTTGACCGTCAGCTCCCGGATTACGGCCAGAACAAGATCTTTGGCAAATACCCCTGGCTTAAGCTTTCCGTTCACGGATATTTTTATGGTTCCGGGGTCCTTGAAGGCACAAACCCCTTTCAAAATGCCCACTTCCAGGTCAGTGGTCCCGACTCCGGCGGCAAATGCTCCGAAAGCCCCATGGGTACAGGTATGAGAATCTCCCATTATAATGGTGAAACCGGGCCTTACAAAGCCTTTTTCAGGGAAGAGTGCGTGGCAGACTCCGTTGCGGCCGATATCGAAAAAATCCCTGATCTTGTGGCGGGCTGCCCAGTCCCGCATGATTTTGCCCTGGGCGGCGGTTTTGGAGTCTTTGGCAGGACTCACATGGTCAATAACAGCCTTGATTTTATCCGGATCAAAAATTCGATCCTTGTTTTTCCTGACAAGATCGTTAATTGCAACTGGTGTGGTGATTTCATGGCAAAATACCCGGTCCAGGGACAGAACGCTGACATCTTCAAACGGTTTGTCCACAAGGTGCGAGGAAAAAATTTTCTGTGTAATGGTCTGCCCCATTGGTTTCTCCTTAATGATTAATCGTTCCCGTTTTCTCCGAAATAGTCTTCCCCGTCAGCCGGTGTTACGATCCAGTATGCCTGGAATTTAGCGGTGCCGGAATTTTTAAGCACATGGGGAATCTGGGAAAAAAAGGAGATGGAGTCCCCTTTTTTCAGTTCATATTTCTTTTCTCCGTAAATCAATTCAGCGCAGCCCGAAACAACGATTCCAAGTTCACGGCCCATGTGTCCTTCATGAAAATTCCCCCTGCTGTTGCCCGGCAAAAGCTCGAGAAAAAAGGCATTGAACGAATGCTTCCCTTTCGTCTGGCTGATACCGCATAGTTTTTCGTACTTGAAACCTTTCCTTTTAAAAATTTCCCGGTCCTCCTCATTAAT
>JAWLES010000201.1:0-4534 GCA_041685935.1 Desulfobacteraceae bacterium | reverse complement strand
GTGTTTGTCAAGGCGGCTGATTCCTACTCCAGGGCTCTTAACTTTTCCGATACCAGGGACCAGGAAGCGAATCTGAAGTTTATGCTTGCTGATGCCTATCAAAAGAGCAATGCCCTCAAGGAGGCAAGAGAAATATTCAGGGAAGTGGCGGACCGGTATGATTCCGTATGGGGACGACTTGCAGCACAGCGCCTTTCCACACTGGAACTTGCTGAAGATGTCAAAAAATCATAGGTTGTCAGGGGTTTGGGAATGGTCGGCCACAGAGTCTTGATTTTACAGGAAAACCCCAAAGAACGGATGGAATATACCAGGATTGCCGAAAGCATGGGATTCCATGCGGAAGCCCTGCCTGACGGTTCCAAAGCAGTCAAATCGTGTCTGAAGGTGGAGCCGGACATGGTGATTGCAGACATGGCTTTACCGGATTTCTCACCTTTTGAGTTTCTTCAGAGCGTCAAAAACGAGAGCCCTTCCTGCGAAATCCTGTTTCTGTCCGCCGATCCCGTGGTGGAGGATGCAGTGGAAGTGGTCCGGCAGGGAGCGCTTGATTACCTGATCAAGCCGGTGGAGAAGGAACAGATCGAGCTTTACCTGAAAAAGGTGGTTTCAAAAAAGAAATCGCTTGAGCCGGACCAAAGCCGTACTGAAGAAAAAAGCCGGAAAGTCAGGATTGTCACGGATGACCCGGAAATGCATCAGCTGATGAAGCTTGCATCGAAAGTCTCTGATTCCAGCGCCTCGGTTTTGATCCAGGGCGAATCAGGTACCGGAAAGGAACTTTTCGCCAAGTATATCCATGAGCAGAGCAACAGGAGCAGAATGCCTTTTGTGGCAGTCAACTGTGCCGCACTGCCGGAAAACCTGCTTGAAAGCGAATTGTTCGGTCATGAAAAAGGGGCTTTTACCGGGGCGATATCCAGAAAGGCGGGCAAGTTTGAACTGGCCCACAAGGGGACGCTGTTTCTTGATGAAATAACGGAAATGCAGGTGCATCTCCAGGCGAAACTGTTGCGCGTGCTCCAGGAAAAGCAGATCGACCGGGTGGGGGGAAGCCGGCCAGTGGATGTGGATGTAAGGATCATCGCCACCACCAACCGGGAAATCAGGCAGGCCATTGAAAGCGGTGATTTCCGGGAGGATCTGTACTACCGGCTCAATACCATTCCGCTGGTCATACCCCCTCTGAAGCAGCGGGTCCGGGACATTGAACCCCTTTGCAGTTATTTTGTGAAAAAGTATAGTAAAATTGACGGCAGAAGTGTCAAGAGACTGACGAATGAGGCTCTGTCCGTATTAAAGGCCCAGGAATATCCGGGCAACATCCGGGAGCTGGAAAACATCATACACAGAGCGGTTCTTCTTGCGGACGGGGATGCAATAAAACCGAGGGATCTGCTCATGGGCGATGCCGGATACGTGGACACGCCTCCGGATGTGCCCGAAGCGCACCCGGAACCTGCCTCAGGGAATGAATCCGGCTCTTTAAAGGAAATGGAGCAGAAAATGATTTACCACACCCTCGACAAAACAGAGGGCAACCGCACCCATGCCGCCAGAATTCTCGGAATCAGCGTCCGAACCCTCAGAAACAAACTCAACGAATACCGGAACAGCAAAGAGTAAATATTCAGGCACGTAAATTGCATTCTCAAATTTGCCAAGAGAGTTTATGCAATGAATCAGCTATTTATATTGAGGGAGAATATGACGGATTCAAGACTGTTCGGAGAAACCTTTCAGATGATGACCAAATCCCTGGACATATCTTCCAGGCGCCACAATCTGATTACCGGTAACATTGCGAACATGGATACCGTGGGATACAAACCCGAAGACCTGGATTTCAGGAAAAACCTTGAAAAGGCCATGGCCGGAAAAGAGCCTGAAACCATGTCCCGCACCAATGAAAAACACCTTTCCGGTGTTGATGCTAAAGGATCCTACCTTGAAGGGCAAAACAGCGAAGATGTTGATACTTACCATCTTGATTCGGTGAATATAGACAGTGAAATGACGAATCTTGTGGAAAATAATATCAAATACCGGAGCACATCCGAGCTTTTGCTCAGAAAGCTTGACAAGCTCAAATACGCCATAACCGAAGGAGGCAGATAAACAATGGATCTTTTGAATGCAATGAAAATCAGTGCCACAGGGCTTGACGCTCATCGCACCAAGATGAATGTGATTTCGGAAAATCTTGCCAATGTCGATACCACCCGCACCGAAGAGGGCGGACCTTACAGGCGCAAGATGCTTGTTTTCGAAGGACAGGAGATTGAGAAATTCAAAAGCGTGCTGGAACAGAAGGAGTCTGCAGAACAGGTCGGAGACATCAGGTTTTCCGAAATCGAGTTTGAAGAGGAGATAGATACGGACAAGGGAACCGGAGTGAACGTGGGTGAAATCGTCAAATCCCAGGAGGATTTCCGGCTCGTACATAATCCCGCGCATCCTGATGCTGATCCTGTGACCGGCTATGTGGCTATGCCGAATGTTGATCATCTGACCGAGATTACAGACATGATGGTGGCCAGAAGATCTTACGAGGCGAGCGTAACCGCAATGTCCAACACCAAGAGCATGATTATGAAAGCTTTGGAAATAGGCAAGTAATTACAAGGGAGGTCTGAATGACACGCATCGACGGAACGGATAAAATATCCATCATGACCGAGCCGATTCCGAACCGGCTGCAGAGAAGAGATCCCACATTCGCCCAGCGGATAAAAGAGGCGGTCTCGGACGTGAACGACAAACAGCATATTGCAAACGATTCAGCACAGAAGGTGATAAAGGGCGAGATGGGCATCCACGAGGGTATGATCGCCGGCTCCAAGGCGGATACATCTTTGCGCCTTTTGACAACGGTGCGGGGAAAAGTCATGGAAGCTTACAAGGAAATCATTAATATGCCGGTTTAAAAACCGGGGTTTGTTAACCGTTTTACCAGGAGCAAGGGGTTCATATGAATCCGGTCATTGAAAGAATACTCAACCTTTTCCGGGAAATGCCGCTTTACAGGAAAATCGCCCTGGGGTGCATTGCGCTGATTGTCCTGTCAGGGTTTGTAACCATGTTTATCTGGGCCAACAAGACCCGGTTCGAAGCGGCGTACAGTTCGCTTTCCCGGGAGGATGCCGGTGCGGTTGTGGAAAAACTGAAGGAGAACAATACACCGTACAGGCTGAGCGGAGACGGCACCACAATACTGGTTCCCAGGGACCAGGTTTACGACGTAAGGCTGACCATGGCCCGGGAAGGTATCCCCAAAGGGGGAGGAGTCGGGTATGAAATTTTTGACAGGACCGAATTCGGAACCACTGAATTTGTGCAGAAAATCAACAAGAAACGGGCTATCCAGGGAGAGCTTGCCAGAACCATCAGCGCGTTCGATGAAGTAAAAAGCGCCAGGGTTATGATAGTGATGCCCGAGGACTCTGTTTTTGTGGAAGAGACAAAGGAGCCGTCCGCTTCGATTCTTCTTGAACTCAACGAGGAACTTGACGAGGACAAGGTGGCATCGGTGGCTCACCTGGTGGCAAGCTCCATACAGGATCTTACCCCGAAACTTGTGACTATAGTGGATACGGCCGGCCGTATTCTGTTTGAGGGAAAATCCGAGGCGGAAAAGGCCAGAATCGAGGCTGAAAACCTGGCAGACAGCCAGTACAAGTACAAGGTTAGGTACGAGGAAAATCTTGCCCGGCGCATTCAGACAATGCTGGAGCGTATCGTTGGAAAAGACAGGGCCATAGTGCGGGTGACCACGGAGATGGATTTCAGCAAGAATGATGTGAACGAGGAAATTTATGATCCCTTTGAAAGGGAGACCGAGTTTATCAGGAGCAGGCAGCAGAAATCAGAGAAGGTCACAAAGGAGGGGCCGGAAAACGAACCCTCAAGTGTCAACCCGGTGGTCCCGCCCGGCGGCAGAGAAGGCGGCGAGGGTGACGAGGTTGTCAGCAAAAATGCTGATACTGTGAACTATGAAATCAGCAAACGGGTCAGGAGCACGGAAAAGCCGATGTCGGTTATTGAAAGGCTGTCAGTGGCTGCAGTGGTTGACGGAAAGTATGAATACGAAACCAATGAGCAGGGCAGTGCAGAGCGTGTCTACGTCCCGAGGGACCAGGAGGAGATGCAGCAGTTCAGGGACATTGTGGTCAAGGCCATGGGATTTAACGAAATCCGTGAGGACCAGGTTTCGGTGGAAACCTTTCCGTTTGCCTCCATTGAGGAAATGGAAAAACCTGAAAAGAAGGTGGAGGGCTGGCGCCAGGTTCAGAAGGAATACGGCAGGACCATTGCCAATGTTCTTCTTGTTGTTTTATTGTTCCTCTTTATAATAAGACCTATAATCAAAACGGTGAAAGATATAAGGGAAAGTGTTGAAGAAGGAGCCCTCCCGGGGTCCGAGGACATGGAACTCCTTGAAGAGGAAAAAGAACCCAGGTTTGACCAGATGACAGCCGAGCAGCAGCGGAGCTACCTTGAGTCCCTGTCGGAAAAAGAGCGGGAGGAATTTATT
>JAWLES010000200.1:0-4538 GCA_041685935.1 Desulfobacteraceae bacterium | reverse complement strand
ACATCCCGGACCGCATCCCTCCTGTGTACACCCTCTTTTTCGTACAACGCAGGCTTGCACGCCTCAAGATACCAGTCACAGAATTCATGCCATACAAACTGGTAAATACTTGCGGCAGCCTCGTTGAACCGATAACCGTCTATTCCTTCCTTAACCTCCCCGGCGGTTGCCGCAGTCCTGGACAGTATCCATTTTTCAAGATCCGAAAAGTTTTCATAATCAAATCCGTCCCGCTCATTTTCAATATGCATCAAGGCGAACCGGGCTGCATTCCAGAGCTTGTTCACAAAATTGCGGTATCCCTCCACCCTGTTCTCGGACATCTTGACATCCCTTCCCTGGGCTGCAAACGCTGCAAGGGTAAATCTGAAGGCATCCGAGCCATAGGTTTCGATGACCTTGATGGGATCTATCACGTTTCCCTTGGACTTGCTCATCTTCTTGCCGTCCTCGTCCCTTACAAGCGCATGGATATACACATCCCTGAACGGAACCTCCTTCATGAAATGAATCCCCATCATCATCATTCTGGCCACCCAGAAAAACAGAATATCAAAACCTGTCACCAGAAGATTGGTGGGATAAAATGTATTCAGAAGTTTTGTCTCCTGCGGCCATCCCATGGTGGAAAACGGCCATAACGCACTCGAAAACCAGGTATCCAGCACATCGGTCTCCTGGTAAATATCCGGTGACCCGCACTCACCGCATTGGGCCGGGTCATGCTCTTCAACCGTGTTCGCGCCGCAGGAACGGCATTTCCAGGCCGGGATCCTGTGCCCCCACCAGATCTGCCTGGATATACACCAGTCCCTGATATTTTCAAGCCATTCAAAATAGGTCTTTTCCCAGTTTTTTGGAACGATCCTGGTGTCCCCCTGTTTCACCGCCTCCATGGCTTTTTCCGCAAGCGGGCCGACACGGACGAACCATTGCTTGGACAGAAAAGGCTCAACAACGGTCTTGCACCTGTAACATTCGCCCACACTGTTCTTCAGGGGAACCTTTTTCACCAGAAGTCCCTGTTTTTCAAGCTCAGCCACAGCCTGCTCCCGGCACTTGAACCGCTCAAGCCCCTGGTAAGGGCCGGCATCCTTCGTCATACAGCCGGACTCGTCAATCACCTTGACCCGCTCCAGGCCATGCTTCTCTCCCAGGGTGAAATCGTTGGGATCATGGGCCGGGGTCACCTTGAGGGCGCCTGTGCCGAATTCCATATCCACGTACGCATCTCTTATGATGGGGATGACTTTGCCGGTGAGCGGAAGGTGGATGCTGTCATGTTCAAGATCACTGAACCGCGTGTCATCCGGGTTGACAGCCACGGCAGTATCACCGAACATGGTTTCAGGTCTTGTGGTGGCCACAACCAGGCCGGCCTTGCCCTTCGGTTTAAATGGATACCTGATATGGTACAGGAGGCTGTCCGTTTCTTCATACTCGACTTCCAGGTCGGCCAGTGCGGTTTTACACCTTGGACACCAGTTTATTATGTACTGATCTTCATATATCAGCCCTTCCTTGTAAAGCCGGACAAAAACTTTCCTTACAGCGTCTGAAAGTCCGTCATCCATGGTGAAACGCTCGCGGCTCCAGTCGCAGGAAGCACCAAGCCTTTTAAGCTGGTTGATGATGGCGCCGCCGGATACCTCGCGCCAGTTCCAGACAGCCCTGACGAACTCCTCCCTTCCCAGTTCGTCCCTTGTCCTGCCTTTTGCGGCAAGATCCTTTTCAACAACGTTCTGGGTTGCAATTCCGGCATGGTCCGTTCCGGGCATCCACAGCACATTGTCACCGGAAAGCCGCCTGAAACGGCACACGATGTCCTGAATGGTTATGTTCAGGGCATGCCCCATGTGCAGCACGCCTGTTACATTGGGCGGAGGGATCACGATTGAATACGGTTTTGCCTCACTTGTTTCAGAGGCTGTAAAAAAATTATGGTTCTCCCAGTAACGATACCACTTTTCCTCAATTCCGGTGGGATCATAACTTTTTTCAAGCAGGCCGTCGTTCATATATATACTCCTGAAACTCCATCTGAATTAAAAAAGGGGATCAAAAGTAATCCCCTGTTCCATATTTTAATTTTGATCAGTTTTCCAACAAGGTACCTGTCAGGAAATATCATCCAGGTCCTTTTGGAGACTGGATTTGATCTGTTCTATTTCCTTTTGCATAACGCGCTCCATGACTTCATACAGAACGGATTCGATCCTTTCGCCGACTTTTTCTTCGATCAGCCGTTCAAGGGCGGCCTCGATTCTGTCGTCACTGATTTCAATTTCCGGGCCGCCTTGCTTTTCAAATTCATCCGGCTCTATCGCGGCATCCCCGGTATCTTCATCCTCAACCTTGTCCGTGAGGTCGAACACCTCTTCATCAGAACCCTGTTCAACAACATCAGTCAGCTCAATCAGATCTTCCTGATCATCCAAAGATTCGTTTGAATCCGCCCGGTCATTCATACATCCTCCCGTGAGCAACATTAAAAGCTATCGGTTTAAATGGCATAATTTATCAAAGCCGAAACAGAGTGTCAAGATGAATAAAACAGGTGAAATATTTACAAATTTCCCGGTTTCAGGTATGATTGCCGTGCCATGCAGAAATTTTTCATCTCAGACACGGACAGCCTGGACAATACAACAATCATTTCCGGCCAGGACGCAAAACACATTTCTAAAGTTTTGCGGATGAAACCCGGAGATATGATTGATCTAACCGACGGACAAGGCACCGACTTCAAAGGTGAAATCCTTGAAATATCAAAGCAGGCAGTCAAGGTTATGATCAGGGAGACAGCAGGCTCATCAACCGAATCCCCGCTCAGCATCACCGTTTTCCAGGGAATGCTCAAGGATCGAAAAATGGACACCCTTGTCCGCCATCTTACCGAACTTGGGATCAGTGATTGGATTCCTCTTAAGTGCGAACGTGCGGTGGCTGTTCCGAATGCCGAAAAAGCAGCAGGCAGAATCAGGCGATGGGAAACCATTTCCAGAGAGGCGCTCAAACAGTGCAGGCGAAGCATGGCTCCCGAAATCGGCTCTCCGGTGTCGATCACCGAGCTGGCAGAATCAGCCGCTGATTTCGATCTTAAGATCGTCTTCCAGGAGAACGCTTCATCCTCTTCCCCGGAACTTGAAGAATTCAAACACCTGAATATAAGAAAAATCGCGGTCATGATCGGGCCTGAAGGAGGATTTTCAGATAATGAAATTGAAACAGTCCAAAAATTAGGATTCCGCCCCTATCTTATGGGCCCCCGTATCCTGAGGGCTGAAACCGCCGCCACTGCAGCCTGCACATTAATCCAGCACATCTTCGGAGACCTGTAGCCGGATTTTTCAATTTTTGCTTGACACTGCCTTTAAAAAAGCATATATTCCTTTCTGCATTTTGAGCCCAGGTAGCTCAGGCGGTAGAGCAGGGGACTGAAAATCCCCGTGTCAGCAGTTCAAATCTGTTCCTGGGCACCAAGAATTCAAAGGGTTTTCGGCTTTCGGGCCTGAAAGCCCTTTTTGTTTTTGTAACCATTTTAATTTGATTGTTTTTTCTTTCAGGCATGCAGAATCCTCTTTTAACAAAAGCCGGATTTTACCGGATCAAGTATCCGCCACCTTTTCAAGCTCATTTACCGTGCTTTTCTGATCGCTTTTGCAGCAATACCGTCAACCAGGGACGGGGACACAAGTTTCAGCCAGCGCCCTATTTTCCCGCGCAAAGAGGGGACAAGGCACCTGTCACGTTTTTCAATCGCTTTCAACATCAAGGCGGCGCACTGGTCAGCCGTCATTGTCTTTGAATAGTGAACCGGACTTTTCCCGAGAGGATTCCCTTTACTGTCGAGCGCCCGCTTATGGATTTCGGATTCAACAAAATCAGGAGCGATCATTGTTACGGAAACACCTGTATGTGTAAGCTCGATTCGCAGGGAATCAAAAAAACCGAACATTGCATGTTTACTCGCTGCGTAAGCAGTGCGGGACGGAACACCGTTGAGCCCTGCAACACTGGACACCCCGACGATTCTC
Organism: Desulfobacteraceae bacterium; assembly: GCA_041685935.1. Classification (GTDB taxonomy): domain Bacteria; phylum Desulfobacterota; class Desulfobacteria; order Desulfobacterales; family Desulfobacteraceae; genus JAIPEK01. The sequence goes on along the minus strand of JAWLES010000200.1, from coordinate 501 downwards.
CCTTTGCTCTTTTTAAGGTACGCAAGAGCATACCAGGTGCAATACACACTGCCCAGATAATTCAGATCCATAATCTTCTTAAAGACTGAAAGATCTTCAATATCCTCAAAAGGAGTCCACATGGTCCGGCCGGCGTTATTGACCAAAACGTCGATACCACCGTATTCCGAAACCGCGGTTTCCACAAGATTTCTACAGGCATCCTGCCGGGTCAGATCCGCAGGCACTGCCAAAGCTTTGGCACCAAGGATCTCCACCTGCTCTTTCAGTTCATTCAGCCTGTCTTCGTTCCTGGCGGCCATTACAAGCCTTGGTGCGTGCTCTGCAAACTTCAGGCATAATGCACGCCCGATTCCTTCCGAGGCTCCGGTTACCACTACCACTTTGTCTGCAAATGTTTCCATACGCCTGCTTTCGCTCCTGCTGTTCAATAAAAATTCATGCGCCGATACCGTTCCTATGTTCAAAAGCGCTTACATCCATTTCAACAATATTTTATCC
>JAWLES010000199.1:0-4548 GCA_041685935.1 Desulfobacteraceae bacterium | reverse complement strand
TCCCTCGTCAGTCAGAGAAACAGCTCCATGGGGGCATACGGTTTCACAGATCCTGCAGGCCACGCAAGTGTCCCGGTCAATCCGGCTTGCAAATTCGCTCACACTTTTTTTCCTCTTGAGCATCTGCGGTACGAGATTCATGGCTGCCGCCCTTCCCTGCTCCACTGCCTGCTGAACCACCTTGGGACCGCTTGCAGACCCTGCCACGAATACACGGTCCACAAAGGATTCAGTGGGCCTGAATATTCTGGGCTGGTTTTCCATGGGAAAGCCGCTTTTATCCACAGGAATTTTGAGCTGCTCAACCAGGCCGGAACTTTCCCTTTTCGGTGTCTGGGCTGAAGCAAGAACCACCATATCCGCCTCTATTTCAAGCTTCCCTTCCTCATCATACTCGTATTCCTCCATGGAAGAGGTGTTCTGTTCGCCCAGCTGTTCAAGCCTTACGGTCAGGCCGGACCCGGCCCTTTCCTCAATGGAGGCAAGGTTGCCCTGAACAAACTCCACCCCCATCTTTTTAACAGTGTCATACAAAGCTTCAAATGTTCTCTCGTATGTCCTGATATCGTAATAGTATACAATGGTGATTTCCGCCTCCGGCATCATATTGGAAACCTGTATGGCCTGTTTCATGGTGGTGGCGCAACAGGTTTTGGAACAGTATGGCACTCCTTGGGCGAGCTTGTCCCCGGTGGCTCGTGATCCTGCGCACAAAACAAATACGATATGATCGGGCCGCCCTGCATCAGAGGGCCTTTTGAGTCCGTTGTCAATAACCCGCTCAAATCCCATGCCTGTAACTACATCCGGCAATTTCCCACCGTACTCCGGGAAAGCGTCCGTACTGTCCGCATCAAAACCGGTACTCAGGAAAACCGCTCCGAAACTCTCCTCAAACGTCTGCTCTGCTGCATTCAGGTCGATTGCATCAGCCGGGCACACTGCCACACATTCTCCGCATTCAGTGCAGGCGGATTTGATAATATTGTACGCATCAGGCACAGCCATGGGAAAATCCTTGTCCACAGCTTTTCTTGTATACAACCCTTCTTCAAATCCTGACACCGTGTACTCCGGGCAGACTTCGGCGCATTTACCGCAGGATATACACTTGTCCGGGTCCACATACTCCGGTCCTTTTTTAATGACTGCATGAAAATTGCCGTTACGTTTTTCGATCTGCTGAATGGACGAATTCACAAAAGCGGATACACCGGGCTCGCAAACCGTATTGTTGGCATGAACAGGGCCCACACACTGGCTGAGACACTTGCCGTTCCAGGTTTCACTTTGAAAAAGAATGCGGATCTGGGGCAGACGTCCCCCAAGGTATGTATTCTTTTCCACAAGTGTTGCCCTGATACCGGCCAGGGCCATGCTTCTTGCAGCTTCCAGGCCGGCCGGCCCTCCGCCCGCCACCAGGACTTTCTGCTCCAGGCCGACATCCTGCAGGGAGGGAACGGCATTAAGCAGCGCTGCATGGGCCATTCTAACCTGGTCCAGGGCCTTGCCGAACGATTCTTCCCCTCTCTCGTACATCCAGGCTACCTGCTCCCGGATATTGGCTGCTTCAAACATGGATTTATCAAAACCGTACAGGTTGATTAAAGATTGAATCCGCTGCTCGGGAAACTTCAGGGATGATCTCGGGGAGCAGGCTATGAAAAGTATTGCCTCCACCCCTTTTTGCACAAAAGATTCAAATACCGCAGGCAGATATGCTTCACTGCATAATGCAGGCACATGTTCGATGTGTTCAACCGATTCAAGCTCACGGACATGCTTTTCAAGCAACGGTATTTCGATTTTTGCCGAAACCTCTCCCTGGCAATCGCAGATCACGGCTCCGATTTTCGGGTATGACATAGTCCCTCTCCTAAAGGTTCTTGCGGGTTTAAAAACCGAATATTAATCATTTGCTCTAAATTATCTGTCTATTTGTATCAGATCAAATCAACTTTTCAAACAAAAAATACAGGTTCCTGAATGCTGTTAAAAAAACTTTAATAAAAGTTTCATGTGATTACCCTGTCAACACTTACTGTTGATTTTATTGCCGGTTTATGAGATTTAATCAAAAGAGAACAATTACATTAAGGAGGCATACCGGAAAATGCTTTTTAAACTTTTCCTTGCGTTTACACTTATCCCTGTTATCGAACTCTACCTCCTGATTAAGGTCGGAACCTTAATCGGGAGCCTGAACACGGTTCTTCTGGTAATCTTCACCGGATTTGCAGGGGCCTGGCTTGCCAGAATGGAAGGGATGTACACCATGCTTCAGGTGAGAAGAAACCTTGACCAGGGCATCATGCCCAAAGAGGAACTTCTGGACGCTCTGATCATATTCTGCGCAGGCGCAGTTCTCATTACACCCGGACTTTTGACTGATATAGCAGGCCTTCTGCTGTTATGGCCGGTGACCCGGAAGAGATTCAAATTTTACCTGAGAAAGAAAATTGACGATATGATACAGGACCGGCATATTGACATTCACAGATTGTAACAGGAGCTTTGCAATGTTTTTCGATCTGATCAGAAAGAGAAGAAGCAAAAGGAAGTTTTTACAAAAACCTGTGGACATGGAATCGATTGACAGGCTGGTGGAGGCTGCCCTGCGTTCACCCTCTTCAAGGGGATTCAACCCGTGGCGCTTTATTGTGGTGGATGATCCTGAGATCCTTGAAAAAATATCATCATCCAAGCCCCACGGGGCCTCTTTTCTAAAGGACGCACCTCTCGGTATCGCGGTGCTGGCGGATACCGACCAAAGCGACGTATGGGTGGAGGACACAAGCATTGCATCCATTTTCATCCAGCTTGCAGCCGAATCCCTCGGACTAGGCAGCTGCTGGATACAGATCAGAAGACGGAACCGCAGCGAACATCAGAGTGCGTCCGATTACATCAAGAAGGTACTGAACATCCCTGAAAACATGGAAGTGGAATCGGTGATCGCAGTGGGACACCCGGCCGAGAGCAAACCCGGACATGATGCAGAAGACCTGCAGATGAACAAAGTATTCTACAACCAATACGAACAGCCTTATAACTTATAAATGAGCCTTAAAAACAAAGTCCTGAAGCTGATCCAGAAGAAGGACAGCGATCTGCCCACACTTCCGGCAGTGGCCGACAAGATTGTGAGTGCCGCATCAGACAAAAAAACAACCACGGAAGAGCTCTCTGAAATCATCTCCTATGACCAGGCGATTACCTTTAAGCTGATCAAGCTTGCCAATTCAATCTACTATGCACAGCGGACAAAGGTGGACACCATCAAACGTGCCGTCACGGTAATCGGGTACGACGAGATCATCGGCATTGCTCTTTCCATGAGCGTTCTGTCGTCACTGTCGGACAGATCCGGGTTCAGCCTTGATATGAAGGCGCTCTGGATGCACGCCATCGGGTGCGCCACTGCAGCCAAGGAGCTTGCCAAACGGACCAATCCCTCCATTGCCAACAAGGTCTTTGTCCCCTGCCTGCTCCATGATGTCGGCAAAATAATTTTTTCGGTTTACTTCAGGGAGGAATACCGCAAGGTACGGCAGGTGGCCATGGAAACCAGAACCCCTCTGCATTCTGCTGAAATCAAGGTGTTTGAAGTGGACCATGCTGTTGTTGCGGCGCTTTTGCTCAAAAGATGGAATTTTCCGAACTCGATCATCATCCCGTGCAGGTACCATCACAAGCCTGATGCCTGCCCTCCTGAATTCAAGCACATGACCCTGATAATCAACCTGTCCAACTACCTGGTACAGAAGGCCGGGATCGGGCACAGCGGCAACCCGGTCCCTGTGGCATGCAAAAATATAATCAACAAGGTAGGCACCAACGAGCAGATCCTGCACCTTACCATTGAAAATCTCAAAAAGAACGAAGCGAAAATCAAGGATTTTTTTCAGCTCACCACCGGAGAATAGACCCGGCTTTTGAAGTTCCTGCCTATTTCTTCCAGAATTCCGGCACGAAAAGAATTATCACCGTATAAATCTCCAGCCTTCCCAACAGCATGCACCAGGCCAGTATCCATTTTCCCGCAGCCGGAATATGGGCGAAATTGTCCACCGGCCCCACACTTCCGAAACCAGGCCCGATATTTCCGATACATGCAGCTGATGCTGCAAATGCGGAAACTATGTCAAGCCCGAGCCCGGCGAGCAAAAGGCTTGCGGTAATGAAAAGGGCGATGTAAAGCGCGAGAAACCCCATGATACTTCGCATGACATTCTCCGGGATCACATCCGAATTGGTCCTGATTTTAGAGACGCTCCTGGGATGAATCAACACAAAGAGTTCACGGTAACAGTATTTAAAGCAGGCCATGATCCTGGCACATTTCATGCCTCCGCCGGTGGAACCGGCCGACCCTCCCATGAACATGCACAGAAACAGGATCACCTGACACAACGCAGGCCACTGTTCATAATCGGCAGTGGCGTATCCCGTGGTGGTCGCAATCGCAACCACCTGGAAAGATGCGTACCTGACAGCCTCTGTAAAGCTTTCATACATGCCCTGCACGTTCACCGTGACCACGGCGAT
>JAWLES010000198.1:0-4590 GCA_041685935.1 Desulfobacteraceae bacterium | reverse complement strand
CAATACGTGAACCATGTCATGGAGGGCGGCAACCGGCTTTTAGCACTAATAAACGACATTCTGGACTTATCCCGGGTGGAATCGGGAAAAATCCGTAGTCATTCGGAATCGTTCAATTTTAAACGGTTCATGGATCAGATTGAAAGCACCCTGTCCGTTTTTGCCGAAAAAAAAGGACTGGCATTTGAGGTTAAAGTAGATTCCGGAATACCCGAATACCTGACAGGGGACGAAAAACACATCGGACAGGTGCTGAGAAATCTGGTAAGCAATGCAGTGAAATTCACCGAACAGGGAACTGTACATGTCTCGGTGGGAAACGCCGGCGGGAATCTGCGGGCATTCAAAGTGCGGGACACAGGGATAGGTATCCCTGAAGAAAAACAGCACCGCCTCTTTGACGAATTTTTTCAGGCGGACAGTTCCTATACCAAAGAATACGAAGGTACGGGCCTCGGCCTTGCCATATCCAAAAATCTGGTGGAATTGATGGGAGGTGAAATTGGATTTGAATCAGAGCAGGGAAAAGGATCAACCTTTTATTTCACCCTCGAACTTCCGGCCGGTGACACAAAAGCCGCTGCTCCTGTTGAAAAGGCACCTTCCTTCGAACCGGAACCATCCGAACAGCCGGTCCTGAAAATCCTTTTGGCAGAAGATGACCGCCTGAGTCGCAAAGCCGTGACCCATGCCCTGGAAAAGGCTGGACACACGGTTACAGGGGCGGAAAACGGCAATGAGGTTTTAAGTATCCTCGAGTCGGACCGCTTCGACATCATACTCATGGACGTCCAGATGCCGGAGATGGACGGGGTGGAAGCCACAAAAACCATACGGAATTCCACATCTCGCCGGTGGAATCCGGATATACCGATCATCGCCCTGACAGCCTATGCCATGGCCGGAGACCGCGAACAGTTCATTGATTCGGGAATGACCGATTACATTTCCAAACCGGTAAATTTTGCAGAACTTAAACAGAAGATAAACCACCTTAACCGGGATGGGCTTTCGGAAAAAGATCTCCCGCAACCGAAAGAAGAGGACCATCATCATCCCAGCATGGAGGAAGATATCGCCGACATCCGGACCTTTCTGGAGTCCAACGCGGATGACCCGGAATTCGCCGGGGAAATCCTCAAAAGTTTTCCCGGACATGTTTCAGAGCGAATGGCCCGGCTGGAGGCTGCTGTGGAAAACAAGGATGTGGAAGAGACCGCCGCGGCCGCCCACAAGTTCATTGCGCTTTTTTCGGCCGTATACATACACTCTGCCTGCAAAACAGGCCGGGACTTGCAGACTGGGGCCAGAAACGGGGACCCGCAATTATGTCGAAAGCTTTTCCAGGACCTTAAAACAAGGATGAATAAAATCGTTCAATATATAGAATCCATACGTTAAAAACGAGCTTGCTGATGGAAAAACTGCTCCTGGTGGTGGGCGATTCCAACATTTTACAAGTCGTGGAATCAATGTTTGACAAAGAAGGTTGGAAGATCACTAAAGCCTTTTCCGGTGAAGAGGCGGTTAAAAAGATCGAGCAAGAAAGTTTTGACCTGGTGGTAACGGATATGAGGATGGAGGGAATATCCGGGGTCGAGGTCCTGAAACAGGCAAAAAAAGGATAAACACATTCAGGTCATTGTCATCACCGGGTAAGCTTCCATAGACAATGCAATCGAAGATTATATCTCCAATCATTCGGATGCAGATTTCAGTCACGGAGTCTGCCTTGACTGTTCCCGAAAATACTACCCTGATCTGAATATTTATGACGAATAGACCGGGAAAGCAAAATCGCAGCCGGCCACAATATTGGAGAGAATAAAAATATAGAGAGTGTGTATTTGTATAATCAACACACTACAAAACCGGCAAGAAGAGCCAATGAAAATGGTATAATCTGTAATAAGCAATGAAAAGGAGATCCAATGCCCGCAAGAGAACGCGTCGGAATCAAGGCCGGCACAGAGGTTGACATTGTCCTGAAAAAAAATCAGCGGACAGGCACCCTGACCAGGGGATTGGTCAAAAGAATCCTCACCAAATCAGCCCATCACCCGCACGGCATCAAAGTGGAACTTGAATCCGGCGAGGTGGGCCGGGTTAAAAAAATTGTATGAAATCAGTTTCTTTTTAACATTATCTAAAAACAAAAATTTTTAAATTGGAAAACCTCAGATCCGGAGAAAATTAACGGAGGTGAATTATGGACAGCCAGATTTTTCACGGAGCAACAATTGAATGCGTGACAGGTGATATCGCAAATCAGCCAGACATGGATGCCGTGGTTAATGCAGCCAACGCGGAGTTACGGATCGGCGGCGGCGTTGCCGGCGCGATTCACCGGGGAGCGGGGCCGGGCCTTGAAGCGGAATGCCGCCCGCTTGCACCCATCCGGCCCGGCGAGGCGGTAATTACCGGGGCGCATAATCTGCCCAGCCGTCACGTTATCCACTGTCTGGGGCCGATATATGGGGCAGACAAATCCTCGGACGAACTTCTGGCAGCTTGCTACCGCAATGCCTGCCGCCTGGCAGAACAAAACAGCCTTCGCTCTGTCGCTTTCCCCGCCATCTCCACAGGGGCCTTCGGTTATCCCCTGGAGGCTGCGGCGCGTATCGCCCTGAAGACCACAATTGAGATGCTTGCCGGTGCGGCCACGATAAAGCATATCCGCTTTGTCCTGTTCAATACGGCTGACAAGGAGGTATTCGATCGGATCCTGGAGGAATCGATCTTAGAATAAGCCTTTTTCCACAAGTTTTTCAAGATTGTTCACAACTTGAGGAAAGCCCTTTAAAGTTTCCGGAAAGCGATCCATTTCAAAATTTTGTACCTGAATGCAGAGAGCTTCTCCCCACCGGTACAAAGAACGGATTTCATATTCCGAGGCAAGACTGCATATATCCTTTCCGAACTCATTGATATCGCTGATGACCATTGCCTGGACAAGCTGTTGCCATTTGTTTTGTTCTATATCTCTCAGTTTTTCGATACATTCGCGCAGTCGCTGAAGTCCTTCTTTGTCCATGGGAATATCCGGCATGGCTTCAAGTTTTTCCACGCTCTTTATATCTTCCTGAAATTCGGAAAAAGCGGGTTGATCCGGAAGAGTCAGGTTTTCAACGTCTGATTTTGCAACATCATGGAAGGTCACGGTAAAAGTGCTGCCTTCACCGACCGTACTGTCCACAGAGATGTCTCCTCCCATTTTTTCCACAAGCCGTTTAGTTATGGCAAGCCCGAGTCCGGCGCCTCCGTATTTGGCAAAGTCCTGGCCCTTTTGCTGGGAGAAAGCACCGAATATGGCGGTTGCCTGGTCTTCGGCTATACCGATGCCGGTGTCGCTGACTAAAAGAACAAAGGTGAAAGAATCTTCGGTATCCAGGTTTTTTATCACCACATCGGCGGAGAGTTTGACATACCCGTCGGCGGTGAATTTGACCGCGTTACCCACAAGATTGAGAAGGATTTGACGCAAGCGGATATCATCCATTACAATCATCTCCGGTACCCGAGGGCTGATATCGAGAAAAAAATCAATTCCTTTTTGTTCCGCTTTTTTAGAAAAGATGTGTTCCATTTCCGTAAACAGGCTGTGAAGGCTGAAGGTTGAATTCCTGATTCTCAGTTTTCCTGACTCCACCTTTGAAAGATCCAGGATATCATTCAAAAGTACCAGCAGGGCTTTGCCGCTTGACCGGATCGTGTATATATACTCTTTTGCCTGGCTGTTGTTCACGGATTTTTCCAGCATGTCCGTGAATCCGATGATCAGGTTCAAAGGCGTACGGATCTCATGGCTCATATGTGCCAGAAATTCACTTTTGGCCCGGTTGGCGGCATCCGCCTTTTCCTTTTCTTGGCGAAGGGCCTCGTTCTTTTTGATAAGTTCTGAGGTCCGGTCTTCCACGATTTTTTCAAGGTTGTCCCTTTTTTCCCGTAACACCTGCTCCACTTCTCTTTGCCTGTCAATCAGGTCAGCCTTTTTTTTGTGAAGACCCCGGAGCGTATCACTGATTTCCTTTTCTTTTTCCAGTTCTCTTCTGTTTCTTTCAAGCCTTTTTTCGAAAATTCCCGAACGGTATTTCAAAACAGCGCCCACCGATCCGAGCACGGCGGTTACGTATAGCAGGTATGCCCACCAGGTCTTCCAGGGAGGCGTGCCCACAGTCACCCGGATGGATGTGCCTTCCTTGTTCCAGACCTTGTCGTTGTTTGCCCCGAACAGCCGTAATGTATAAGTTCCTCCGGGAAGATTGGTATATTTGCCGTACCTGCGGGTGCCGTTATAATTCCATTCCTTTTCAAAACCTTCAAGCATATAGGCATATTGGTTGTCCATGGGTTGTGTATAGTTGAGTGCCGCAAACTCGAACTCAAAAGAATTGTCCTGCCAGGAAAGATTGATCTTTTCAATCTGGTCCGCCAGCATGTTTTCTTTTAACCTTCTTTTCCCGTGCTTCAACGAAGTGAGCTTGACCGGCGGGACATATGTATTTCTGGAAATATCTCCCGGATAAAAACTGTTGACACCGTTAAGGCCTGCAAACCACAATTGTCCGTCATCGGTTTTGTGGGACGAAG
>JAWLES010000197.1:0-4632 GCA_041685935.1 Desulfobacteraceae bacterium | reverse complement strand
GGGCTGATCGGGCAGCCATCATGCTGAAAGCGGCCGAGCTGATCACTGACAAGTACAGGTATGAAATCAACGCGGCAACCATGCTCGGACAGGGGAAGAGCGCTCACCAGGCGGAGATAGAGGCTGTGATGGAGCTGGCGGATTTTTTACGGTTCAACGTCAAATACATGGAAGAGATTTACAGAAATCAGCCCAGATCGGTCAAAGGCGTTTACAACCGGATGGAGTACCGTCCCCTTGAAGGATTCGTGCTTGCGATTACCCCTTTCAATTTCACCGCCATAGGCGGCAATCTTCCAACTGCGCCTGCCATGATGGGCAATACCGTGATCTGGAAACCGGCCACTGCGGCTGTGCTGTCCAATTATTACGTGATGCGGATCCTCCTTGAAGCGGGACTTCCTGACGGGGTCATCAACTTTCTGCCGGCCAAAGGATCGCAGATCGGTGAAGCTCTCTTTTCCAACCCGGATCTGGCAGGGATTCATTTCACCGGATCCACGGGCGTGTTCCAGAAGATGTGGAAAAGTGTGGGCGAAAATATTCAAACGTATAAATCGTATCCACGGATTGTGGGGGAAACCGGGGGGAAAGATTATATGGTCGTCCACAAATCCGCTGCGTGCTGGATGGAAGAGATGAAGACCGCCATTGTCCGTGCCGCCTACGAGTACCAGGGCCAGAAATGTTCCGCACTCTCCAGGGCCTACATTCCTGAATCCGTCTGGGCGGATATGGAGCCGGGACTGCTCGGGCTTGTCAAGGGAATCAAAACGGGATGTGTTCGGGGTTTCACCAATTTTGTCAACGCTGTGATAGACGAATCGGCATTTGACAACATCATGTCGTATATTGATCATGCAGAAAAATCAGATGAGGCGGAAATTCTCGCGGGCGGCAAGGGAGATAAAACAAACGGCTTTTTTATCGAGCCCACAATCATCAAAACCAACAATCCCTATTTCAAGACCATGCAGGAGGAGATCTTCGGGCCGGTACTTACCGTGTATGTTTATCCGGATGACGAGTATGAAAAGTGTCTTGAACTATGCGATAAAACCTCTCCGTACGGTCTGACCGGGGCGCTGTGGTCCAGGGACCGGATTGCCCTGAACAAGGGAATGAAAATGCTGCGGCATACGGCAGGAAACTTCTACATCAACGACAAGCCGACCGCTTCCATCGTCAGCCAGCAGCCGTTCGGCGGAGCCAGGGGTTCCGGGACCAACGACAAGGCGGGATCTTTCATGAATCTCATGAGATGGACGTCCGCCCGGGCCATAAAGGAAAATTTTGTTCCGCCTGAAGATTACCGGTATCCTTTCATGGATGCGGAGTAGCCGACTGACAATTCCGCTTCAACATTTGTTTGCACCGGAGTTTTCCGCTCCGGTGCTTTTTAATTAGTGATCGGCAGAGACTCGCGGTTATGATTGACAACCTTTAAAAAATTGATTAATTCAATTAAATTGTATTCCAGGTATTTGAACCCAAACAGGTGTGAATCACAACCAGGAAGGAGCGTATAATGGAAAGGATTGTCAATGCCGGCTTGAAAGGGCTGGTCTGCCTTCTGGCGTTGTCGTTGATGAGTTCGTGTGTTTCGAGCACTAAAGGGCCGAAATTTACCCAGGTCCGGGAGCCCGAGGCAGGCAGATCCAATGTTTATATTTACCGTCCGTTTAATGCAATGGGAAGTTCGGACAGCCCGGCAGTGCTCCACAACGGGGAAAAGATCCTGGATCTTTTGCCCATACGGACCTTTTTCAAGTATGCAGTAAAGCCGGGCACACACACATTTGAGACCTCAAGAGCCCTTGTCAGGGCCGTCCCCGTGACCATCGACATTGAAAATCCCGGCCAGACCCGCTATATACGAGTGGAATACAAAGCCGGGATACCCTATGCCTTTAAAATGGTGGAAGTGAGTGAAACTAGGGCCCTGTCAGAGCTGCCTGACTGTTACCGTACAGGTGTTGAGGAGGGAGCTGCTGATTCGGAAGAAATTTTACTGGAACCGGCTGCGCAGCAGTCACCTTCAAATCGGGAAAAGAAGAGCACTGCTGATGCCGCAGACTCTTCAGAAAAACCTGACAGGAAAGCGGAGCTTTATGTGGAAACCGTTCCTGAAGATGCACTGGTCAGGATTATGACGATCAAGCCCAAATTTTTCCAGGGAATTGAACTTGACAAGGGGCCTTATCTCATTGAAGTTTCAGCAAAGGGTTATGTGACAAGGGAGGAATGGATTTCCCTGGACGGAGGGGAGGTAAGGAGGATGCGTGTAGAGTTGAAACCCGCTTCCGGCGAGCAGCTGCCTGACGAATCCCCCGCCCGGACCGGAAAAGATCAAGGAGCTGCGGACAGTGAGGTATCATCCGGCCCTGGAGAGGAAAAATCTTCTGATACTGCCTTTCCCGGTGACAAAGACTCCGAGGCTGCTGAAATTGCCAGGCTTATGCAGCAGGATGATTCTGCGGACAAGCACAGGGGAGTGAAGCTTGCCCTGCGAAAATATCCGGAAAAACAGGAATTGCTTTCGGTTGCAGGCAGGGTTTTGAAAGAGGAGTACAATTCAAATCAACAGGACCGGCTCCATGTGGATACCATGGCCTGGATGTGCAAATACCTCGGTTATTCAGGCAAACCCGATTTCAAACCGCTGCTGCAGGAGGTTGCTGAAAGGTGCAACAACAGTAAAATCCGCAATTGCGCCGCCAAAAATGCGGAAAAATTATAACCGTTTTTCTTTAACTTTGAAGTTTTTCCCCGTTCAGATAGATCTCGTAATGGATATCACTGTGTTTGCCGAGCATGGCGGTGACTCCGCAGTACTTTTCCATTGAAAGCCGGACCGCCCTTTCGATTTTCTTTTCATCCGGCGAGTCGGTCCGGATATGGTACTGAAGAATGATATCCTTGAACACCTTTGGTTCGTCTTCGGTCTGCTCGGTTTCCGCCGTGATTTCAAGATGTTCATAGGGAACCCGCATTTTGTCCAGGATAACCGAGACATCAATGCCGGAACACCCGATGATGCTGCTGAGCAAGAGAGCTTTCGGGGTCGGCCCTTTCTCTTCTCCGCCTGCTTCCTTTGTTGCGTCCAGTGTATATTTGAATCCGTCCTGGCTGATTTCAAACGCCTTTTTACCGGTCTGTATTCCGGAAACTTTCATGTGAATCTCCTTTGTTTTGCCCGATGATGTTCCAGTCTTTCAAAACTGATGGTTCCGGGATGCTGTTTCGTGCATATCCTCTGACTTTATAGTATTGATACGGCAGGCAGGTCAAGGGATGAACCGTTTTTCTCCCGGCTTGTCAACAATGTTCTCCCAGGAAGTCCGGGTTTCATCAAAGTGCTTTTTGCAGTACCCCGACGGCATCCGCATGGGTCATGTCCACGGGGTTCAGCAGCATGGCTCCGTCATCCAGCGCCTTTTTTGCGATCCCGTCCAGCATATGCTCTTGAACCCCGGCCTCGGAAAGGGTCCGGGCAAGGCCGCACAGGATGTTGAGTTCCTCCTTCAGCTGCCGGATCTCTGCCACGAACTTTTCCGCCCGTTTTCCTTCGGGTGTGGCTGCGTATACCTCGGGACCGGCCAAGGGGAGAAGGAGTTCCTCTGCTGCATTGGAGATCTTTTCCATGTTGTACTCCAGGCAGTGGGGCAGAAATATGGACATGGCCGTGCCGTGATGAATACCTGCCGCAGCCCCTGCGGCGTGCCCGAGCGCGTGCACCGCCCCCACCATGGAGTTGGAGAATGCGATTCCGGCCATGAACGCTGCATTTGCCATGCCGAGCCTTGCCTTCCTGTCTTTTCCGTTTATGACTGCGGCGGTCAGGTGCTCCCGGATGAGTTTGATCGCTGCAAACGAATAGGCATCACTTGCCGGATTTTTCTGCAGGCACGTGTACGCCTCCACGGCATGGCTCAGCGCGTCCATGCCCGTGGCCGCCGTGATCCGGGGCGGCATGGTCAGTGTCATTCTCGGGTCGAGCACGGCAAGGTCAGGTACGAGGTAGTTGGAGGTGAACTCCATTTTGATCTTCTGTTCTTCGTTGTAAATGACCGCCACAAGGGTGGCCTCGGAGCCTGTACCGGCGGTGGTCGGCACAACGGCCAGCGGCATGAGCTTCTTTTTAAGGCGGTCAACTCCTTCGAACGACATAAGGTCGTCCGCCCCTTCGCTCACCAGAATGTTAACCCCCTTGGCCGTATCAATGGGTGATCCCCCGCCAACTGCAATAATAGAGTCGCACCGGTTTTCCCGGAAGTGTCCCGCGATGGTGTTGACCACCCGGTTGGAGGAATCAGGGGGTACATCACTGTAAATGGAAACCGATTGAAGCTCGGAACTTTTGGCCGCACCCAGGAATACGTTGATCAGCCCGGCTTGCTGTACGCCCCGGTCCGTTACCAAAAGAGGCCGTTTGCATTTCATGAGCGAAAGCTCGTACGGGATGTTCTCGAGCGCCCGGTGGCCGGAAAGGATTTTGACCGGGTTGTGAAATTCATAATAGGAAGGAAGCATCTGGGTTCTCCTTGAATGCTGATCGATTTATCCGGTGATGATCCCGATCGTGTAAAAATAACACCGGACGGACCACTTTTTTTTCCGCTCCAGTGCAAT
>JAWLES010000196.1:0-4659 GCA_041685935.1 Desulfobacteraceae bacterium | reverse complement strand
CATGACGAGCTCTGCCCGAAATTCGGAGTCTACGCTGTCACGGTGGAAACCAGCCACGGGAACTTCAGGGGTGTAGCCAATATCGGATACAGCCCTACGTTTGATGACAACATGTTTACCATTGAAGTCCACATTATTGACGATTTTTCCCATGACATCTACAATACCCGGATAAGGGTGAACATGGCGGCAAGGCTGAGAGAGGAAAAAAGATTTTCAAACATTGAAGAGCTGTCCGGCCAGATCAAAAAAGACATTCAGAAAGCAAAGGAAATATTACAGTAAATGGCTGTTTTACCTATCGTCAAATACCCTGAAAAATCACTCCTCAAGCCCTCTGCTCCGGTGGAAACCATTGATGAGACCATTGAGACACTGATTGAAAACATGGGAGAAACCATGTTCGACGCGCCCGGTGTAGGACTTGCCGCGCCACAGGTCGGGGCCGGCATACGGATCATCGTGTACGACCCTGACGCGGAATTAAAAGAAAAGGACGAAGACTCCGCCAAACGGTTCAATGCCCTTATCAACCCTGAAATAATCCATGCCGAGGGTTCTCTTGTATCAGAGGACGAGGCCTGCCTGAGTGTCCCCGACTACAGCGCGGATGTCAAACGGTATGCAAAAGTAACCGTGACCGCCCTGAACCGGGAGGGAAAAAAGGTCACTTTTGATGCCCAGGGAATCCAGGCGGTAATCATGCAGCATGAAATCGACCATCTTGACGGGATTCTGTTTATCGACCGGATAAGTTCCCTCAAGAGGAACATGTACAAGAAAAAAATGGCGAAGCTCCACACAACAAAATGAAAAACGGCAAATTCAGCATTGTATACATGGGTACGCCGGACTTTGCCGTGCCTGCACTCAAGGCCGTGACAGAGGCGGGCCATGATGTGCGCCTTGTGATCACCCAGCCTGACAGGCCCAAGGGAAGGGGAAAGAAACTCGCCCCTCCGCCGGTGAAGACGGCCGCCCTGAACATGGGGCTTGACGTGGACCAGCCTGAGGATGTAAACACTCCTGAAGTGCAGAAAAGGCTCAAAACCCTGTCACCAGACATTTTCATAGTGGCCGCCTTCGGACAGATTCTGACCCGTTCCATCCTCGATATTCCGGCTGTTTATCCGGTGAATATCCATGCATCCCTTTTACCAGCGTACAGGGGTGCATCCCCGATCCAGGCTGCGATTTCAAACATGGAAAAAGAGACCGGCATAACCACAATGGTCATGGAAGAACGGCTGGATGCAGGTGATATTCTCATGACATCAAGGCTGCCCGTCCAGCCTGAAGATACTGCAGGGACACTCCATGACAGGCTTGCCGCGGCAGGTGCGGACCTTATTGTTGAAACACTCGATGCCCTTGCCGCAGGCACGGTGACACCCGTACCACAGGACCACGGAATGGCCACCTACACCGGACTTTTAAAAAAGAGCCATGGAAAGATCCGCTGGGAAAACCGGGCAGCCGAAATATGTGCTCATATAAGGGCCATGCACCCCTGGCCCGGTGCTTTTACCTGCCTTGATGATAAAATGATCAAGGTATTCCGGGCATCCCCGGCTGAGGAAGACTCCGTGGCCCCTCCGGGAACGATTACTCGGCTCGGCCCGGACAGAATAAGGGTTGCAGCGGGACAGGGGTGTGTGGATATCATCGAACTCATGGGAAAATCCGGAAAACACCTTTCCGCGGATGCATTTCTCAGGGGCACCACGCTTGAACCGGGCATGGTTTGCAGCTGAGCCATGCCTTCCGATCCCCGCCGCATAGCATTTAAAGTTCTGGTCCGCCTTGAAGTCAAAAAAGTCCCGCTCGACCAGACTCTCCAGGACCTCGGGAGCCTGTTCGACTCCCTTTCGGAAAGGGACAGGGCTCTTTCAAACGGTATCATATTCGGAACCCTGAGACAAAAAGCCTCCATCGACTGGATTATCAGGGCATTTTCCAACAAGCCCGTGGAAAAGATCGACCCCGGACTTCGGGTCCTGATACGGATAGCCTTGTTCCAGATTATCCACATGGACCGGATTCCGGTTTCAGCAGCGGTAAACACAGCCGTATCCATCGCAGGATCGGAAAAGGGTAAAGGGGCTGCCGGGTTTGTCAATGCAGTATTGAGAAAAGCGGCAAAGGGCCATTCCAATGTTTTACTGCCTGACCCGGCAAAAGAACCGCTCCTTTATACCGCTGTTGACAAAAGCATGCCCATGTGGCTTATCAAAAGGTGGATGGCCCGTTTCGGCAAGGATCGGTGCATTACTCTTCTCGACATTATAAATACTGTTCCTCCCATCACTGTCAGAACCAACACCCTGAAAACAGACAGAGAAAACCTTGCCGCTCAAATCCTGCAGAGTGCGGAAAATGTCGAAACCACAAGATTCGCAGAACAGGGCATATCATTTACCGGCCCGAAAGTCCCTCTGCATAAGACGGAGGCCTTTCAAAACGGTTTTTTCCAGGTCCAGGACGAGGCTGCCCAGATCACCACATCCCTTCTGGGACCGAGGCCCTTTGACCGGATACTGGACGTCTGCGCCGGTCTCGGCGGTAAAACCGGGCATGCGGCACAACTCATGGATAACAGAGGAGAAATCCTGGCAACCGATGTGAACCAAAACCGGATTGCAAGCCTTGAAGATGAAATGAACCGGCTTGGCGTCGATATTGCCGAACCTCTGGTTGCGGATGTATTAAAAGGGGATCTTGATCCAATGGCCGGATCATTTGACAAGGTCCTTGTGGACGCCCCCTGCACCGGCCTTGGTGTCCTGAGGCGCAACCCGGATGCCAAGTGGAACAAATCGGCAAAGGACATAAAACGAAACGCGGAAAAACAGCAGCGGATACTCCTAAAGTCTGCAGACCTGGTCAAACCCTCAGGATGCATTCTATTCGCAGTATGCTCCACCGAACCGGAGGAGAATGAAGACGTAATCACCAGGTTTCTGCAGAAACGCAGGGACTTTTCCGTTGTACCCTGCCGGCAGGAGGATTTTCCTGACAGGGAAGCCGGCCTTTTGTTCACGGATAAAGGCTTTTTCAAAAGCTATCCTTTCGCCCCGTTCATGGACGGATTTTTTGCAGCAAAACTGGAAAAAACCACCGGAACTGTCCATGCACATGAAAACCATTCTTTGACATACAAACCACTTTCAGGAGAACAAGTATGACTATCATCGCCCCATCCATTCTTTCAGCTGATTTCACAAACCTGGGAAACGAGATTTCAAATGTCCAGGCAGCAGGTGCCGACTGGATACATATCGACGTAATGGACGGCAGGTTCGTGCCCAACCTTACATACGGCCCCATCATCGTGGAAGCGGCCCGCAGGATAACAGACCTGCCTTTGGACGTACATCTGATGATCGAAAGTCCCGACCTTCTGATTCCAGATTTTATCCGGGCCGGGGCCGACCTGATTTCGGTGCATGCAGAGGCCTGCACCCATCTTCACCGTACCGTGCAAATGATAAAGGAGGCCGGGTTGAAAGCCGGGGTAGCTCTGAATCCCGCCACCCCTGCGGAGGCGGTTCAGTGGATGATCCAGGAGATCGATTTTGTCCTTGTCATGAGTGTCAATCCGGGGTTCGGGGGACAGAAATTCATTTCCTCCGGCATTGAAAAAATATCCGCACTCTCTGAACTCAAACGCAAAAATAATCCGAACCTGATCATCCAGGTGGACGGAGGGATAAACGAATCCACAATCAAAACGACAGCCGCAGCAGGCGCGGAATCCTTTGTGGCAGGCTCCGGCATTTTCAAGGCATCTGACTACAAAAGCCAAATCACCCTTTTAAAAGAAAGTGCAAAGAACGGAAACCCATCATGAACAAATACATCATCACCGTACTCGGCAAAGACAGGCCCGGCATCATTTATTCGGTTTCAAACAGTCTTTACGAACTTAACTGCAATGTTGAGAACGCAAACCAGATGATCCTTCAAAACGAGTTCGCAGGCTTTTTCATAGCCGAACCCCCTGAAGAATTCACTGCGGATTCCCTGAAAGAGACCATGGACAACCAGCTTGAAGGACAGGGGCTTCAAATCCATGTAAACACCCTGGAAACCGGGGGAAACTCCGTCGACCCGGAAAGCGGAAAAGGGGAAATCTTCATTATCTCCACAATCGGCCCGGACCGGAAAGGACTTGTGGCCCGGATATCCGGGATCATATCCTCCTTCGGCGCCAACATACTCAATCTGAAGGCGGTGTTCAAGGGCGGAGACGAGCCCGTGGACAACATCATGTCCTATGAAGTCCGCATCACACCGGATATTGACCGGAAATCAATGTTTTCGGCTCTCAAACAGAAAGCTGCCTCACTCGATCTCGACATCCGGATTCAGCACAAGAACATCTTCAACACCATCAACAGAATATAGGGGTGAAAAACACATCATGCTCAACGAACAGGAAATACTTTCCACCATTGAAATGGTTAAAAATGAAAACCTTGATGTACGCGCCGTGACCCTTGGTCTCAATCTTTTTGACTGCCTCAGCGATGATCTTGAAAGATTCAAGGACAACATCTTGCGGAAGATTGAATCCCACGCAGGTCATCTTGTGGAAACATGTAATGAAGTAGGAGAAAAATACGGCATCAATGTGGTTAACAAACGGATTTCCATAAG
>JAWLES010000195.1:0-4710 GCA_041685935.1 Desulfobacteraceae bacterium | reverse complement strand
TACATGGGCTCTCTTTTCCTGCCGCATACCGAGCTGCACTATTTCCCCAAGGTCAAGGAGAGGCTTGAAAAGGCCAGGAACAGGTAATGGAAGAACATGCCGTCCAGGGTTGTACAGCCCGTTTCACCGTGGCCGGTCCAAGCCTGGAGAACAACACTGCGGATGTGGAACGGCTGAAGCACTCGCTCTGCAAGGCGTTCGGAATCAGCAGCATACTGGTTCCCTTTGAGATAACGCGCCGCCTGCCTTCCAGATTGAAAGAATGGAACCATGATGTCAAGGCGGCTGTTTTCAAGGGATATGACGGCTGGGTCCTGGTCGGCCTGAAACCCGGGACTTCTGATGCCCCCTTTTTTGGGGCTGCCGCGGATATAGGCACCACAAGGGTTGTGTTGCGCCTTGTCAACCTGGAAACCGGAAAGGCTCCTGTTGAAAACGGTTTTGACAATCCCCAGGCGGAAGCCGGGCCTGATATTCTCTCCCGGATTCACTATTCAGGGAATGCCGAGGGTCTTGAAAAGCTTCAAGCCATGATCATAAGAGTTGTGAATGAACAGATCGCCGATCTTTGCAGGCAGGCGGGTGCGGTCCCCGATGATGTCTGCATTCTGTCCGCAGCCGGCAATACGAGCATGACCCATCTGTTTCTGGGTATCGAATCAGCAGGTATTATCCGGGAACCTTATGTTCCCTGCGTAAATTCCCCGGATCTGGTGGAAGCACGGAAAATAGGGATAGAGATCAGTGAAACCGGTCAGGTGTTCATGTTTCCCAATGTGGGCAGCTATTTCGGGGGCGATCTTGTGGCGGGCATCCTCCATTCGGGCCTCGACCGGATGGAACGTACCAGTATTATGGTGGATGTGGGCACCAACGCAGAGGTTGTCGTGGGAAATTCCGAGATGATGATCGCATGTGCAGGTGCAGCAGGCCCCGCCCTGGAGGGAGGCATAAGCGATATCGGCATGACTGCGGCACCAGGCGTCATCGACAGGGTGAAGTATGATACCGATACAGGAGAACTTTCCTTCCATACCATAGAAGATCAGCCTGCCGCAGGCATTTGCGGCTCCGGCATGATCGACCTTGCAGCCGCCCTTTTCCTGGGCGGTTTCATCGATATCCGGGGAAAACTGGATCAGGAAAGATGCGGCGAACGGCTGGTTGAAAAAGACGGGGTTAAGCATTTCATCCTGGCGGACAGTGCGGATTCCGCAACAGAGGATTCGATTTTGATCAGCCAGGTGGATCTCGATCTCCTGACAAGTTCCAAGGCAGCCATGTACACAATTCTTGAAGTGATCGTATGCAATACAGCAGCCCTCTCCTTTGAAGACCTGGACCGGTTTTTCGTCGCAGGGACCTTTGGTTCGTTCATTGATCCCAAGTCAGCCATCTCCATTGGAATGCTCCCTGATATTCCCGTTGACCGTTTTTCAGTGCTTGGCAATTCCTCCCTTTACGGGGCTGAAAAGGTGCTGGCCGAGCCTGAATCCGTGGACCGGGTGGCCCGGATCCGCAACAATATCACCTATATTGAACTGAACGTTAACCAGGAATTCATGAACATGTTTTCCGGCGCCAAGTTTTATCCCCACACTGACCGCTCCAGGTTCCCCTCGGTTTCTTTTTATTCTTGACTTGTCGCACCGGATGGACCAGAATTGAGTAATTGAAGGCCTTTTCTTTTTTGATCCCTGAAAACATATTTTCGGCGTCGCCGAAGCAAGGAGACGTTATGAGCGAACAACCCGGCAGGCGGATTCTTTCTTTTTTTACTGTTTCAAGCAGGCTGCGGACCTTTGTATTCACGGTTGCAGGTCTTTTGATCCTGTATACGCTTTTCGGTTTTTTTGCCGCTCCCTTGATCATTAAGAAAACTGCATCCTCGAAAATCGAAGAGGTCCTGGGCCGCAAAACTTCCATACAGAAAGTTCGGGTAAATCCGTACCTTCTGACATGCGAGATCAGCGGGTTTGACATTAAACAAAAGTCCGGGGGCGAAAGTCTTTTGTCCGTGGATACGGCTGCGGTCAATCTGCAGATTTCCTCTGTTTTCCGGCGGGCGCTGGTCATCAAGCAGGTTGATCTGGTGGCACCGAATATTTCGCTTACCCGGAAAAAGGATCATACCTACAATATCAGCGACCTTATACCCGCCCCGGAACAGGCACAAGAGGAGCATACCGGAGAGGATGACAAACCGTTCCGGTTTTCCGTGAACAACATCACTGTGAAAAATGCAGGGATCACGTTTGCGGATCTGCCCCGGTCCAAGGAGCACAAGATCACGGATATGTCGTTGAGCCTGCCGCAGATTTCCAACTTTGAAACGTATGTGGATACCTTTGTACAGCCGGGTTTCCATGCGGTTGTAAACGGGACAACTCTGCATCTCGACGGCCGGACCAAGCCGTTTGCCAACAGTTTGGAAACCAGGTTCGGCATCAAGCTTTCCGGAATTGATCTGCCGTTTTACATGGCGTACCTTCCCTCGGGCCACAATTTTACAGTGGACCAAGGCGTTCTGTCGACCGATCTGGTTATGGCGTACGCAAATCCGGCTGACGATTCGCCGTATCTGTCGCTCTCCGGAAAGGTGGTTTTGAGTGACCTGAAGGTGTCAGGCATCCGGTCCGGCGAATTCACATTCATTGAAATCCCGGAAACCGAAGTCCGGGTTCAAACGGACAATCTTCTGGAAAACAGGGTCCGGCTTGCTGACGTAACTCTCAAGGGGCCGTCAGCTTCGCTGCACAGAAAACCGGACAGGGGTTTCCGGCTTCCCGGCTTTGAAAACGCGGACGGCCCGGATGAAAGTGCGGCACCGCAGGATGGTGCAGGTGAAAGTTCCGACGGCAAGCCCGGAGAGGAAGGCTCCGGGTTTGATCTGGTGGTGGACAGCTTCGGCCTTACAGAAGGTGCACTGGAATTTGTGGACCGTTCTGTCGAGCCTTCCTTCACCGAAACGGTTTCCGGGATTTCCGTGGAGGTGAAAAATTTCGGTCTCAGGTCACAGACTCCTGCTGACGTGAAAACGTCGTTCCAAACGGACAGCGGAACCTCTGCGGAGGTGACCGGCAAATTCAGGGCAAGCCCGCTCAATGTCAATGCCGGGTTCCGGGTTTCCGGTATAATGATACCGGAGTTTATGCCGTACTATCAGCAGTTCCTGTCCGCCCGGATCGACAAGGGAGCGCTGGATGTGTCAGGCAGCCTTTCGTATGAGGCTTTGGATGACAGAGCCGGTCTGGATCTTGAGGATGTATCTGTGACGCTTGAAGATCTGGCATTGTCCGATTCCGACAAGGAAAACGTGCTGACCCTGGCCCGGCTTCAGGTGAAAAACGCCGGGCTCGCCCTGGATGACAAGTCAGTAAAACTCGGTGACATTACTTCGGAAAATGGGCTTTTGCAGGTAAGAAGAGAGCGGGACGGCACCTTGAATCTTGCCGGGCTTTTAACCGAGCAAGAGGCTGAATCGCCTGAAGATAAAGATCTGCCGGAAAAGAGAACTGATGATGATTCCGCATGGCGGATCAGGATGAACCAAACCGAAATCAAGGAGTTCGGGGTTGCGTTCACTGACCGCATGCTCCCGGATAAGCCGACCTTTGATACCATCGGCGTTGAGCTTGCCGCAGCCGGTCTTGACACGAAAAAAGATGCGGAACCGGGTACGGTGAACCTTCTGGTGAAAGTGCCGGAGAAAGGCAGCATTTCCGTTAAAGGAGGCATCCGGGCCGATCCGTTTGACGCGGATTTTGATGTATCCGTAGGCGAAGTCGCCCTGAAAACAATCCAGCCGTATGTGAATCAGTATATGAACCTTCTGATTGCAGGCGGGGATCTGCAGACGGACGGGAGCCTGCAGATCAAGCAGAAGGCTGCGGACAAAGGGATGGATATTTCTTTTTCAGGAAACCTGGCAGTGGACCGGTTCGGCACTGTGGACGTCGTGTACGGCAATGAGTTTGTTTCTTTTGACAAACTGGCATTCAACGGTGTGAATTTCAAGTCAGCTCCTTTGTCGTGCACCGTGGAAACAATCAGGTCAGTAAAGCCTTCAGTATCCATTATCATGTCTGATTCCGGCTCGAATATCAGTGCCATGCGCAAGAAGACGGGTAAGGGGGAAACAGAGGAAAAAGAATCCACGGATCCGGAAGAAAAAACACCTGATACAGGCGGTCCTGACATCGCTATCCAGCAGATACGCATTGAAAAGGGGACGGTAAAATTCACGGACAAGGGGGTTGATTCAGGAGTTCAAATGATATGCAGCGATCTGGAAGGGGCGGTGAAAGGGCTTGCCACCATGGGAGAAGAGCCTGCAGACATTGATCTTACAGCTGTTTTGAACAACCAGGCCCCGGTTTCCATCAGCGGAGCCTTTCGCCCGCCTGGACCGGATTTTTTCACGGACGTTAAGTTCACGCTGAACAATATGAGTATGCCTGATCTGGCCGCCTATTCAGGCAAGTATCTCGGGTACGCCATAGACAGGGGAAAACTCAATATCGAATCGGACAACCGTATCGAGGATAAAACACTGGCCAGCAGAAACAAAATTTTCATCGACCAGCTTGCATTCGGTGAACAGGTGGAATCACAGGATGCCTCCAACCTGCCGGTTAAACTGGCTGTGGCACTTCTGCAGGACCGAAGCGGAGAAATCCGTGTGTCCCAGGATGTGAACGGAGACCTTGG
>JAWLES010000194.1:0-4759 GCA_041685935.1 Desulfobacteraceae bacterium | reverse complement strand
GCCATGCATGCCATTGCAATGGGCGGACATGCAAGAGTCGGCATAGAAGACAATATATTCTATGAAAAGAATATCTTTGCCACCTCCAGTGCCCAGCTTATCCAGCGCGTGGCCGGAATATCGGAGCAAGCCGGAAGGCCGGTTGCAGACACTTCCCGTGCCCGGGAACTCCTGGGGCTTTCATGATGATCACCGGAGATGAAACCATGACGGATCAGTTCCGGAAGGTGGCAGCAGCCAAAAAATTCCTCGAGACAGCGATTCCCGGTCCATGCGACATCGGATTTTTAACCGGAACAGGCCTTTCCGGGTCCACTGCTTCCATTGATGTCGAATCTGAGTTCGAGTATGCATCGATCCCTGATTTCCCGGTGTCAACGGTTGAGGGGCACAGGGGAAAACTCCTGTACGGCACCCTGAAAGGCAGCCGTATCATGGCCATGCAGGGAAGGTTCCATCTGTACGAAGGGTATTCCCCGTTTGAAGTTACTTTTCCTGTGCGGGTCATGCAGGCCTTTGGTGTCAAATATCTGATCATCAGCAACGCATCCGGGGGAATCAACCTTGCTTTCAACCCTGGCGACATAATGATCATACGGGACCATATCAACCTGACCGGTCACAACCCCCTTGTCGGGCCGAACAATGATGAATGGGGCATACGGTTCCCGGACATGACTTCGGTTTACGACAGGGAGCTTTCCGGGGCCGCGGCACGGATTGCAGCCGGACTCGGTATCCCGGTCCGGGAGGGGGTTTATGCCGGACTTTGCGGCCCTTCACTTGAGACTCCGGCCGAAACCAGGTATCTGCGGATGGCAGGCGGAGACGCGGTCGGCTTTTCCACCGTAATGGAGGCTATTGCGGGCGTGCATGCAGGAATGAATATCCTCGGCCTTGCCACCGTGACCAATATCAATAATCCGGATTCCCCGGAAAAAGCCACGGTGGAAGAGATCATCAAAGTGGCTGAAAATGCTGCAAAGAATGTGGATGCTTTGGTCTCCGGCATTGCGGAAGCCATAGGGAAAGACAGAGCATGAAGCTCAGCATTGCATATTCGAGCTGCCCCAATGATACGTTTATCTTCAATGCCCTTGTTAACGGGGGGATTGATACGGAAGGGCTCGGATTCGATGTTACGCTTGCGGATGTGGAAACCCTGAATGAGGCGGCTTCAAAAGGAATATATGACATAACCAAGCTTTCATTTGCAGCTTTTCTGCTTTTGCGCGATACCTACCGGATACTCAGAACCGGTGCGGCTCTCGGCAGGGGGTGCGGCCCCCTCGTGGTGGGGCTGCCGGGGTCTCGGCTGAAAGGGGCGGGCAGGCCCAGGATTGCAGTGCCGGGTATGAAAACAACTGCTGTGTTTCTTTTTCAGCTCTTTTTGGATGATCTTGATGAGAGAGTGGCACCGGAACTCGTACCCATGCCGTTTGAAAAGATCATGCCGGCCGTGCTTGACGGGGAAGCTGATTTCGGGGTGGTGATCCACGAAGGCAGATTCGTGTACCAGGGACTGGGCCTTTCGCTTGTGCGTGACCTGGGGCAATGGTGGGAGGACCGGTTCGGACTTCCCGTGCCCCTGGGGTGTATCGCTGCTAAAAAGGATCTTGACGGAAAGACCGTCCTGGCCGTGGAAAGGCTTATCCGCAGGAGCATACGCCATGCATGGATGAACACCGGCGCCGGGGATGCATATATCCGTGAGCATGCCCGGGAAATGAGCCCTGAAGTGATTGAAAGCCATATAAAACTCTATGTGAACCGGTTTTCGGAAAATCTCGGTACGGAAGGTGAGCAGTCCGTATCCACATTTGTTCAGGAAGCGGTTGCAAGAGGGATCATACCTGAAAGCAAAGAGCCGATTTTTCCGTAATTTGATTCCCTGATCCATATTCCCGGTTGTGGCGGACTCATGGCCGTGGTATTTTTCAAAGGGGCGGAGACATGCCTGTTATTCTATATCAAAGACTTGGATCAAACTGAAAATGGGAGCGAAAAATACCGCGGTTCAGGAGTTTGTGAAAAAAGCAAAGGCCACTGCCGGGCAGTACAGCATGTTTGAAAGGGGTGATTCCGTACTTGCAGGTGTCTCCGGCGGACCTGATTCTGTTGCCCTTGTCCTCTTTCTCCTTGAAATAAAGGACTCCACTGGCATTGACAGAATAGGTGTCGCCCATTTGAACCATATGCTGAGAGGAGAGGAGGCTGACCGGGACCAGGGGTTTGTGAAAAACCTTGCCCAAAGGCTGGGCCTTGATTTTTACACCGGAGCCAGGGATGTCCCCGGACTGGTGAAAAATGAACGGCTCTCCATGGAAGACGCAGCCAGAAAGGCAAGGTTCTCCTTTTTATCATCCATCATGTCTGATCATGGATACACGCGGATCGCACTCGGCCATCATGCGGATGATGATGCGGAGCTGGTCCTGATGAATCTGTTGAGGGGTGCCGGCCCCGCCGGACTTTCCGGGATTCCGCCGGTGCGGTCCGGGCATATTGTGCGGCCGTTCATCCGGTGCACCAAAGATGAGATCAGGGAATTTCTGGATCTTCTCGGCCAGGGGTGTGTAACTGATTCCTCGAACAGTGACGTCTCTTTTTTGAGAAACAGAGTGCGGCATAACCTCATCCCCCATCTGGAAACGGAATACAATCCAAGCATAAAAAAGAGCCTGAACCGTCTCGGGACAATCCTCAAAGAGGAAAACGACTGGATGGAATCGCATGTATCTGAATGCAGGGA
This sequence comes from Desulfobacteraceae bacterium, assembly GCA_041685935.1. GTDB lineage: Bacteria > Desulfobacterota > Desulfobacteria > Desulfobacterales > Desulfobacteraceae > JAIPEK01. Next base: position 2,007 of record JAWLES010000194.1, on the reverse strand, counting down.
CCGGATTCTCCTGGATACGTCTGATGTGCGGGTCGTGCTCGACCTTGACGGATTCAACTCGTTTCATCCGGCTGTCAGAAGGAGGCTTTCCAGGTGGGCTGTTTTGTTTGTAAAAGGTGATCTGAAGCGGATCAGCCTTGAGCATATTGACGGAATCCGGAATCTGGCGCTTTTGAGTGAATCCGGCAGGAGCATTGATCTGCCCGGAAGGGTCAGGGTGGCAAAGCAGGGTGGCGTGCTGGTGTTTAAAAGGGAAGATCGTCCCCTCAGGGAAATAGGAAAGGAGAAAAAAAGGAGGCGGAACAGTCTTTGAATACGGCTTTTGGAGGCCTGATTTTGAAATCGCCTTGTGTAAACTCAATTCATGTTTATTGTTGAAATAAGTTGGTATTTCAGCTATGCTTCAAGTTTACAGTTGTGTGGTTTGCAACATATTTCAGCAATAAGGAAAGGAAAGATTTTGAACCAGTTTTATAAAAATTTGTCTCTCTGGCTTGTAATCGTTTTGATGATGGTGATGCTTTACAATATTTTCAACCAGCAGACCAGTACATACCAGGAAATAGGGTATACAGACTTCCTGGCCATGGTTGAGAACCAGAGGGTGGACAGCGTACTGATACAGGGCCAGGAGCTTTTCATTACCGACGTCAATGACGGCAAGCACAAGAGTTATGCCCCGGATGACGCGAAACTGATTGAAATGTTGAGGGAGAACGGGGTGAAGATCAAGGCCAAACCCCCTGCCGAAACGTCCTGGTTCATGTCTGTTCTGATCTCCTGGCTTCCCATGATCGTCCTGATCGGTGTGTGGGTGTTTTTCATGCGCCAGATGCAGGGGGGAGGCGGAGGCGGGAAGGCCCTGTCTTTCGGCAAAAGTAAGGCCAGGCTCATGGATGACCAGGGAGAAAAGGTGACTTTTGACAATGTCGCAGGCATTGATGAGGCAAAGGAAGAGCTGACTGAAATCGTTGATTTCCTGAAAGAGCCTCCCAAGTACACCAGGCTCGGTGGCCGCATCCCCAAAGGAGTACTGCTTGTGGGAGGCCCGGGAACCGGTAAGACCCTGCTTTCAAGGGCGGTGGCAGGAGAGGCCGGAGTACCTTTCTTTACCATAAGCGGTTCGGATTTCGTTGAAATGTTTGTGGGCGTCGGCGCTTCCAGGGTGAGGGATCTTTTTGCCCAGGGCAAGAAAAACGCTCCCTGCATCATCTTTATTGATGAGCTTGACGCGGTCGGCAGGCAGAGAGGCGCAGGAATGGGCGGAGGCCACGACGAACGGGAACAGACCCTGAACCAGTTGCTGGTGGAGATGGACGGGTTCGAGTCCAATGAAGGGGTTATACTAATGGCCGCCACCAACCGGGTGGATGTTCTCGATCCCGCACTTCTGCGGCCGGGCCGTTTCGACCGCCAGGTGTTTGTGGATATGCCTGATATCAAAGGCAGGGAGGGTATCCTGCGGGTTCACATGAAACAGACCCCTCTTGCGGATGATGTGGATGCCACTGTACTTGCGCGGGGAACTCCCGGTTTTTCAGGAGCCGACCTTGAGAACCTTGTGAACGAGGCAGCCCTGCTGGCAGCCAAGCGGGACCATGAGAAACTGACCATGATGGATTTCGAGGATGCCAAGGACAAGGTTTACATGGGGTTGGAGCGCAAATCCAAGGTGATCAAGGAGGAGGAGAAGAAGACAACCGCCTATCATGAGGCAGGGCACGCTCTTGTGGCAAGGTTTCTCCCCCATGCCGACGATATCAACAAGATAACAATTGTGCCCAGGGGACGGGCGGCAGGTGTGACCTGGTTTCTGCCTGATGAATCGGATTTCAAATACAAGGACCAGCTCGAATGCGAACTTGCCGTTGCCTTCGGCGGCCGGGTTGCTGAACAGCTTATTTTCCAGCGGATCAGCACGGGAGCTGCCAACGATATTAAAAAGGCGACCGATCTTGCCAATAAAATGATCCGTACTTTCGGCATGAGCGAAAACCTTGAGCCGCT
>JAWLES010000193.1:0-4793 GCA_041685935.1 Desulfobacteraceae bacterium | reverse complement strand
TTCCCTGTGTCAGCAACGTGGTCTCCATCGAGGTCATGGATGAAACCCGCCTCAAAGTCTCCCGCCTCGGGGATGGGGGAACCGAAATCGTCGAGGTGGAACTGCCTTGCGTGATTACGGTGAGCGACAGCATCAACGAACCCCGGCTGCCCGCCATGCGCGGTATCATGATGGCAAAGAAAAAGAAAATTGAAGAGATGGATCTTGCGGCACTCGGAACCTCGGCGGAAGAAGTGGGCGGTGATTCGCCGAAATCGGAAGTCGTGGAGTTCATGGAAACGGAAAAACGAAAGGCCGGGCAGAAATTCGAAGGAGACGTAGAAGAGATAACGGCAAAGGTGGTGGATCTTCTGGCAAACGAGGCAAAGGTGCTGTAGGAGGAGATGATGACGAAAATACTCGTATTCGCGGATATCAAAAACGGTGAACTCAAGGGCGGTACGGCCGGGCTTTTGTCAAAGGCAAAATCCCTGGGCGCTGAAGCTGCCGCAGTGGCCGTGGGCAGCGGTATTCAACCGGTAATCCCCGCTCTTGTGGATGCAGGCTCCGACACCCAGTATGTTGCGGATGATCCGGGACTGGAACTCTTTTCCGCAGGGCCGTACGCCGACTGTGTGGCGGATGCGGCCGAACGGTTCGGGGCCGACCAGGTCTGGTTCGGGTTTTCCGAAAGTGGCAAGGCAGCCGCGCCGAGGGTGGCGGCCCGGCTGGATGCGGCATGCGCCACCGAGATCACCGATGTAACATTGGACGGCGATTACGTCGAGGTGATCCGGCCGGCCATCGCCAACAAGGTGACCCAGCGGGTGAAGGTGAATACGGAGAAGCTTGTGGCTGTGGTCCGGGCCGGTGCGTTCGAGGCGGACCCGGCCATTACGGGTACGGAAAACATAATCGAGCTGTCCGCACCTTCGCCGGATCTCAAGGCCGTGATCAAGGAACTTCTGGCAGATGCAGCCGGGGAGATCGATCTTGCTGACGCAGACATCGTGGTTTCCGTGGGCAGGGGAGCCAGGGACCGGGAAGGCGTGGACCTGGTCAAAGGGCTGGCAGATGACCTCAACGCGGGCTTCGGTTCATCCAGGGCCATGGTGGACGGCGGTTTCATGGCCCATAACAAACAGGTGGGCCAGACCGGCAAGATCGTGGCCCCGTCGTTGTACGTGGCCGTGGGCATATCCGGGGCCATCCAGCATCTTGCCGGTGTGAGCGGATCCAAGGTGATCCTGGCCGTGAACAAGGACCCGGAAGCGCCGATCTTCAACGTGGCGGATTACGGGATTGTCGGGGATCTGTTCGAAGTGGTCCCGGTTTTGAGAAAAGAAATTCAGAAAATCAGGAGTGCCTCATGAATCCGTTTTTGATGACGTTGCTGATTGCTGTCGGGCTGGCGGTTTTTATCCGCACAATGGCCGGGAAGATCAAGCTTCTTTCCGCCCTTGAGCCGGCGGACGGCAGGTTGGACCATATCGGTCGCCGCATCAAAGAGCTGCTGGTGGTGGCCATCGGCCAGAAGCGGCTTGTGGGAAGAAAAAAAGAACGAACCTCCGGCATCATGCACGCCCTGATCTTCTGGGGGTTCTGCATCCTTTTGATCCGCAGTTTGAATCTATACGGCATAGGATTCGTTGAAGGATTCGAGCTGCCGTTCCTCGGGGATGAGACAATTCTCGGGTACCTGTACATGACCCTCAAGGACATCACCGAGCTTTTGGTGCTGGTTATGGTGGTGTACGCCGTTGTCAGGCGGGCGGTGTTCAAACCCCTTCGGCTTCACAATACCAGGGAGGCATACCTGATCCTGGGGCTCATCGGCGTGCTCATGGTATCAGACATTCTCTTTGACGCCGCGCGGTTCCACCTGGTCGCGGCGCACGGAAACCCCGGCGACATCCACTATTTCAACAACCCGACGTACGGTTCCGAGTTCGCCTGGACCCCGGTTGCTTCCGCTGCGGCATTTTTCATATCAAGCCTTCCGGCGGATTCGGCAACAAGCCTGATGGCCTGGATGTTCTGGCTGCACATCGTCACCCAGCTGGTCTTTTTGAACCTGCTTCCCCTGGGCAAACATTTTCACGTGATCACGGCTCTTCCCAACGTGTTTTTGAAATCCATAGACTATCCCCATGAAAAGGCGAAACTTCTTGATCTCGAGGACGAGTCGGTGTGGGAGGATGAAAGTCTCGGGGTCAATCATATCCGCCAGCTTGACTGGAAGCAGGGGCTGGATCTGTATACCTGCACCGAGTGCGGCCGCTGCAAGGAGGTATGCCCCACCTACATCACGGACAAGCCGCTGAACCTGCACGACTTCAATGACAGCCTCAAGGCCGAGCTTCTGGCCAACTCGGACAAGATCATCAGCCGGGCGCGGTTGTTTCCGACCGCCCCGAAAAGCCCTGAAGCGGAAGATGATGCCCAACAGACTTCGGAAAAAAACGAAAAGCTTGTCGAAATCGAGTCAAAGATCAAGACGCTCCTGGACAGCAAAAATTCTTTGATCGGGGATGTGATCGAACCGGATACGTTGTGGGCCTGTACCACCTGCCGGGCCTGCGAGGAGGTGTGCCCGGTGACCATCGAGCATGTGCCCCGGATTATCGCCATGCGGCAGGGACAGACCCTGATGCACGGAGAATACCCCCGGGAATTGAATACTGCGTTGAGGGGCCTGGAGCGGAATGCCAACCCATGGGGTATCGGGTATGACAAGCGGGCCGACTGGGCCGAAGGTCTGGATGTGAAAACCATGGCAGAGGACAGTGATGTGGAATACCTGTTCTGGGTGGGATGTGCCGGCTCGTTTGACGACCGGAGCAAAAAGGTCTCCAGAAGCCTTGTTAAAGTTCTCCGGAAAGCCGGTATCCGTTTTTCGATCCTGGGAGTGGAAGAAAAGTGCACCGGTGATTTTGCAAGACGCGTGGGCAACGAGATGCTCTTTCAGATGATGGCACAGGAGAACGTCGAAACCCTGAACCGATACAACGTGAAAAAGATTATCACTGCCTGCCCCCACTGCCTCAACACGTTGAAACATGAATATCCGCAGATGGGCGGCCATTTTGAGGTGATTCATCATACCGAGTTTGTGGCCGGTCTGGTCAAAAGCGGTAAAATCAAACTGGATCCCTCGTTCGAGCAATCGTTGACCTATCATGATCCCTGTTACCTTGGCCGGTACAATTCGGTGTACGAAGAGCCCCGGTCCATCCTGAAGTCGGTTGCGTCAAACGGAATCACGGAACTGGACCGGCACGGCACGGAAAGTTTCTGCTGCGGTGCCGGCGGCGGCCGGATGTGGATGGAGGAGACCATCGGCAAACGGATCAACATCGAGCGGGCCGAAGAGATTATTGAAAAATCGGTGTCCAACGCGGCCGTGGCATGCCCTTTCTGCCTTACAATGCTGGAGGACGGCATGAAGGAGCTTGGAAAAGACGAGGACGTCAAAATCCGGGACATCGCCGAGTTTGTTGCCGAACATATGGTGAATCAGGAGTAACGGCCTTAATTATCCTGTTTTCCGGAGAATGACAATATATTCCTGGCGCATGGTATTGGCCATGCCGACGATTTGTCTTGGTAGGGACCGGACCGGCAGAAAGCCTATTGATTTTCCCATATCCGTTACTATTTTATGCAATCCAAGGACTTCTTCTTTAGGGATATTCAATACCTTGCTCAACTGACTATCGTTGGTGCCGATTATAATGGTACACATCCGCTCTTTTTTTAGTACTCGGAAACATTCGGAAAGCACCTTTTCCATATCTTCCAGATACACCGCATATTTTTCTTTTACGCTTTTACCACGCAACCCTATCATCTGTTCCTTCAGGTGAGAAATTTCTGTGTCAAAATATTTTAATTGAGAAACATCATTTTTCAGATAATCAATGGCAAAACTATAAGGGGGAGAAAATATGATACCATCCAGGCTACTCGTTTCAATGTCCAGATTTCTGGCATCACCCTGATATAGATCTGTTTGGGCCGGGAAAATATTCAATTGTTTTAAAACATGGCTGATTTTATTTACCGCAGTAGTATAACGATCCAGAATTGATTTGAAATATTCAGCATGTGATTTTTTTGGGCTTCTCCTGGCATAACCATCACTGTCGAGAAAAGCCAGAAAGACCAAATTAAAAATTTTTTCATTTTCAACCGTATCCAACAGGGGGTTGTTCTCAACAAAAAGTTTTTTTTGTTGAAAGACTTTTTCAAAACAGGTATTGAAATCAGAAAACAGATTTTCATGCCTGCCGGTAAATATTTCCAGCGAAGCAGGGTCTATTTTCAACGCATCGTATTTAGCTTGGGACATAAATTTACAAAACGGACTGGCATCTATTCCGATTGAATTAATTCCCATTAAAGCAGCTTCCACCGGTACTGTTCCAGATCCCATCATGGGATCAAGTATAGTGTCTCCGGGCTTGATGCCCATGATATTAATTATGGCTTTTATCATTTGCGGGTGAAACTTCCCTCGGTATGGGAAAAGTCCATGCGTGGCATACCCGGTTCTGAACTGGTTATTAATAAAAAATGATTTTAATCGGGAAGAAGAATAATCAGGGATTTTGACTGGATCTCCAGTGCAGATGAAAAAGTGGTTGGTAAATTCGCCATCAACTTTTACAAAATAGGCGCTGTTTTTTATGAGTTCTTTTTTTGTAAGTATCCTGCTTTCATAATAGGCAAGCGCAAGCTCATATACGTCACTTAAGCCGGGAGATATCTCAAGTCCGGGAGAAAAAAGTTGATGATACATCCCTTTTTGCAAG
>JAWLES010000192.1:0-4797 GCA_041685935.1 Desulfobacteraceae bacterium | reverse complement strand
TAGCCCTGTTTTCATCCAAACCGTTCGATCCGGCAAACGAGGCCAGCTTTTCCCTGTCCTGCCCCACTGCTACATGTATGGTATAATTGTCCGGGGACCTGTTCAAAAGCCGGTCCAGTGAAAATATATCAGCGCGCTCCCTTTCATCCCCGTCAAGGTTGTCTTCCATGTTCACTTCGGTTTCCGCACCGTTTTTTTTCCCTGCTTCTGATGATTCTTCAGGTTTGTCGGAAACGGTCGGAATGTCACCCGATTCAAGAAACGGAAGCTCGCCTGTAAAATGATACCCCAGGGTAAAAGAGGAGACCCCTTTTTCCAGAAGCGCCTCTCTTTGTTCCGGGAACTGTCTGCTGGAAAAGGTCCTGGACTGATAGTTGAAATCGTCTATGAACGCGAGAAAATCCGGGTATTCCTTTGAAAGGGTGATCCCGGGAAAATGTATGAAAAGCAGAACAGTTCCGCACTCTGAAGGATCCCATTCAAACTTGAACGTATCAGGGTAGTTGTTGTTCTGAAGCCGGATGACCCGATCATCGCAGTCCATCCAGAGGATGCTGGAAGCCGGTTTGACCTCGGCCTCGTCATTCGTCCCCATTGGAACTGTTTTCATGGTTATCCTGAATGTTTTATCCTGCTGAATAAGGGAGCGGATTCGCCTGGAATGCGTACTTTCCTCTTCCTCTTTTGCTTTTTTTCCATGCCTGCTTTCTTCTTTCGTCAAAACCGGGTATTTGCCCTTTTCAGTTCCCTGCTGAGCAAAAATCATATCAGGCAGCTTCGGCGGAGCCCTGTGCAGGAATTTCAATACGGGCGAGATCCCTGAAATATCATATGAAATGGAAATATCCGAAACCCCGCTCTCCACAAGATGTCCCATTTGATCAGGAAATTCCGAAGCAGGGAACCTTTTAACGCCGTCCTTGAAATCATCAAGGAAGCGGGCGAACCCCATTTTACCGGGATAGCCCTTTTCAAGCCGCATCCCTCTGAACAGAATGGAAAGTTTTGTATCACCGCAGGTTTCCGGGCTCCAATCAAAGGTTTCAGACTGTGGATAGTTGTTGTTGACCAGTTCATATTTTTTATCCGCACATTCAAGGGTCAGTATATTGGAATAGGGTTTGATCCGGGCTTCCTCGTTAACACCGGCCGGAAGTGTGCTGATTCGGACGGTATAGCTGCTCTGATGTTCAAGGGAGAGCCTCTCCCCCTTTTCAAGCATGCGGAAAAAAGCATTGGTGAACGGCAGCTTGACACCGGAAACGCTACTGGCGAGATACCGTTCGCGGTTTCTTGTGATGAAAGGATCCGCCCATTCGTTGATGAACTTCCATACAAGGCCCTTGTCCGAATCAAACATTATTGAATGGTACTGGTCCGGATCAATACCCGAGGAAGCTCCCAGAACCATCTCTTCCCATTTGTCCTGAAGCACCCCTGCGGACTTTTGAACCGCATAGGTTTTAAAATACTCAAAAGGGCCTTTCAGCAGGTCAAATACGGCGGGAGATTCCTGCTGTCCGGTGAAAAGGGTTTCCAGTTTCTGCAGGCTGTCCGCCACATTGCTGAACGGATTGTCCTCTTTTGCCGGGTCCCGCATCGCTGCAAAATGGTCTGAAAACATATGGCAGCATTTTTCCGGGTATGAGGTAGCCGGAGCGACCGCCTCAAGCCTGTCCATGTAAAGATTCCAGTTTTCCGCAAATACAAGGTCGTAATCGACTTTTCTGGCCTTCCGGATATCCATGTCCTGATAAGCATCTGAATCCTCTTTCCCGAACAGCTTATCCGTCAGCTTCTCCTTTTTCATCTCCATTTTTGCCGTAAAAGATCCCTTTTCCCTCTCCTTCTCCACACGGGCAAGCTCGATGATATGCTGCATTCGCAAAGCGGTCCCGGCCCATGCCGGAATTTGATCCTTATTGTCTTTGAAAGCTGCTATTTCTTCCGCCATCTTTTCCAGAAAGAGAAAACAGGGGTTGTGAGGGGTGGTCATTGCAGGTCCCAGCTCCTGCCATTTGCCGGTCACCGATTTCCACTGCCCGCCGGAAGGAAAATCTTCCAGGAAAGCATGCCACTGCCTGAAAAATTCATTTTCATACCATTCCCAGAACCGATTTTCCATTTCAATGTATTTTTCATAACCCGGAAAGGCGGACTCGATCAGTTGGAGAAACTCTTTTATCCTGTCCCGGCCTTCTTTTGTATACGCTCCGCTGACAGCCGCGTTCAACCTGGTCCGGCTGACATCAAACCCTTTGAGGAAATCAGCAATCGTCAATTCAGGTACCTTTGATACGGCAGGGCTCGCAAGCCATTTGAAACCGCCGCTGTTCAAGGAAATATCCAGAAGGCTTCTTTGAAAATTTTTGACCGTCTCCTCCAGTTTTCCCGCATCATTGCTCCACGCAAGGTAATCATAGTATATGGAGGTGAATTTCTCCCCGACGGATGCGGGCATCCCGGTATAAAGATCCGAGAAAAGGAACTTAACGCTTTGCTCAAACGCTTCTTTACCCCTGGGAGGCTGTCCGTTTATTACATCCCGGAGAATCCTAATCCTTCTGACCGCATAATCCGCATAACCTACAACAGTCTTGTTTGGCGTATTTGAGTCAAGGCGCCTGATCCGTTCATAAAAATCCTTGTCCATGGGAGCCACAAGATCCTCCCGGACCCTGGTTACGTAACTATCTTTTAACCGGTGTTCCGCCTCAAGGGTATGATCCAGCCCCAGCCTGGGGAGAATCCAGCCTTTGTTGCCCTTAGCAAGCTTGTTGATCCCGAAGCGTTGCCTGTCAAGGAGCAGTATATGATCAGCCTGCCCCAGAGAGGGAGGCTGATCCCTGAACATGGAGGGATCGATCCTGTCCAACGTTTCCATATTCTTGTAATATGAAAAGGAGAGGGCACCGCAGAGTCCAAGGCAGATCAGCAGAATGGAAAAAAGGGACAGGCTCAATGTCAACTTTCTCCAGACAAGGAACTCGGAAACCGGTGTAAAAATATTTCTGTCCTTGGGCAGAACCGCCTGGAAAAGATTTTTTAAAAAATAGCCCTTGTTCGAATTGCTGCTCGAATCATTGGAGTATTCAATACCGGCTGCTTCCAGAAATTCGGATTGCGGATTACCCTGCCTGCATGCGCTGGAAAAATAAATCCCCCTGAAAAGAGGGGTTGCCTGGTATACGTCCTCACCGAAGACAGCCCCGGCGTATGCCTCAAGGCCGGGTTTCAGCCGTACGAATTCGGTCGGAAAAGAGATGGCGAACGAGTTGATCCTTTGTTCAACAAAAATCGTCCGCAACTTTTTCAAACGTTGGAAAATCTCCTGCATGCATTTTTGCACGACTCTATTGCAGTCAGGATCATTCTCACTGTTGGCATACCCCATCACCTGCTCTTCCCTGTGTTCGGGAATATGATCGCAGAAGTCCGTAAACCCGTTGACAAGATCCATTTTTGTGACCAGAAGGTAGACCGGAAACCTTGCGCCGAGAATACGCATCAGCTGATTAATCCTTTGCCGGACTGATCTTCCCTTCTCGCTTAAAACGCCGCTGTCCCCGTTAAGGAGGGAATCGCTGGAAACGGTTACTATCACCCCGTTCACCGGCTCCTTTTTTCTGTACTTTGAAAGAAGGGTCAGGAACGTTTGCCATTCCTTTTTGTCGTCGGATTCATCAACCGGTATGGTATACCGCCCTGCGGTATCCAGTATGATTGCCTTGTCAAAAAACCACCAGTCACAGTTCCTGGTTCCGGAAATGGTGGCGGAGCTGCTAACGTCGGTCAACGGAGAACTCAGGTTGGAGTTTTTTATGGCGGAGGTTTTTCCGGACCTGGATTCACCGATCACCATATACCAGGGAAGTACGTACAAAGGGTTGCCGAGTTTCCTCAGGTTGGATTTCTGCAGCTTTTCCACACACTGTTTCCAGTGTGCCTGAATCTCTCTGATCTGACGCTTTTCCTTTTCAGGCGCTTTTGCCGCCAGGGCCTCGTCTTCGCTGATCACCCTCTGAACGAACTTTTTTTCATTCCGTCTTGCCAGATTTTTTTTCACGGCGAAAAAACCGACCACTATTCCTGCCGCACCAGCAGCAGCAACTGCAAGTACCCACCAGGGCCATTGTTTTACCTCCACAATCCAAAACCCGGCTGCTGCTGCAACAGTCAGCAACAGGAGAAGCAGTAACAAAAACCCGAAAAATTTCAAAACTTTTTTCAACTCGGCACATCCATCCTGATCGTTGAGTTCTACATATAAATACCAGCTTTTTCCATGGCTTCCACAATCTGCTGGTCGTAAAAATAAAACAGCCCCGCAAGCAGAATCACTGAGACCATAACAAGCAGAAAAGACAGACCTCCCAGCCCCTGCCACCTTTTCCGCCTGAGAGTCTCAGGAATTTCCGAAGTTCCGGCCTTGGGGAAAAGTATTCCCGGAACTTCGGCTTTTTCATCCTGCATCAACCTATTAAGGGTATCCTCTTTGTAGCTTTCAAGCTGATTTTGTTGATACGGCTGATAAAGATTTCCTTTAAAGCCGGATGCAAGGCAGTAGTAATATATTTCGATTATTTCACCGTCCTCGGGCCCAAGTTTTTCAAGGTTCCTGAAAAAAATCTCTCCCGCGTTGGTGGTATTGAAATAGGTTTTCTGAAGGGAATTTCTGACCCACTGATTTCTGTGTTCCCAGGAGGTTTCCAGAAGTGTTTCATCAATCCAGGCAAAAACCGGGAAAAGGGCGCGATCAAAATCCTTTTTTGAAATTCCTGAAGATTTTGCACATTG
>JAWLES010000191.1:0-4817 GCA_041685935.1 Desulfobacteraceae bacterium | reverse complement strand
ATTGACGGGCTCACCCGGGTGGAAATGGAAAAGAGCCGTGACCGCTCGTTCTGCTGCAGCGGCGGCGGCCTGATGCTTTTCTATGAACCCGAGGAAGAGACCAGGATGGGCGTTATGCGGGTGAATATGGCGGCTGAAGCAGGCGCGGATGTCATTGTAACGGCATGTCCGTTCTGTCTTGTGAATATCCAGGATGCCATCAAAGTGGCGGGAAAAGAGGGCGAGATGGAAGCAGTTGACCTCACTGAACTAATCCAGGATCATCTTGCCTGATGAGATATGGATGTTGCGGTCTGCATGCAGGTTACAGTAAATAACAAATTTGGAGGTAACAATGGAAATTTTGGTTTGTGTAAAACGGGTGCCCGACACTGCCGAGAATGAATTTGAACTCAACAGTGACGGCAATGATCTTGATCGGGACGATCTGGTCTATTCCGTTAATGAGTGGGACAATTACGCGGTGGAAGAGGCGATTCAGATCGTGGATAAAGTCGGCGGCAATGTTACTGTTGTAACAGTGGGGGATGACGAATCCGAAGAAGTTCTGAGAAGAGAGATGGCAATGGGGGCAAACAACGGTGTTCTGTTGTCCGATGATGCCTTCGAGGGTTCGGACAGCAGATCCATAGCCTCCATCCTCAAGGCTGAAGTGGAAAAAGGTAATTATGATCTCATAATGACCGGTGCCCAGGCGGATGACGGAGCAGCGGAAGTCGGCGGAATGCTTGCGGCCATGCTGGACATGCCTTATGCCTCCCTGGTTAATGAAATCGATATTCAGGATGACGGCAGGATTAAGGCTGGCAGGGAAATCGAAGGCGGTAACCAGGAGATGAACGAGATTGAACTGCCCTGTGTGCTGTCCATTCAGACCGGCATCAACGAGCCCCGTTATGTGGGGATCAGGGGCATAAGAAAGGTTGCCAAGGTGGAAATCCCCGTCAAGAGCGCATCCGATTTAGGAGTGGATGAAAACACAGTGGGTGAAAAAGGATCAAAAGTGAAAAAGGTGGACTACTTTGTTCCTGATCTCGGAGAAGGTGCTGAAATGCTGGAAGGTTCAACCGACGAGATTATTGAAAAGCTCATTGAAAAACTCAAAAGCAAGGGAGGACTGGGATAATGGCACAGATTTTTGCATATATACCCCATAAGGACGGCGTGGCTGAAGATGTGGCTTATGAGTACATTACCGCCGCCGCCAAAATCGACCCGTCAGCACAGGTGACCGCGGTTGTTGCCGGAAACGGCGATGCCCTGGAAAAAGCGGCACAGGATATGACCGCATACTACAAAGAGGTCTTCAAAATCGGCGGAGACGAGTTTGCCTATCCCAATGCGGAAGTGATCAGAAAGGCGCTTTGCAGTATTCTTCCGGCTGATGCGGTTTTTCTCGGCCCGCACAATACCTTCGGCATGGATCTGGCCCCGGGGCTGTCTGTAAAACTTGATTCTCCGAGTGTGTCCGACGTGGTGGACATTGAAGGCATGGACGGATCAACCCTTAAAGTTATCAGGGAAGTACTTGGCGGGGCGTTCTCGACCCATGTGACCTGTGAGGCGGACAGCGGCGCAGTGATAACAATCAGACCCGGATCGTTCGAGCCTGTGGAATCGGGCTCCGCAGGCGGAACGGTTGTGGATAAATCAGGAGAGGTAGGCGACCTGACCGTGAAAAGACGTTTTCTCGAGGTCCTAGAAGCTGAAATCGGCGACGTGGATATTACCAAGTCAGATGTTCTGGTTTCAGTGGGCAGGGGAATCGAGGAAGAGGAAAATATTGAAATCGCCCAGGAGCTTGCCGAGGCAATGGGGGCTGTTGTATCCTGTTCAAGGCCCATAGTGGATGCGCACTGGCTTGAAAAATCAAGGCAGGTCGGTACATCCGGCCAGACCGTGAAGCCCAAGGTATATCTGGCCATGGGTATCAGCGGCTCATTCCAGCACATGGGCGGAATCAAGGGGAAGCCTTTTATCGTGGCCGTGAACAAGAATCCCAAGGCCCCGATTTTCCAGGTTGCGGATGTGGGTGTAGTCGAGGATATCCTTGAATTCATGCCCGAACTAGCCGAAAAAATCAAAGAGCAGTAACCGGGGTTTTTATCAGCACCGGGCCGGGCCTGTATTCCCCCCCCCTCCCTTTTGTACGGGCCCGCCCGGTGTACCCGTTTCTTTATGAATCCGCCGCTGTTTTTCAATATTTAAGCTTCTTGATAACTAAAATTTTAACCTCTGGTATACATTTTTTTTATCCTGTTTTATACTATGGATATGGATCATCAACCCAAGGAGGTCGTTATGCAGATTAAAAAAATTTTAACCCCGGTGGACGGGTCCGACCATTCCATGAATGCTGCAAGGTATGCAGCTGATTTCGCCGAAACCGTGGATGCCAAGATTACACTTCTTCACTGCCACAGAAGGTTTCCCGTCATCCTTGCAGAACCGCATTTCCAGAACGCGATCAACGATATCATGAAAGATTCTGAAGCACTTGTTCAGCCTTTTGTTGAAATGCTTGATCAACAGGGAGCCGAGTTTGAAACAAGAATACTGGAAGGTTCCCCTGGCAGGGTCATCCCGGAAGTGGCAAAAATAGAAAATATGGATATGATCATAATGGGATCGCGGGGTGCGTCCAACCTTGAAGGCCTTATACTCGGAAGTGTCGCGCATAAAGTTCTCCATTCAACCGAATGCCCGGTGCTTGTCCTCAAGTAGCCTGCTTTAACTCCGGGTTTCCGCGGGGAAAACCTGTTTTTCCCGAATGTACCGGTACGGCCTGATACCTTTCATAAGCATTCTCATGGAAGAATTGCCGGAATCAGCCCTTGATTTTTTCAGACGGGTGCGATAGATGATAACCTGTCTGTATCAATCCCCTTGATTTGTTTTGCTGGAGGCGTTTGATTTAAAATGGGTTTTCTTTTCAGGAGCATTCGTGCGGTGATTGTTATTGCCGCAGCTGCGGGTATTGCGGTTTTTCTCGTTTCGGTGAAATCAGGGCCGGAAAAACGGACTGTTTCCCGAACGGTTCCCCTGGTGGAAGGTATGAAGGTGCAGAAGGTCTCCAGGGTGATGGAGGTGGAGGCTTTCGGAACGGTGGAACCTTTGAAATCCGTGAAGATTTCGGCTGAAGTTCCCGGCAGGATTGATTATATCAATCCCCTGTTTGAGGAGGGAGAAAAAATAGAAAAGGATGAGCTGCTGATCCGGATCGACAGAAGATCGTACCGGTTTGACAGGGATGCTGCAAGGGTCCGTCTTCAGCAGGCCCGTACCGACATGAAAAAGCTCGAGCAGGAGGTCAGGAACCTTGAATCCGACCTGGTCCCGGCCCGCAGGAACCTGGATCTTGCCCAAAGGGAGTTTGAGCGCTTGAAAAGTCTTTCAAAAGGAGAGTATGCCTCGAAAACCAGCCTGGAGAATGCGGAAAAAATGAAGCTTCAGGCCCGGATGAGTCTCAATGAGATCAGAAACCGGCTTGAGTTGACAGACGTGCTCACCGAGCAGAAGCGCAATGCAATTGACATGGCCCGGGTGGATCTGGAAAAGGCTGAACTCGCACTTGAAAAAACAGAGATAAAAGCCGGGTTTGATTCCATTGTTTCAGAAAAGAATTCCGAACACGGGGAGTATGTGGCGGCCGGCCAGTTGCTCGGCGCAGTATTTCAGGAGGACCTGTTTAAAGTCGATGTCAGGATTCCGCTGGAAAAGCTCAAGTGGCTCCCTCCCCTGGATGGTTCCGGTGGAAGGGTCGTGGCTGATGTGGAAATTTCCGGTCCTGCAGGGAAGGATTCGGTTGACTACAGTGCCGAATTGTTGAGGATCAAGGGGGTGGTGGACAAAAAGACCCGGACGCTGCCGTTGACCTTTAAATTCGCGGCAAATTCCGGGGAACCTGAAACAGAATCTTTTGAGCTGATGCCGGGATTGTTTGTCAAATGCCGGATAAAAGGAGTTACCCGGGAAAATATTTTTGAGGTTCCCAGGCACCTTGTCAACAGAAACGATACGGTTTTTCTGGTGGAGGATGGAAAGCTCAGGAAAGTCGATGTCGGTATTCTCAGGCGTTTTGAAGAAAAAGTGTACATAGATCGTGGTCTCCGGGACGGGGATATTATCCTTACAACCCCCATGCCGGGTGCGTCCGGGGGCAGGAGGGTGAAGCTCGAGCAAGTGGGTGAAACTTCTGAAAACCGGGCCGGGCAAATATAGGATGCAGCTGATATGAGAGCGCTCGGCAAATGGTCGGTGGAGCACCGGGTCACAGTTAATCTCATCATGGTTTTCGTGATTGTGGCCGGTCTGTACACCGTTCTTGACATGCGAAGGGAGATGTTTCCCCAGTTTGCCCTGGACATGATCGATGTCAGTGTGGTGTACCCGGGTGCGACTCCGAACGAGGTGGAAGAGGGAATCTGCATCAAAATTGAGGAGCAGCTAAAGAGCCTCGAGGGCATTAAAACCATGTATTCCTCCTCCGGCGAAGGGAGGGGGTCGGTTACCCTGGAACTGGAAAAAGGGGTGGATATACGGGAGACCCTGGATGATGTCAAAACCGAGGTGGACCTGATCGACTCGTTTCCGGAAGAGGCTGAAGACCCTGTGACCCTTGAGATTAAGAACAGGGAGCCTGCAATTACCGTTGCGGTGTACGGGGATGCCCCGGAACGGGTATTGAGGGATGCAGCGGAAAAGGTCCGGGACGACCTGGTGGAAACAGGCCCTGTTTCCCTTGCCGAACTCATCGGCACCCGGGAGTATGAAATTTCGATTGAACTGTCTGAAGAGAGCATGCGCCGGCATAACCT
>JAWLES010000190.1:0-4817 GCA_041685935.1 Desulfobacteraceae bacterium | reverse complement strand
GTCCGCACCGAAACCGTACCTTCCGATTTCAAGGGACCGAAGCCCCTTCTGGAAGGCTTCCTTGAAGGTCCGTCCGATGGACATGGTCTCACCCACCGACTTCATGGCGGTTGTCAAAACGTCCTGTGTCTCTGGAAATTTCTCAAAGGTCCATCTTGGAATCTTCACCACGCAGTAGTCAATGGAGGGTTCAAAACAGGCAAGGGTCTCTCCGGTGATGTCGTTGGGAATCTCGTCCAGGGTCAATCCCACTGCCAGCTTGGCTGCAATTTTGGCAATGGGAAAACCGGTTGCCTTGGATGCAAGCGCCGAACTCCTGGATACCCTGGGGTTCATCTCAACCACGATGATTTCGCCCGTATCAGGATGCACTGCGAACTGGACGTTGGAACCGCCGGTGTCCACCCCGATCTCCCGCATGATATCGATGGAGGCATCCCTGAGTTTCTGGTACTCCTTGTCCGAAAGTGTCTGGGCCGGGGCCACTGTGATGCTGTCCCCGGTATGAACACCCATGGCGTCCACGTTTTCAATGGAGCAGATTATCACCACGTTGTCCGCATGGTCCCGCATGACCTCGAGTTCGTACTCTTTCCAGCCCAATACTGACTGCTCGAGCATCACCTGGGAGATCAGGCTTGCATCAATCCCGGCCTTGGCCATGTCCAGCAGCTCTTCCAGGTTGTAGGCGACTCCGCCGCCGGTTCCGCCCAGGGTGAAACTGGGCCGGACAATAACCGGAAACCCGATCCGTAAAGCCACTTCTTCCACTTCCTCCAGGTTATGGGCGAACCCGCTTTCCGGGATTCTAAGTCCGATACGGTTCATGGCGTTGCTGAACAGTTCCCTGTCCTCTGCCTTGTTGATGGACTCGATGGAGGCGCCGATCATCTCCACCCCGTACTCTTCCAGAACTCCGGTTTTGGCGGCTTCAATGGCGGTATTCAGACCGGTCTGCCCCCCGAGGGTCGGGAGCACGGCATCAGGCCGCTCCTTTGCCACCACCCGTGCCACGGTTTCCGGGGTTACCGGCTCGATATACACCTTGTCCGCGGTTTCCGGGTCCGTCATGATGGTAGCCGGATTGGAGTTGATCAGAACCACCTCGAATCCTTCCTCTTTCAGGGCCTTGCATGCCTGTGTTCCGGAATAGTCGAACTCGCAGGCCTGGCTGATAATAATAGGACCTGCCCCGATAATCAGAATCTTGTTGATATCATTTCGTCTTGGCATTTTTCATCATTCGTGCAAACTGGTTAAAAAGATACGCTGCGTCATGGGGACCGGGCGAGGCTTCAGGATGGTACTGGACTGCAAACGCGTCAATGTTCGCTTTTCTGACCCCTTCAACCGATTTTTCGTTCAGGTTGACATGGGTCATTTCAAAATCGTCTTTGTCAAAGGAGTTGAACTCTACGGCAAATCCGTGGTTCTGGGCGGTGATTTCCACTCTGCCCGTTTCAATATTTTTCACCGGCTGATTTCCGCCCCTGTGACCGAACTTTATCTTGTAGGTGGAGGCGTTCAGCGCCAGGGCCAAAAGCTGCATTCCCAGGCAAATCCCGAACATGGGCGCGTATCCTGCAAGCTCTCTTATATTGCGAATGGCATAGGTCACCGGCTCCGGGTCTCCGGGGCCGTTGGACAGGAAAATTCCGTCCGGTTCGAGCTGTTTTACGGTTTCAGCGCCAGTGTCCGCAGGGACCACGAGAACTTCACATCCCGCATCTTCGAGGCACCTGATGATATTGTACTTGATGCCGAAATCAAACGCAACCACTGCATGTTTTTCCCTGTACCTCCAGATGGAGGAATCAAGGGGGGTATCCTCAAGCAGGTAGTCCGGCCTGCCTTCATGCCAGAAGTACGGGGTTTTCGTGGTCACCCTGGAGACCAGGTCACACCCTTCCATGGGCTCAACACGGCAGGCTCTCCGGACAAGCACGGCAGGATCGAGTTCCTGTGTCGAAATCACGCCCCGCATTGCGCCGCCCTTGCGGATGTGCCTGACCAGAGCCCTTGTGTCCAGCTCTTCGATACCAATGACACCTGCCTTTTTAAGGTAGGATGCCAGATCCCCTGTGGAACGCCAGTTGCTCGGATATCCCTGATACTCCCTGACGATCAGGGCAGCCGCCTGAATCCCGGCGGATTCCGTATCTTCCGGGCACACTCCGTAATTGCCTATCAGGGGATAAGTCAATGTAACCATCTGGCCCACATATGACGGATCGGTGAGGATCTCCTGGTAACCGGTCATGCTGGTATTGAACACCACTTCCCCTTCCGCCTCTCCGTCACCGGTAAAACTTTTGCAGGAAAAGGTCCTGCCGTCCTCAAGGGCAAGCAACGCCTTCATTTTATGTACAATCCTTTTTCCAGTTTTTTAAAGCGGAGTGTTCGGCACCAGGTTCCATACCCCGCAGGGGCATGCCCCTGCGCAGAACCCGCAACCGATACATTTTCCGCCGTCCACAATATACTCAAACCGTCCATCTCCGGTCTCTGTCCGGGAAATAGCATTCTGCGGACAGACCGTCGTACAAATACCACAGTCTCTGCACCTTCCGCAAGAGGCGCATTCACTCCCGCACTCCTCAAGGCTGTCAAAGGTGTTCTTCAGCGGACTGAAGTACTCAAGGGAAACCCGGCGGATGTCGATCCTCTCCCTCTCGTCGAGCAGAGCATTCGGATCCTCGCCCCTGACAAGGCGGTCAATGGTTTCCGCAGTCCGTTTTCCCGTGCCGATGGCTTCTGTAAGAAGGCCGGGTGTCACGCAGTCCCCTATGGCAAAAACACTTGAATCCGTGGTCCGGAAAAGGCGGTCCACGGATATGAAATCGTGCTTTGTTTCCACCTCCTGTTTAACCCATCCGGTATCAGGATATTCACCGATGGAAACCACCACTTTATCCGCCTCTATAATTTCCCCGTCCTTGAGTTCAAGTCCTTCGACGGTTATGCGCCTGGTGAAGCACGGCCACCTGAATTCCGCGCCGATGCGTTCCGCCGCCTTTTTCTCCTCTCCGAATGCAGCCGGTTTCTGGACATCGATCAAAGTAATATGGCCGGCTCCCAGACGGTGAGCCTCGGTGGCAACGTCACACCCGACATTACCCGCGCCGATCACAACGACTTTTTTTCCCGGATCGGCAGTATTATTCCGGGCGGCTTCAAGAAAATCAACAGCAGGCTGTGCCTTTTCAATCCCTTCAATTCCGGGAAGACGGGGAAGAGAGCTGCCCACGGCGACAACGGTATAATCAAATTTGTTTTTGATCCGTTTGAACTCTTTATCATCCACTTGTGCGTTGAGCCGGATTTCTCCCACCAGCCGCCTTACCCGGTCAAGCTCGGCCTGAAAGGTTCCGGCGTCAAAACGGGACTCCGGGATCAAGCCGGCAACCTTGCCCCCGATTTTACCTGATTTTTCAAAAACAACCACGTAGTGGCCTTTCAGGGACAAATGCCAGGCAGCTGAAAGTCCTGCAGCCCCGCCGCCGATTACAGCTACTTTTTTCCCCGTGCTTTCCAGCGGGCTCGGGGCCGGCAGTTCCTTGCAGGCACAGCCGAGCTGCTTGACATCAATGGCAGGCATATGTGCCATTCGCCTGGTGCACGAGGCCATGCATGGATTGGGGCAGAGATATCCGCATACCGTCGCCGGAAAAGGTGAATAGCTGAGACCGGTTTTGAGCGCCTCGTCAGTCAGGCCCGACCGTATCATGTGCCAACGCTCCTGGATCGGTATGCCCGTGGGGCAGGCAGCCTGGCAGGGCGCCTTGTACTTGAGGTTCTCCCAGACCGGAACGAACCGCCTCAGATCTCCGGTGGTGACAAGGGGCACCGGCTCGTTTTCAATCTGCTGGATATCACCGATCAGCCCGCCTTCTCCCAGTTCCCGTTCCCAGCTCTCTTTACGGAAAGCTGCCATGGAGGGGTGGACATCCATTTTCATCTTTTCCTGCTGGCTCTTGGCACGGATCAGGTTCCACTCGGACCTTTTTGAAAGGATTTTAAAAAGCTCCTCTTTCCCGATCCTTGACAGGAAGCCCTGAAGATTGGCAGTGAGCCATTCCCACTCGTCATCCGGCATGGGTACGATCTTGGCGTCTTTTTCACTTATATCGCTGACTCTTCCCCTGACAAAAGCCCTGCCGCCGACCATTCCCACAAAAGGCCGGTATCCGATCACATCCGATCGTTTGTGCATCCCGTATCCGCAGATCACCGTGGTGCCGCCCGCCATGAACTCACCGAAATAGTCGCCTGCCGACCCCATCACCCAGAGTTCCGGGGGATCGAACCGCGGATTGTGCTTGGTCATGGTCATTCCCCGCGCACCGATACTGCCGGCTATAAAAACCTTTCCCTGGGCCGCCCCGTTCATTGTGCCGTTGGACACATGACCGTGCACCACAATCTCGGCCCCGGCATTTAGCCATCCCACGTCATCCGACCCCGGCCCCATGACTTCTATGCGGGTGCCCGGGAACCCCAGAGATCCGGTCCGCTGCCCCGAATGTCCCGTAATCATTATGTGGACAGGTTCTTCCCCTGTACGCCAGATCCGGCCTCCGATGCCGTGCTGGCCGAATGCCTCGATTTCCAGCTTTCTTCTGCCCCGGTTGATTTCCTTGAGAACTATTTCCTCCACAACACGGGAGGGGAGGCGTTTGTTGTCCTTTACACCCGATATTTTGTAAAACCTGGAACTGTTCATACTTTTCAATGCCTCCTACACCACATACCTGATATTCAATCTTTCCGCGGCATCCCTGTCGTCAACGCCCAAAGCGTCGGACATACCGATGGGA
>JAWLES010000189.1:0-4831 GCA_041685935.1 Desulfobacteraceae bacterium | reverse complement strand
AACCACGAATTCCGGGGTATTGGCAAACTGCTTATAATACTGCTTGGATGAAAGCGAAGTGATGTGTTTTACGATCTGTCCGGCGTGCCGGTCCATGCATGCCTTCCGCTCCTGTTCGGATCCTGCCTCGAGTGCGTTCAGGTACGCATCAAGCCCGACCTTGGCATCCACCACGATTGTTCGACCGCCCGGCAGCCGGATGACCATGTCCGGCCGCAGACCGGAATCTGCAATTTCCGAGGCGGCTTGAACTTCAAAATCACAATGTTCAGCCATTCCCGCGATTTCCACAGCCCTTTTCAGCGTGAGCTCCCCCCAGCGCCCTCTGACATGGGGGACACGCAAGGCCTTGGAAAGATTCCCCGTTTCTTTTGAAAGCGCCTGCTGGGTCTGGGCCATATCTGCAAGCCTCTGGGATAATGAGCCGTACTCCTTCTGCCGGCGGCGTTCCGATGCGTTCAGAGTTTCTTCGTATTTATCAAGGGTCTCTTTAATCCGGCGCTCCTGATCCCCGAGATGTTCCCGCGACCGCCTGCGTCCATATATCACGGCGTGGATAAAAATCCCGAGAACAATACCTGTGACAACTCCGATGACCAGAAAGACCAGGTTTTCAGCGCTTACCGTCATCAGCCGTGAAATCCCCGCTCTTTCCGCCGGTTTTATGTTTTAAAAAGATATCTGATATCCGCATGCCCTTGTCATAGGACTTGCACATGTCGTAAATGGTGAGAGCAGCCGTGGACACCGCCACAAGCGCTTCCATCTCCACACCGGTCCTGCCTGTGAGCGACGCTTGGGCATCAATCCGGATCAGGTGGTTTTCCCGGTCCATCTCAAAATCAACCCGCACATGGGTAAGGTTCAAAGGATGACACATGGGAATCAGGTCCCCTGTTTTTTTTGCAGCCATCACTCCGGCAATCCTGGCGGCTTCAAACACATTCCCTTTTTTGACTGTGCTGGAGTCGATCCGCTCAATGGTCTGAGGGTTCATATGGACACAGCCCCCTGCAGACGCGGTCCTTCCGGTTTCGTTTTTATCACCCACATCCACCATTCTGACCCGTCCCTCGCCGTCAAGATGCGTAAAATCCGTCATGAGCCGATCCTTAAATATAATACTGCGTTTTTTCAGTGGCCTCGCTCTTGACCCGGTCCAGGGTGTACGAGAGAGTGGATATAACATTCTCCCGGATATCCCCTGCCACAACGATATACATGACATCATCCCCGACGTACAGCCGCCTGTTCTCGTGAACATGTACCAGCACATCGAGAATTCCCTCTCTTTTCCGGCTGTCTTCCACAATACCTGCAAGGATGTCGTGATCGACCCTGACTTCAAGGGAATCGACTTCCCTGCCGTCACGGGTGGTCCGCCTGACCACGCCGTTATGGCACAGGATCATTCCCACGCCGTCAAAGTCAGGGTTTTCTTTTATTTTTGCCACAAGTGATTCCATAGTCATTGCATGCTCTCCGCATCTTTTGTGTTCATGTGATTGCCTCCGCCATTTCATACGCCTTTTCCAGATCCTCTGGTGTGTTGACGTTGAAAAAGGACCGCATGGCCGGATCAATCTTTTGAATTTCCTCTTTGGGAATGACTTTTGTCCTGTTTTTCACATAAAATTTTTTGATCATGTACTTTCTGTCCGCCAGATTTTTCCTGATCAGAGGCAGGCAGTTTCTGGAGTACACGGCCGCCAGCGCCTCAAGCCCGCCTTCGGCCTCGGGGACCACAACATCATGGCTGCCGTCCGCCTGTTCAAGGATGTAATCGATCACTTCTTTCTTCATGAAAGGGGTGTCACAGCCCATGGCAAAAACCCGGTCGCAAGAGGCATGGAATATTCCCGTGTACAATCCTGCAAGGGCACATCTTGACGGATCGATGTCAGAGGCGATCATGCAGTCGTATCCGGTAAATTCGGCTATATCATTTGTCACGATAATGGTTTCATCAAAAATTTCGGCAAAAATCCCGTAGATCCGGTCCATTATGGATCTGCCGCCTATTTCATAAAACCCTTTTTTCATGCCGGGCAACCTGCTGTTGGCTCCTCCGGCAAGGATCACCCCTGTAAAAGCTTCCTTCATGCTCCTTTGCCACCTTCGGGTTGTTACCGCTTTTGTCCTTTATATTAGGTTTTCCTGTATTTTAGCAAGAAAAAGTTCACATCTTATACCTTGCTCCGCCCATGAAAAGATGGTACAAATTTTAGGAAAATTCAAGCGGAGATATTTTTCCTGAATGAAAAAAAACGAGAGAACCATACTCAGCAGAGAAGACATCAGCCGGATCATCACGCGCATGGCCCACGAGATCATCGAGGCCAACAGGGGCGTGGACAACCTGGCGATTGTGGGAATTCTCACCAGGGGAGACCTCCTGGCCAAACGGCTCTGCACGACAATCAAGCGGATCGAAAACACCGAACCCCCGGTTGGGGCCATGGATATCAACATGTACAGGGACGACTGGACCAGAATCAGCCACCAGCCGGTTGTGAAGCCCTCCAGAATCCCGTTTTCCGTGGATGACAAGCGCATCATACTTATAGATGACGTCCTTTATACGGGCCGGACCATAAGGGCGGCCCTGGAAGCGCTGATGGATTTCGGCAGGCCCTCCTGCATAGAGCTTGGGGTCCTTGTGGACCGGGGACACAGGGAACTGCCCATACAGGCCGACTACAAGGGCGTTACCGTCAACACAGGTCCCAGTGAGACAGTCAATGTAGTTCTGGAGGAACAGGACGGAGAAGAACGGGTATACATAGAACAGGAAACGTAAAAGCCATGGGAAGCGGAACACACAAAACCAATACGCCTAAAAACCTTAATATCGCGGTCATATCCGCCTCCAGCACGCGCAGGGAGCCTGCGGAAGACAAAAGCGGCATCTGGATCAAAAACCAGGCAAAAAAGGAAGGGCATGAAGTTGTAATTCACCGGACAGTGCCTGATGACAGGGACTCAATCAGCGAACTCGTCACCCAGACAACCTTAAAAATCGGACCTGATATCATTATAATCACCGGGGGAACCGGCATCGCCCGGAAAGATGTAACCATAGAAGCGGTCCAGCCCCTTTTCAGCAAAACCCTGACAGCCTTCGGCCCTCTGTTCGCCCAGCTCAGCTTTGAACAGATCGATTCCGCCGCCATCCTTTCAAGGGCTGCGGCCGGAATAATAGACAGCACAGTTGTTTTCTGCATTCCAGGGAGTCTCAACGCCTGCAAACTCGCCTGCAGGGAGCTCATCTTCCCGGAACTCGGACACCTTGTGAAACATATAAGAGAATAAAGGAGAGATTTTGGAAACACCTGACACTTTACTGGCCGAATGGAAGGACAACGAATCTCAAACCAGGCGTGCATTCACCGAACTTCTGGATCATATCAAAAGTATGACCGGTATCCGTCTTGATTTTAAAGCCAGGAAAGGAGTTTCCTACTCCCTGAGGCCCGGACACCGCAACCAGACGAACAGGGAACTGTTCGCCATGGTGGATGTGATTGACGACGACCCGGATGAAAGATGGATATCAGTCTGTTTTTACGGCGATATGATCACCGACCCGGATGAAACCGGGGACCTTATTCCTGAAGGGCTTCTCGGGGATGACGGATACTGCTTTGACCTGTACGAGTATGACGCGGACGAGATAGCGTATCTGAAAAAACGACTGGATGAGGCGTATAAAGCAGCCTCTGAAAACGGATAACGCTTACTTACAGGATACCCTCTGATGGCGCGCAAAGGAATTATTCCTGCCGGGGGATCGGGCAAGAGCGCAGCCGACCTTGTCACCCATGTAAAGGGCCGGGCCGGCTCTTACAAACAGTGGCTCCGCCCTAACTGCAAGGTCTGACAAGGGCACCCTGCGGATCAGGGTTTTCTGGTATCCTTGAGCACGTTGTTTGAAATCACTATCCTCTGGATTTCACTGGTTCCCTCGTATATGGTGAATACCCTGGCGTCCCTGTAATTGCGCTCCACGGAGTAGTCCTTGGTAAATCCGTATCCCCCGTGCATCTGCACGGCCATTCCAGTAACTTCATTGACCATTTCCGAGGCGTACAGCTTGGCCATTGAGGCCTCCTTGGTATACCGCTCACCGCGGTCCTTCATTGCGGACGCAGACAGCACAAGCTGCTGTGCAGCTTCAATGCGTGTTGCCATGTCAGCAATCTGGAACCGGATGGCCTGGTGTTTGGATATGGGCTGCCCGAACTGTTTCCTCTGCTTTGAGTACTGAACCGCGGAATCAAAAGCCGACCTTGCCACACCCAGGGACTGGGCTGCAATGCCTATCCGCCCCGAGTCCAGGCCGGACATGGCGATCTTGAACCCGTCCCCCTCTTTTCCCAGAAGGTTGTCCCTGTGCACCCTGCAGTCATTAAAAAGAAGGTCGGTGGTATCGGATGCGCGCAGCCCCATCTTGTCCTCTTCATGCCCCACTTTCAGGCCGGGTGTGTCCTTGGGAACGATAAACACGCTGATGCCTTTATGCTTCGCATTTTCGTCGGTTTTAGCCGTCACCAGGACAGTGCCGGAATTCTTGCCCGAAGTGATGAACCGCTTGGTGCCGTTGATCACATAACAGTCCCCGTCTTTTTCCGCAGTGGTGACCTGGCTTACCGGATCGGAGCCGGCCTCGGGTTCTGTGAGTGCAAATGCGCCGATCACTTCGCCCGAGGCCAGGGGAACCAGGAACTCCTGTTTCTGGTCCTCGGAGCCGTACTTGTACAGGCTTTCACACACGATGGAGTTCTGAACCGACATCACCACTGAAGTGGATGCGCATGAATATGCGATCTCA
>JAWLES010000188.1:0-4856 GCA_041685935.1 Desulfobacteraceae bacterium | reverse complement strand
ATGCTCCGACAGAAGGTGCACTTGATCAAAAAGGCCGGGATAAGGGTGAAAGGGCTCTTGATGATGGGGCTTCCCGGAGAGACCGAAAAGAGCATCCAAAACAGCCGGTCATATGTGTTTTCCCTGCCGCTGGACGATTTCAACATGGCCAAGTTCACCCCGTTTCCAGGATCCCCGGTCTACAGGGAGATCAAGGAAAACCCGTTTCTCGGTACATTTGATGAGAACTGGGAGAAAATGGACTGCATGACCTTTGCATTTGTGCCGAAGGCCATGAATAAAGAGCGGCTGGAGGAACTTTTTACCGAATTTTACAAGTCCCATTTCCTGCGCCCCGAAGTGATGGCCGGATATGTCTCCATGATCTGGAAATCCCCGGATTCTTGGGCCAGATTTCTCCGGGATCTGTTTTCTTTCCTGGCGTTTGCAAAGACCAATAAAAGAATCCGGTGACAACTTATGCGATTGTTTCTTAAGTTTGTTTTCCTCTTTTTTCTTATCCCTGCTGTTTGCACAGGCGGCAGCCTCAAGACCCCTGAAGGGGAGGGAGGGAACGAACCGCCCGGGTACGCCGCGGCCCTGATGCAGGGCATGTCTTATACGCCGGACAGCGGCGTCAGGTTCACCATGGCCTCTTTGTCCGCCCTTTTTGACTATGATGACGTGTTCCCCCACAAGGCGCCCGACCGGCTGAAATTCAGGGTGGAAGTCTCAGCAGGCGCTGCGACCGAGCCCTCTGCAAAGTTCATGGGCTCGGTGAACATTTTCGCGGTCAACTACCTGGATGATTTTTCAAGTTCCGGTGTGAGGGTGTTTTGTGAAGGCGGCATCGGGCTGATCTACCAGGATTTCCGGGTCAAGGGGCAGGGGCTCAGGTATAATTTCAACCCCCAGCTCGGTATAGGAGCGGAGTTTGCCTCGGAAACCGGCAAGGATTTTTTTTCCATTCTGAGGCTGCATCATGTATCCAACGCGGATCTTCATGAGGACAACACCGGAATCAATTCAGTGGTGCTGGTTTTCGGCAGGTATTTTTAGGCATGCGGTACTCAGCTTTTTTCCCCTGGGTCGTATATGGATTTGATATCCTGCCTGCGCAGGGTTTCTGAATATTTTTCCATTTTTGTGATGGTGTCGGCAACATCGTTCTCATCCTTTCATGGATATTTTTTCAAAGGATTGCCTGACCCGTCCTTTTGAACATACAAACGGGAATATTTCGCAAACCTCCAGGATCAGCGGGCTTGAGCGGGCTTCAATCCAGAAAATAGTCAAGCGTCTGAATATCGATATGGAGGGTTTCCAAAGGTAAGGAAACCCGTTTGAATCCTTAAACAGGGTCCCGCATTCGGGCGGGACCCCTGCAGATCAGTCAATGATCTTGTTGACCTTTCCTGAATCGTCAAAGTGAACGCTCATGGTGCTGAACCGGTTGGTCCAGTAAGTCCAGGTGTCCCTGTCCGGACTCGGGGTGCGATGGGCGGCCGGGTATCCCAGGGCAGCCATCACGCCTTTTTTACTCATGCCCATGTAAACCTCTCCCTTTTCTATACCCTTTCTGTCCATCTTTGAAAGGTTGTCATAGGAGACCGGGGTTTCAGAGGTGATCAGTTTCAGATATTCCGTAACAGACATATCCATGCGGGCGGGGTCGAATTCAAACTGTACGGTCAGGCCCTTGTCCACGCAGTCAAGCCTGAACCCGTTCCGCCACCTGCTTGCCACTACCTTGGTATCAGGCTCGATCACGTCATGGCCGGGGAACGGTCCCACCCAGTTTGCATAGCTGGCCAGGGCCTTGTCTCCTTTCTGCTGGATGTGAATATTGTATTTTGTGTGTACGGTACCGCTCAAAAGCGGCTTGTCCTGCTTGGATGTAGAACCGGAACCGGTTCTGCAGCCTGCGGCCACAAACAGACACAGCATAAGCAATGCCGGAACGGCAATATAATGTTTTTTCATACCTGCCTCCTTTGTTTTTGAAACGGTTTGTCATGAAAGA
Organism: Desulfobacteraceae bacterium; assembly: GCA_041685935.1. Taxonomy (GTDB): domain Bacteria; phylum Desulfobacterota; class Desulfobacteria; order Desulfobacterales; family Desulfobacteraceae; genus JAIPEK01. Next base: position 2,854 of record JAWLES010000188.1, on the reverse strand, counting down.
ACCGAACCACCCCTTTTTCCGCAAGGGTTTCCGTGCTTCACTCGGTTGCGGGTAATTAAAGGGGACTCAGTTAATATAACCCTTGTCAGCGTAAACCGCAAGGTCGTCAAAGAGCTGTGTGGAAAAAAGCAGTTTTCTCATCTTCAAAAGCTCTTCATGGAAAATCCGGGAGTCGTCATATACGCTGAATTGCTCGAGGAGAAGACTGAATATTCGAGACGTGCCGTGCCCCAGTTTTTCCCCGTTTTTAAAGGACAGGGCCTGGAAATCTGCAAGCATTTCAAGTGTGACCACGTGTTTGGATTTGCTTACTATGTCGAACGCCTTTCTGGCAGCCACCGTGCCCATGCTTACAATGTCCTGGTTGGAGGCGTTGCAGGAAATCGAGTTGACGCTCATGGGTCCGGTCCGGTTGCGGTTTTCCGCGGTGGTGGACGTGGCAAGGTACTGGGCGCCCATAAATCCCATGGAAAGGCCGGGCTCGTTTGCAATGAGATGTTCCGGCAGTCCCTCGTTGAGGTTCTTGTCCAAAAGCTTGTTCAGCCGCCTTTCCGACAGGTTGCACAGGGTGGACAGGGCGATGCTCAAAGAATCCATGGCAAACGCGATGCTCTGCCCGTGAAAGTTGCCTCCGTGCAGAATCTTTCCCTTTTCCGGGATTATGATCGGGTTGTCATTGGTTGAGTTTGCTTCGGTTTCCACTGTTACAACCGCTGCATCAATGGTTTCCTTCACCGGCGCCAGTACCTGGGGAGTGCACCTGAGCGAGTATACATCCTGGACGTTGATGTTGGTTTCAAACACGGTGATGTCTTGGTCGCTCTGCTCCCTTATTTTATCGTGGATGTCGTTGCGGAATGTAAGGTTCCGCGTGCCTTCGTAAAGGCTCCGTATGGTGTTTGTGACGGAAACCTGGCCTGGATGGGGTTTCAGGTCGTGGAGATCCGGGTCGAATGCATCGTCTATACCGCCGAATATTTCAATGGCGAATGCCGCATTCACGCAGGCTACATTGAAAAGCTTCGAGGCGCCGAACAGGGAGAATGCAGCTATGGCAGTCATGGCTGCAGTGCCGTTGATCAAGGCCAGCCCCTCCTTGAAACTCAGGGTGATCGGGGTGAGGCCGGTTTCGGCAAATGCTGTTTCCGCTTCCACAAGTTCCCCGTCAAGGTACACTTTTCCTTTGCCGATAATGGCCAGCGCCATGTGGGCAAGATGAACAAGATCGCCTGATGCGCCGACACTCCCGCATTCGGGTATGTACGGGGCTATCCCCATGTTGATCATGTCCCGCATCAGCTCGAGAAGTTCGACCCTGACACCTGAATATCCCTTTGCCAGTGTGTTGAGTCTCACGGCAAGAACTCCCATGGCAATGTATGGCTGAAGCGGGGTGCCGAGCCCGGCTGCATGGCTTTTGATAAGGTTTTCCTGGAGGGTTTCGATCTCCCTGTCATTGATTATTTTATTACACATGGGTCCGAAAGAGGTGTTGACCCCGTAAATCACCTTTTTTGCCTTGACCGCGTCCGCAAGAAACTTTCTGGAACGTGCGCTCTTTTCAAGGCATTCATCAGACAGCTCTATTCTTTTGTCCCCGATTCCGACGGCAACGATATCATTACAGGTGAGGTCGTTTCCGGTCACAATCACGCAAGGTCTGTTATCCATATCAGCAATACTCCTGTGAAGTTAATCTCTCTGGTCGAAAAATATGATCCGTTTTCTTTTTTTGTCAAACCGGTAGACACGGTTGTCAGCCTCATGGCACGGGATGATTTTGATTTCCGGAACAACCCGTACCCTGGCGCGAAGGGTTTCGGCTATCCATCCGGTCCCTGCGGACGGATCGGAGAGTGAGGCGTACAGTATCAGGCGGTCCGTGCCGTCCGGGTTCCTGCGGGCCTGAACGTATCCGGTGTGGAACCTTTTGTCACCTTCAAGCGCATTAATTATCGAATTGGGAAATACAGTGGTTCCCTTGTATTTCAGCATCTGGTTTTTCCGGCCCATTACAGGGGCGAGCCGTCCGGTGGTCCGGCCGCAGCCGCAAGGTTCTCTGATGATGCAGGATATGTCGTTTGTTTTGAACCGGACAAGAGGCATTCCCGTGACACCGAGGGGGGTGGTTACGACTTCCCCGGGTGTACCGTCAGGTACGGGCAGCCCGGCTTCGTTTACAATCTCGATTATGTTGAGTTCCGGCCTGAGGTGTCCGCCCCGCCGTTCCCGGCATTCGCAGAACGTGGTGGCAAGCTCGGTCGATGCATAGGTGGAGTAGATTTTTGCCCTCCACATGGATTCAAGCGCCTCAGAGACGGGCAAAAGGTCAAGGTTCGCATCCCGGGTTGGTTCCCCTATGGCGATGAGTTTTTCCACCCCTGAATCTGCAGGATTCTCCCCTTTTTCAAGAGCATATGCCCCGATCCTGTGCATCAGGGAAGGAACGCCGACGATGGCCCCGGCCCCGGTCAACCTGGAAAGCTCCCAGATATGGGCTGCATCGGACGAGCCCGCACGGACCGTATTGGCGCCGATCCTCTGGAGACCCAGGAAGTAGGCGAGCCCCGCCATGAAACATTTGTCAACAGCCGCACATATCAGTACCGTGTCTGACTCGTCTATTCCGGCCATGCGGAAGGCCAGCTCTTCATTGAACGCCAGCCTGGCAAGGTCGGAAGCTGTCTGGGGTACAACAGTCGGGTGGGCACCTGTGGTGGCGGAAGTAAGGCATATATCGGTGATCTTTTCGGCGGGGGCGGCCTGCAGTTCATTGCCTGAAGTCAGGTCCTCCTTTTCCGTGAACGGAAAGTTGCGGATATCTTCAGGCGAGGTGACTGTATCCGGGGAAAGG
>JAWLES010000187.1:0-4885 GCA_041685935.1 Desulfobacteraceae bacterium | reverse complement strand
TCTGTTCTATTCCAGTCAAAATTACCATACTGTGTTCAGGAATGCCAAAATTTTATTGACTGAAACCCGAGAATGATGTATAAGCGGTTTTAAATTTTTTCTGGGTGATCGTCCAATGGCAGGACAGCGGACTCTGACTCCGTCAATCTAGGTTCGAATCCTAGTCACCCAGCCACAAGACACACAAGGATTTGCAGCGTCTAAGCTGCGGATCCTTTTTTTATCCCGCACAAAATTCAACACTCACCTGCGGCGGCCTCCAAGATTACGGTTTTAAAATAAAGCCGGACAATTTGGTTTGACTTTTGAAAATACGGTTTGTATAAATTAAGTTAAACATTAACTAATCAGGAGGTGGGTATGATGACTGCAAAAACTATCTTTCTTTCGCTCATGGCAACAGCTCTGGTTTGCTTTTCATTTTCAGACGGATTTTCCCAGGATACCGATAACAGCGGGGAAAAAGACCGGATTTCATACACCAAACAGCTGACCCTTAGTGTACCTGAGGGAAAAGAAGCCAGAAAGGCTGATGTTGAATTCCCCCACCAGGACCACATAATGCAGTTCGGGTGCGGACAGTGCCACCACGAATGGGACCACACCGAGCTTGAGTCACCTGAAACCTGCGTTGCCTGCCATGACGACTTCGAAGACAGACAGGCAACTGAGAGCTATTACAACGCGTTTCATAACCGGGACAGCAGCCACAGCTGCACCGGATGCCACAACGAAATGGCTGATGAAGAATCAGGAGTCGAGCCGCCCAGAAGATGTTCCGAGTGTCATCCAAGACCTGAAAGAGATTGATTCGGAATAGAAACATGCCTGGAAGCTCTGCCCTTCCAGGCATGTTTCTTTAAATGGACCCGCTTTTCCGGCCAGAGTGCTTGTGTTTTTTTTGCTTTTACCTGTTTAACGCCTGGTGTAACTCAGCGAGGTAAGAACCTCTTCAGTTTTCCAACCGTTTTTAGGATGACCTTCATCCGCAGGCAGAGACAGATAGACTTGTCTGCCGTCCTGATACTTCTCGTAAAGGATATAGCACGGCTGATGATCGATCGGCATAACAGCCTGACTCTTCGTTAACAAGGGGAGATCAGCTGGAACGGATTTAAGATACTCCCCCCTTTTTGTATATTCAGCATAACTGTTCGGTCCTTGCCTGACATACTTGTGGCCGGTAAGGGTGTCCACATATGCGTCAGCCACACATTTGGATTGTTCCCTGGTATAAGGATGATAAGCCAGTCTTGAATCATACAGGTTCTCAAAAACCTGATGAGCATCCGCAATATGTCCGAATGCGCGCTTTTCCTTAATTTCGTTTACCACCATCTCTCTGTGCTCTTTCAAAAAAGTTTCCCGGTCCTTGTAATCCATACCGCTTTTCCGCCCGGTATTCTCAACCTTCGTCATTGCGGAATAATAGGTAAGAATTCCGTCATATGCAGCTACGGATGCATCAAGACCGTTTCCGTAGTCCCCTGCTGATACCGGAGCCGCGATAAGTGACAGTGCAAACAGAATCCCGATAAAAAATACGATTTTCATGCTGCTTTTTTTCATGATTTACCCTCCCCTTTTTGTTATGCTGTTTAAAAACCGCCCTTCAAACTATTTGATGAAACAAACAGAAAAAAACATGGGCAGCAGCACCATAAATATATCTGCAACAGAAATGAATTATTTTGCACCGGTTTTAAAACAGAGGGCGATCGAACCGGAGAAGCCGGGCTGAAGTCGGGAACTGCTGTTCATGCAACTATAAAATACCAGAGGGAAAATAACGGATAACTAACAGATTCCGTATTTTTTAAAAAAATAATCACCAGCCTGGCATAGACGGAAAAAAGGATTGTGGGGAGTTAATTTATTGCAGCTTTCTGAGTATATATTGATAAAAACTTTTGATTTCATGGCCAGGTTCAAGGCCGGAAAGGGCTGAAAGCTTTTTTTTATAACCTTTGAAAACAGAAACCGCTTCCATAAAACGCCCTTCCTTTTCACAGCAGTGCATGATCTGTTTGTGAAAATCTTCGTTAACAGGGTCGATTTCAACTCCTCTGCGAAATATGGATTCAGCTTTCCGCCATCTGCCTTTTTTTTCAAGAAGATCTCCTGTCAGGAACACAGCTCTCAAAAAAGCCTGTTCCATGTTTTCCTGGAATGAAACCCCTTGAGAATCAATATCTCCGGCAAGAAAAGGACCCTTGTACAGATCAAAGGCTGATTCCAGCAAAACAGCCGCCCGCCCGGCATCGCCTTTGCGGCAAATATTTTCTATTTTTTCAAGCAGTTCTTTTAAAACAAACACATCAATCCATACAATGGTCAGATCAATCGAGAGTTTGCCTCCGGCCAGCTGCAAGGCCCCTTTGACGCCGAGAAGTTTTCTGAGTCTGTGCAGGGCCATGTTAAAGGCATTGTGGGCGTCATCACCGTCAAGATCCGGCCAGAGTTCATCCTGCAGCCTTGTCTCCGGCACTTCCCTGCCTCCCGTGATAACAAGCGCCTGCAAAAGATGCAAAGGGCGCTTTTGAACCTTGCCCTTGAAGGTTATTCCTTCATCATAGCGAAAGATCGCAAACCTTCCCAGAGTATAAATCCGCAAAGGCCAGGGCCATTTCTCAGGAGGGTCTGAACCGGGAGGCTTCAATTCTCTTTGTCTGATCAGGGACCGCACGTAATCGGGTTCCACATCAAAATCAAGCGCAACAGCGCAAAGTTTTGCCATCCGCCGGGGATCCCAGAAAAAAACGTTCATATACCCGAACTTCCTGCCCAATGACAATGCCTGCTGCAAAAACCCGGCTGTAGCCTCTTTATCGTTTTCTTCAAAAGAGAATTCCGCCCGGACAAGCCTGCAGGCGAATTCGGTCTGGTATGCAGGGACTTTCCTGCAGTAATCCATGGCTTTAATAAGAAAATTCTCCGCCTCTGCACGGGCTCCCTGCATATGACATACAATGGACCGGCCGAGAAAAGTCGGTGCATACTGCTGCACGGAACCGGCCTTAAAAACATTCCGCAAAGCTTTTTCAGCGTAGAACTCTGCCCCCGGACCATCGTTTTTTAGCAGGGCTGCCCAGGCCCTGACAACAAAATATAGTGCGAGCCCCCACACACCGGACTTGTCGGATAACGCCTCCATTTGGCGTATCATATCGTCCGCCCGGGAAAGATTCCCCAGGGAAAGTTCCGCAGCGGTCAGATGAGCCATGGCGAAAAACATCATGTGTTTCACCCCGGTTTCTCTCGCTGTTGATAATATCCGATTGTAATGGATTCGGCTACGGTTAAAATCCGCAGCAAGCCAGCTCTGATACAGGGAAACATTTTCAAAAACCGTAAAAGTCAAGGGCGTGATGTTCTCCGGGGTGATCTTCGAACCATACTCCTGAATATAGTAAAACGCTTCGGCAAGATTCCCCGCACTTTGGGCATTCCACATTAAAAATCCTGCAACCTGCACCTTCAGATCCAGAGGAACGTCCCATGTCAAAATTTTCTCCCCCATCTCTTTCCAATAGAGATAATCCGGGTGGGAGGGATTTCTGAAACTCAAAGCGTTGAGCATACTGACCACCACGATCACTTTCTGTTCATCCGAAAGTCGGTCCATACCGGGCTTTTCCCTGATGATCCCTTCAATCAGGGGATCCAGAACCCTGAATGATAGGGACATAAATATACTGCAGCTGATCAGCCCGGACAGAGACAGCAGTATTCCAACAGGATCGCTTCTGGATTCAAACAGGTTCAGCGCCTTTTCAAACAGTGGTTTTGATTCAGGTGTCCGGAACGGCAAAAAACACATCCCTTCCCAGTACAAAAGCCAGGGATCCGTCTTTCCGATTTGCTCGGGAATGCTTGAAATCCACTTTTCAAGGGTTTTATGCCGGTTTTGAAACAGAAGTTGAGATGCCCGGTCCAGGACAATTCGGGACATTTCGCCGGCATCGTGCAATTCCTGATACAATCCGAACGCACTTTCAACAAAGCCCCGTGTTTCCAGAATCCGAGCCGCTTTAAGCTTGTACTCCTTTAACTCCCGCTCTTCAATAAGATGTTCAGCTTTGTACAAAAGAAATTCCCGGAAAAGCTGATGGTAATGGTATGTCAAGTTATCACCAATCCTGCGTTCAAGGAAAAACTGGCGCCTGTGCAAAAATTCAAGTATATTTTCAGAATCATTGTTTCCAGTGAGTTCCGTTGTCATTTCAACCGTCATAAACCCAAGTATCGCCGAGACCATCAGGAACCTTTGAATTCCGGCGTCTGTCTTTTCAAACATCTCCCCCGCGAAATAGTCAAACACTTCCAGGGGAGTAAATCGATCCAGGGATCCCGCATCGATTTCCCGGATATCCGATCTTTTGACCATGAGCATAAGACCGGCAATCCATCCCCCTGTTTTTTCATACAGGAGCCTGGATAAATCCTCAAAAGATTTTTCCAGCCCCATCAGCTTTAAAAACTCATCCGTTTCATCCCTGGTAAACCTTATAGACCGCCAATCAACTATTTCCAGATCGTCCCCCGCTCTTGCAGCAGCCAGGGGAGCCGGCGGAACATCCCGGCTCAGAATCAGAATCCGAATATCCTCCGGGATCACTTTCAGACATGCTTTCATAAGATGATGAAACTCGGATTCAGGAAGTACTTCCTGATAATTGTCCAGAACAAGAACGGAACCGGAAGGCATCCGGAAAAAAAAGGCGTCAAAATACCTTTTGGCATAAAGGGTCATATCCTCAAAATTTTCCATGCCGAACCTGGGCCAGCTTGTATCAAATTCAGGATTTTTCTTACAGGCGATTTCAGTCATGCAGAAAAAAAAGGTAACCGGGTCGGAATCAGCGTCATCCAGATGATACCATAT
>JAWLES010000186.1:0-4898 GCA_041685935.1 Desulfobacteraceae bacterium | reverse complement strand
GCAGTGCAGCCTGAAATCAGGATAAGTGCAAACAAAAGGAAATACTTTTTCATCTTTTCAAAACCTCCCTGAGCGCGGGTATACAGTACATGGCGCTGACATATGCGGCAAGGATGCCTGTCACCAGTGTGACGCCCACCACAAACATGGCGGGATGCGAGGCGAACAAAAGTCCCACGGTCCCTGCCATGGTGGTCAGCATGGAAAATGTTACCGCCTTTACTGCCGGCCCTTTTTCATTTTTATCCGTGAAGCCGGACAGGAACACACCATAGTCGATGCTCAAGCCGAGAATCACGATCAGGGTTATAAGTACGACAACGGTTACATGGATCTGGAGAAGCGCCAGAACGCAGAATACCGCCGGGACTGCGGTGGCCGCCGGGACCAGCGCAAGAGCGGCCCTGCGGATGTCCCTGAGAAAGAAAAACGTAAGCGCCGTAACCCAGACAAGGGAAAGAGCTGACACCTTTTTCATGTCCGACATGACTTTACTGGAAATCGTCTTGGACAAACCCTCTCTTGAGACCGCATAGGCGTTGTCGTATCCTTTAAGGACGGACTCGACCTTCTCAAGGTTATAAGGTGTATCATCAAAGTATCCCAGAAGCATTGTTGTTGAATCCGCCTTGCCTACATACCGGTCCCGGAACGGCCGGAGAATCCGGGGCGGTTTTGCATCCGCCTTTATTTTTTCGGCTTTGAGCAGTTCATAAAACGGCCGGAATGCGTTCTTTGAAAATCCGTACTCTGACGCGGCTTCCGCAATGCCGGTTTTGAGCTCGGCAATTCTGGCTTCGGTCCAGTACTCCTTCCAGTCTTCAAGGTTCCGGCGGCGGCTGTCCACAGACGGCCAGACAAGGGCAAGGGAGCTGAAATCCTTCACTTTGCGTGCAATTCCGCGGCTCATGCGTTCATACTCAACCATGCCGGTCCTGATATCAGGCACTTGGATTACAGCTACTCCGGGAGGTTTCCGGCCGCCCCAGATTTCGTGGAAACGCTCTTCCTGGGATTTGATTTTTCGGCTGCTGCCGTCAAACGAGGACAGGTCGGTTGTGAATGACAGGTTTGTCATGGATGCAAAGGACAGCAAAAGTACGCTGATCCACAGTATCACGATCAAACCCGGCCTTGCGGGGATTTCCGGCGGAGTGAGGCGCCGGCCCGCCGAACCGGGCAGCCCGGGTGTCCAGAAATGGGGGATGATAAAGATGTACACTGCAGCGCAAAGCAGGATGCTGATGATGGAAAATGTTGCAAGCTCGTGGTAGTCCTGCACCGACGAGGCGTAGAAAGATACAAACACACCGATGGTGGTCAGAGAAGCAATCCTGATAAGTGCTGCAGTCTGCTTGAGTTTTGCATACCCCCCTGTTTTGAAGGCTGTGTAGGCATGAATCCCGTAATCCACCGCAATTCCGGCGATAACGGCGGCAAATCCCATCATGAAGAGGGAAAGTTCACTGTATATCAGGGATGCTGCGCCCACTGCCGCAAGGATGGCAGCAAACGGAGAGGCGAATATAAACAGGGCCTCGTACGACCGGAAGACCAGAAGCATGAGCAGGATGAACGCCGCAGTCACAAAAATCATTGCGATGCGGATGTCTTTTTTAATAACCGCTTCATTGCTGAGTGTGTGTTTGTGGCCGCAGATTACGGTTATGTCAAGGTCCTTGTACTCTTTTGCCAGGCCGTCAATCGATTCCATCAGCCGGTCTGCCCCTTTGCCGTCCGTCACCGGAACAGAGGTGTCTGCAACGATCAGTGCGTGTTCCCCGGTGGAGTCAACGAATCTGCCGCTGGAAAGCTGAACCTTGTAGCCCATGGTCCCGGCCATGCTGCTGATTTCATCAAGGATGGGCATGGACCAGCCTGCAGGGTCCACCCGCATCACCGACTTCATCAATGAGCTTGAGGGCGTGGACAGCATGATAAAGATCTGTTTGAGCCGTTCACTTATTTGTTCTCCGGTTCTGAAATTTTCAAACCTGGAGTAATTTTCTTTTTCCATTAAAAGCGGAAGCATTGAGGCAAGTTCGGTCCTGGCCCCTGGCAGGTCGATTTTCTCGATTCCTGTTATCACTCCGTTAATGGAGGATATCCCGGAAAGCCTCTCTGCAAAATCGCCTGACTGTTCCAGAAGGGCGGACTCAGGTCCGTTCCGGTTCATTTGAACTGAAAATGCGATCGTTCCGGCCATGTCCGAGTTGTTCAAAAAGGACAGCTGCCTTTCGATTTGCGGGCTGTCAGGCAGCATGGAGGATACATCATTGTTGAATGAAACCGTTGCAGTCCTTGCAGCGGAAAGGGCGAGCAGCACGAAAAGAAGGATGCATACCATCCTGCGGTGCCTGCTGATCCATGCGTATATTCGGTCAAACAGGGTCGGAGTCATTTTCCCGGGTTCCAGGTTGAATCAGGGATCTTCTGGTTCACTTTTATATTTTTAAACACGATTTCCGTAAGATCCCCGCCTTTCTCCGTTATCCGGATCCGTGATATATACCGTCCGTCTTTCCGGAACCGGACAGAGACCCGGTCGAGCATGCTCTCTGCAGGGTTGTCCGGTTTGGGTTCAAAAACAATAGAGGCAGGGTTTTCGGATTCCACAGCGATGTCATATCCCTGGTCAAGGGCTGCGTATTCACCTGAAAACCACATTTTGATCTGCTGAACAGCCGTGTTCATTGCAGGGTTGTCTTTGATGGAAATCCTGCTGGTTTTTCCGGTTTGGCCATCCTGTCTGATGATGCCGTCCCGATCTATTACCAGGGTGTATTTCACAGGCTCTTTTGCCTTCCAGGCAAGTTTTTCCGGCTTTTCCATGTGGATGGTCCCGGTGATTTCAACAGGAGTCTCAAACATGGCAAGGTGTTTGGTCTGGATGAAATCGGCAGACAGGGTGTGGATCGATTCCATCTTTTTTTCGATCTGACCGAGCACGGATGATGCGGCCCAGGCTGCCGGTGACAAGCACAATACAGCAAATGACGCAATTAAAACAGCAGCGGTTTTTCGCATTAGATACTCTCCTTGAAAACTTTTATATCCCCGCGGGCTAAAATGGTTCCCTCTTTCTCAACGGTTGCCCCGAGCACGCCGAAGCTTCCGAAAGAGGCTTTTTTGTAAACTCTTATTATCAGCAGCTCCCCTGTCCGGGCCGGGCCGGTGATGCTGATGTTCCTGCCCCCCAGAAGAGCCCCCCTGTGCGGGGGCAGTCCCGTGTCAAACTCCTCGAACCCGTTTACTGCGGCTGCAGCCTGGGCCATCATTTCGAACAGGGCAACCTCTTCCAGAACGCCGTTTTCCCCTGCAAGCGGGCTTGCCTCGTCCACAACCGCCTGAACTGAGGCATGCCGCTCTTTTACTTCAATAAGACTTGATACAAGGCGCATGGGTGACTGCTGGGGAATAATCAGGTCCGCCGGCACAGGGAGGTATGTGATTTGGTCGGCCTTGTTTGTGTTTTTCCAGCACAACGGGTCCGATGCCATATAGTCGCCTGTGACCAGGTAGGAAATCGGCCGGCTTCCGAAGCATCTGTCAGCCTTTTCACATTTCCTGCAGGGGCCTTTGATTTTTCTGCGCCTGTCTTTAAGGTTCTCCAGAACTTCACTATCCTTGAGAATGTTTTCAAGCGCTGTTTTATGGATGTTTCCCAGGGGAATCGGGAGCCCTTTTAAAGGGTGGATTTCCCCGTTTGACGTGAGAACCGGGCACACCATAAATGAAGGGATAAAAGGTCCGGCAACCGGGTGGCAGGGTTCCCAGTGGAGATTGCGGTCCATTGCATCGGTCCGGGCAAGCTCTTCAAAAAGGGTCTGGATGTCAGCAGGCTCAGGCAGTATGGTGCGGATATCCCCGTTTGAAGGGGGCATAACTTCCAGGATCGGGACGATCCCGGCATCTCCGGCCTGTTTCCAGAGTGTTTTAAGTTCTTTCAGGTTTTCCCTGGTAACAGGAGCGTGCACCGCCAATGAAGCATTTTCCGAAGGGTATCCCGCTGAATGAAGATGGGCGAGTGCGGCATGGAACACCGCGTTCTGCCTGTTTCGGCTGGAAAGTCCTGTTAGGGAATGTTCTTCAAGGTTTTCTTTCTGCAGGACAGTTTCCACTCCGCGGTTGAACAGGTAACGTGCAAAATCAGCAGTAATGAGGGAGGGGCTGAGGAAAGCCTCCGCCGTCATTTTCAAATGCTGAGTATGTTCTATGAGATCTTCTATGGATGATACCGGGACGGATTCCCTGCAGAGGATCGTGATTTTTTCAGCTCCCAGTATTCCCGCCTTTTCAATGGTATCAAGGATTTTTTTCCCGCCTGTCTTTTCCTCTTTTACCCGGAGAGATTCTGAATCGAGGCGCTTTTCCATGAGATCCGGGTCTTCGGCCGGTTCCACCAACAGAGAGGAAAGGAGAGGCTCGTCTTGCTTTTTCATGGGTAAATCCTATCTTTCCTGTCTGTCTATAAAATCCTGCATGGTTTGCCGGACATGGTTCTTCAATGCAAATGCGGTCATTCCCCCGTATTCGGAAGGATAAACAGCAGGCAGCATATGAACGTGTACTTCCCCCGGATTGATCAGCAAAGATCCGCGCCTGGGCTTGTCTTCCGTTCCAGTGATGCATACCGGAACCACGCTGAGCCTGTTGGTCAAGGCCGCCCGGAATACACCGCTGTGAAAATGGCTGATTGTGGATGTGCCCGACCTGGTTCCTTCCGGGAAGCTGACAATGGAAACCTTCTGTTCGGCAAGGTTCCGGGTGAGTGCGATAAATTCATCAAAAGGCATCTCCCTGACGCTGATATATCCGGCAAGTTTTGCACAGACCCCGAGGATGGGAAGCTTGAACGGCCAGATATTGACCACCTGGACGAACTCCCCGGGCAGGAC
>JAWLES010000185.1:0-4902 GCA_041685935.1 Desulfobacteraceae bacterium | reverse complement strand
CGGGATCTGGGACAGATATACGGGAACATAGTCGATTTTGCCTTCAAACGCAGCCTGGCGGATATAAACACTTATGAAAAAGAGTTTCAGTGAAAACCTCGAGAGGAAAAAACTGTCGTTTACATAATCGGAAAAGGTGTATGACAGCATCTGATAAACCACAATATCCTGGACGTGTTTGTTTTCCACCATGCCCCTGACAAGCGCCTGGGGCTCGCCGCACCCGGTTCCGACAAACACCCTGGAACCGTTTTCGATTATGCTGACACTCTCCTCCATGGATACCACTTTTTCAGGGCACATCTTCTCAAGATCCATTAAAAGATCCTCCCGGGATTCCTGTTAAAAGAAACAAATGAATACAACGAATTACTTTATCCGGGCAGCCCTGCAATGTCAACACAATCCGCGAACAGGGGAAAGCTGACGCTTTTAACAAGGGGCTCGGGCAGATCAAATCCGACGGCACGATGGATGAGATCATGGATAATAAGGGATTCTGATCAGCTCTGCCTATCGAACCTCGACACCCTGCTTTTTCCCCAGGTCGAGCACTTTTAAAAGATACGCCAGCTGGCGTCCCAGGTTCTCCATATTTTTAACGCCTTCGTCATCCTGTGCAGCCTCTCCCTCTCCCAGGCCGAATCCCATGTTCCAGTAAGTGGAGCCGGGAATAAACATCTCTGACATCTGGAAGGGCTTGAGAATGGAATCCATGACGTGAACCGCACCGCCCCGCCTCTGGGCGACAACTGCAGCTCCGGCCTTCTTTCTGAAAAGGCCTCCGTTCTGCAGTGCCACAAAACAGGCACGGTCCAGAAGGGCTTTTGTCTCACTGGAAAGATCTGAAAAATAGGTGGGTGATCCCACCAGAATCCCGTCTGCCTGTATCATTTTTTCAAGGTATTCATTGAGCTTGTCACTGGTGACGCTGCATTTTTTGTCCTGGTTTTCAGCACATTGAAAACATGCAGTGCATCCGCGCAGGGGTTTGCCTCCCACCTGAAAATACTCCGTTTCAATGCCGTTGTCTTCCAGCACCCGGAGAACGGTTTTCAAAAGATATGACGTATTGCCGTCTTTACGGGGACTTCCGTTGAACGCAACAACTTTCATACAAACCTCCTTGAAGATTATTCGGATTAAAAGTGTAAAAGATACGGCTGCATTTCATTCTCAAGGCTTTGCCGGGTTTTCTCGAATGCAGCCGGATCAGCAGGCCGCCTCATCGGGCCGAATTTTATGGTAACCCTGGAAAAGGGTTTGGGGATAATAAACCTGTCCCAGCTGTTCACATGCCAGTGACTTCCGGGAACCGTATATACCGGCACAATCGCCGCACCTGAATCCATGGCCATTTTTACCGCACCTTTTTTGACCACACCTGCGGGGCCTGTGGGCCCGTCCAGGATATGAGCGCCGAGCCCGTGAGTTTTCAGCCTCTCGATCATCTCGTGCATGGCATCCCTGCCCCCGCGTGACGAAGAGCCCCTTGCGGTATACCAGCCTGCCATCCGTGCAACTCCGGCAATAAGCTCTCCATCCCGGCTTCTGCTGATCATGATGGCGGGAGATGCGTCCCTGTAGCTCGTAAAATGGTGGATAAGGGCAAAAAAATGCTGGTGCCATGTACACAAAAGGACCCTGCCCCCGGAAGCCAGAAATGCCCGCCACTCTTCTTCATTTTCCACGGTCAGCCGGAATGTGGCTGAATACACCCGGACAAAAAAATACAGAAACCGGGTAAACAGTCTGGATCGCATTAGTTTCGACATGCTCTTTATTTACCACAAAACGCACAAATGAAAAACATCAGATCAATTTATTTTTTCATGACGGTTATTGCAGTGGATGCCGCAGTGTTCCGGTCAACCTGTCGCCAGTTGCCACAAAGCCAGCCAAAGGGGCATTACCGGAATGCACAAAAGATACATCAGCAGCATCATACTGCTGATGGACCTGCTGTCACCCCCGTAGTTTTTCACCATCAGAATCAGGTTTGTAGCAGGAGGCGCTGAAGCCTGAAGAATAATAAGGCTGCAGAAAAACGGCATGGTCAGGTAAAGGCCGGTGGTGTAAAGAACGATGAATGCAGCCGCCGGAACCAGGATAAATTTGACACAGGACACGATCACTATATCCGGGACAGCAGGCATGTCTGCAAGGGATATGGTGCCCAGCATGGCACCGAGTATAAATACTGCCAACGGCACGGTGGCCTGTCCCAAAAGGTCCATGGCCGATACCAGCGGCGCCGGCAGATACTCGGAAATCCCGGCAAACACGAGGAAAACCGAGACAAGCGTTGCGGTAAAAGGGGGCGTGACAAAATCTCTCCATTGGATTGTGCCACCTCTTTTCCCTGAAATCAGAACCTTGCCCAGGCTCCACATCACCGGAGTCAGCCCCATCACCAGCAGAAAACAGTACAGGACGAAAAGATCGAACCGGTCCGGGTAAAGAATCCTGCCCACCGGCAGAACAATATATACTGCATTCTGCATGCTCGCCAGGGGAAGAAGAGGCAGTTTTTCCGACCTTCCCCTGAACAAGACCCAGCTTGCCCCAAGCCCCGCCAGAACGAGAAGAGCCCCTGAAAGGGGCAGAATCCACCACAGAGGGAATGCGGCCGGATCGAACCGGGCCACGGTTTTGGACACAATAAGACATGGCAGGAAGATATTAACGGTGACAGTGGACAGGCTCTCCACCTGGGACCTGGTCACGGCCTTTTTCCGAACCATGACCCCGGCCGCGGCTGCAATCAGGAACAGTTGGACAATGGCCGTGAAAACGGTCAGAAACGCGGATGCAAACAATCAGAAGCCCCGGATTTTATAGTAGTCATCCACAAGGCGGTTAATTTCCTCTTGCGTGATCCCGGCTCCGGTGTCTTCAAGAGGACTGAAAAAGGGGACAGGCAGATTATCATCCGCTCTCACCAGGCCTTCCCTGACATTAAATTCCCTGACTTTTCCTGCAATATTTCCGGCGATTCTTTTCAGGGACTCCTTTGATCCGTCGATTCCTGTCAGGGCGTTGACCACCTCCTCCAGAAGCTCCCAGGTATACAGGTCCCTGAAAAACCTGCATAGGATCAGGGTGTCAAAAATCACAAGGCGGTCTTCATAATCGATAAATATCTCTGCCTTACCCTCAATGGTATCCGGGTCGATCACCCCGCTGAGTTCGGGTTTGTAAAACGTGGCCCTCAGGTGGCAGGCGCCCCGGTCGCTGGTGGCATATCCGAGCCCCATACCCTTGAGCACCCTGGGGTCGTATCCGGCCGGCTCCAGCCCTTTCACATGAACCGCCCTGTCTTCCATGCCCCAGTGCCTGGCTGCCGGCACGATTCCCTTGGCCAGGATCTCTCCGATACCCTGTTTTCCAGCAATCATCCGGATCAAATTTTCCGTATTCTCAACATCTCCGTACCGGATTTCAAAATCGGATTTTCCCAGACTGTACGCCTCCATGGCAAATGCACACAGATTGCCCGTGGTGATGGTGTCCATGCCCAGAGAATCGCACAGCCGGTTCAGAAAGGCGATCTCCTCAATCGAGTCGATCATGCACAACCCGCCAAAAGCGTAAATGGTCTCATACTCCGGGCCTTCAAGCTCCATTCCTTTATGGCGGCCCCCTTTGACCCGGCCCATCCTGCCGCAGGCAAGAAAACATTTGGCACAGGCATGGGGTTTAATCTCGCATCTTTCATGCAGGGCGTCCGCGTTGATCTTTTCATAATGGGGGCACTGCCCTTTCTTCCAGTATTCCGTGGGAAGGGCGCCCGCCGTATTCATAAGGTTGACCATCTGGGAGGTGCCCATGGTTTTGTAGGCCTTGGCCCCGGGATGCTCCCTGGACTCGGCTGCAAGATCTTTGGAGATGGCCGAGAGTTTTTTTGGATCATATACGGTGCGTTTCTGTTTTCCCTGAAAAGCCACCGCCTTGACGTTTTTGGACCCCAGCACGGTTCCGGCCCCTGTCCGGCCGGCACACCGGTAACCGTCGTTTTTAACTGTGGCGAATGCCACGCTGTTCTCAGCTGCAGGGCCGACAACCACAACCCCGGCACCGGGACACATTTCCTTGACACGGGACTCTGTCTCAAACGTATCCATGCCTGAAAGATCACGTGCGTCATGGAACTCGATTCCCTCTTCACCGATTTCAACCACCGTCAGGCCGGCAGCCTTTCCCTTGAATACGACTGCATCGTATCCTGTGGCGCTTATTTTCTCGGGAACCCGGCCCCCTGAATACGATTCGCAGTAAAAGTTGGTCAGGGGAGACTTGGTAAACACCCCGTACCTGGACGAGCCCCAGGTAACTCCTCCGGTGGCAGCCCCCGTGGCAAATATAAGATGATTGTCCGGGGCCAGCGGGTCCACCCTGGCCGGGTTCATTTCACAAAGCAGGTAAGAGGCAAGCCCCTTCCCTCCCATGTATCTCTCATAGATCTCATCAGCAACCGTTTCCACGGTATAATGCCTGCCTGTCAGATCCACAACTGCGATCCGGTTGTAAAATCCCTTCATGATACCCCTTTTACACTCTCTCAATTATAACAGCCGTGCCCTGGCCTCCGCCCACACAAGCGTTGGCGCAGCCCACCGCTGCATTTTCACTCTCCAGAATGCGC
Source organism: Desulfobacteraceae bacterium (assembly GCA_041685935.1). Taxonomy (GTDB): domain Bacteria; phylum Desulfobacterota; class Desulfobacteria; order Desulfobacterales; family Desulfobacteraceae; genus JAIPEK01. The sequence goes on along the minus strand of JAWLES010000185.1, from coordinate 257 downwards.
CCGAGCGTACCTGTAATCCTGATACCGGTCATTCCCAGGGCATGGCCCAGGGCTACGGCACCTCCTTTGATATTCACCTTTTCCGGGTCTATGCCCATCTCTCTTATAAAATTGAGCGTCACAACCGCGAAAGCCTCGTTCACCTCCCAGATATCCACATCCGAAGCAGCAAGGCCGCATTTTTCAAGCGCCTTTCGGGTTGCAGGCACCGGCCCGTGCCCCATGACCGTGGGATCAACCCCGGCAAACCCGATGGA
>JAWLES010000184.1:0-4982 GCA_041685935.1 Desulfobacteraceae bacterium | reverse complement strand
CGCCTGATATCTGCCACCTGGTTCTCTTCAGCACCCCAGTTCAGCGAGCAGATATCATGGACATCTATCTTTTCCTCGGCAAACCATTCCACGCCGTTGGCGAACCCGAACCCTCCGCATACTGACATCAGCGCTGAAAGAGCCGTCCTCATCCTGGCATACGTTTTTGAAAAAGAGGCAAGCCGCAAGTTGTCATGGGTCTCTGCGAAATGAACCAGGGAGCCGTGCTGTGCCGAAATATCAAACACCTGCGGCAGATAGTTTTCCAGCTGATTCCGGTCGTAATTCTGAAAAAGCTCTGAGTAGGCCCAGTTGAAATTCGCCTTTCCCAGAATCCTGCACATCGTATCCACCGGACCGCCCAGGCCCTCCAGAAAAAACACTGTCTCCGGGTACTGGTCCCGGACCTTTGCAACGATATATTCCCAGGCTTTTACAGGTATCATGTATCCGGCATCACACCTGTATCCGTCCACCCCCCGGGAACACCACAAAAGAAAAATATCCGCCATATACTTCCAGAGATCTTGGTTGCTGTAATCCAGCCTTGTCAGGTCCTCCCACACGACCCCCCACGCTCCTGGCTGTTCGATCTGCCCGTCCGGCTTTCGCATGAGCCATTCAGGATGTTTTTCATGGATGGTCGCCCCCCAGCCGGTATGGTTTATTGCGATATCCAGGAAGAGATGCCCGTTATGATAATGTACCGCATCAGCGAGCTCCAGAAACTGTTCCATCGGAGTTGCGGCCGGGTCGAACCTGGCCAGGGCCCCGTCCACATCAGTAAAACTCAGCGCGGCATATGGGCTTCCGAAACTTCCCATGCGTGCGAATGTTGTGGGAGTCGGATGAACGGGCAGAAGATGAAGCACACGGCAGCCCAGCTCACCGAAGATAAAGGGGATTTTTTCTTTAAGATCCCTGAACTTCCCGGACTCGGGTATAACCGTGTACCCGTGTTCCTCTATTTGCCCGGCAAGATGCCTGATGCGCTCCTTTTCCGCACCGCGGCTTCGGAAGGTTTCGGAAAACTGCCTGACAAATGCATTGTAAATTATATTGGCACCGCAGGTTCCTGCGGGTTCGGCATTAATGATGCAGTTTTCCCCTTCCGGCCAGACCGGGTCGTGAGCACCGGTTTCCATAAAAAAGCATTTCGCCTGGAAGTGTCCCGGCTCGGTGAGCGGCACCGTTACAGAAAAAACCGCTTCACCGGTCAGGTTCATTGGAATGTCGTACCATGCTCCATCCAGCCTGATCTCCTCTTTTTCAACCGCATGGATGATTTCCCTGCGCGACTTTGAGGCACCTCCCAGGTTGGTTCGCAACCACGCGGCTCCATGAGCGGAAAAGGGCAATTCAAGCTCGAAGGTTACCGTGTCCCCGCAAAAAGCCACAAAAGATTTTCCCGGTTCAGGTCGCTGAACCAGGCCGGGCAGTACGACCGCTATTTTTCCCACCCTCCGACAAGGTGAAGGTGAAGGTGGAAAATCTCCTGTCCGCCCCCTTTTTCCACATTAAAAAAGAGCTTGTAACCAGATTCGGCAACACCCTCCTTTGCCGCCATCTCTTTTGCCACCATGAACGCCCCGGATACGACATCCAGATGCTCCTTTTCAAGATCGTTTATGCTCCTGATATGGGTTTTAGGAACGATCAGAAGATGCACAGGTGCATGGGGGTTGATATCCCTGAACACCACGAACATGTCATCCTCGTACAAAAATTCGCTCTTTATTTCTCCTTTTACTATTTTGCAGAAAAGACACTCATCCGCCATAAAGCACTCCTTTTTCAGTGTTTTAAATCCTGTTTACAATTTTTTCCATTGCAGGCCCTGCTTTCTCTTCAATGAAAATATCAGTCACCGAGTCAGTATAAAAAGACTTTACCGGGTTGATCTCAATGATCGTAGCCCGGTTCTGTTTTGCGATCCGAGGAATCATGTTGGCCGGGGCCACTTCGCCGGTGGTGCCGATTAAAAGCATGCAGTCGCATATCTCCGCCTCCCGGAACGCAGCTGATCCTGCGGGCTCGGGTATCGGTTCGCCGAAAAAGATCACATCCGGCTTGAGGTATGCCCCGCATCCGGAACACAACGGAGGCACCACGGAAAGATCCACTTCGCCGATCATCACCGTCCCTTTACATTTCAGGCAGGCCAGCCTTTTCAGGGAGCCGTGAAATTCATGGACCGTTTCACTGCCTGCATCATAATGCAGGTTGTCCACATTCTGGGTGATCACGGCCTTTATCAAACCCTCCCTTTCAAGCTTTGCAAGGGCAAGATGGGCTGGATTGGGCCGCACCCGCCCGAAAAGATCATAAAATATGGTCCGGATCGCATCCCAGGATTCGTCGGTGTGCTCCAGGAAGTATTGAATATTAAACGTCTCCGGATCATACCTGTTCCACAATCCACCCTTGCCCCTGAAAGGGGGAATTCCGCTTTCAACGGATATTCCGGCTCCTGTAAAAGCCACGCAGCGGCTGGCCGCCTTTATGGCTTCGCCGGCTTTTTTGTACATGGCAATCCCTCCTTTATATCAGATCAAGAATCTCGAATGAATCATTCATCAGGTCGACAACAAAGAGTTTGTTTCGAAGAATGTCCCCCCTTTTCACAAGAACCTTCAGAACCTGGGAAACCTGTACGGAAGCAGCGAACATGGCGCAGAAAGAAAGATTCCCGAGGGTTTGTTCAACCCCTTGGCCGCTCTTTCTTCCCTTCCTGCCGTAGATGAGGTCGTATCCCTTGTCACCGGGGTATATCACCGTCACCTGGGCTGCAGCACCTGCGATGGCGCCGGAGACAACGGGGATGGATTCCTTTTTTGCCGCATCCTGAAGATGGAATCGTGAATCAATGCTGTCCAGGCAGTCCACAGCCACATCCGATTGACTTATCAGGTCAGATGCGTTGTTTTCATCGAGAAGCGTGCATATACAATTAACATCAAGGGAGGAGTTTATCCGGCCGATCCGTTCCCCGGCAGCTTTTGCCTTGAACTCGCCCACAAGCTCTTCCGTGCAGAAGGACTGCCGATTGAGATTGGATGGTTCAAACCGGTCACTATCAACCCCGGTGAGTTTTCCCACGCCCATCCTTGCAAGCATTTCCATCACACCGCAGCCAAGGCCTCCGAGACCGACCACGCATACACTTGACCTGGAAAGCAGGTCCTGTTCCTCCCGGCTTAAAATATTAAAATTTTTCAAATACCTCTGTTGTAAAAGGTCCTTGTTCAACATTCATCACCCTCCGCCCACAGGGGGGAAGATTCCCACCCTGTCGCAGTGCTGCAGTACATAATCCCGGTCTTGCCTCTTGCCGTTGATGAACACCAGTTTGGCTTCATCCTCAGGGATGCCTGTAATGCGGATCAAGTCCGCAATGGTGGTTCCCTCTTCAATGCGATAGGCTCCGGAATCAACCGGCTGGTATTTTGCCAGCGTGACAAACAGGTTCAGATTTATTTCAATCATTTTTATTTACTATTGTTCCGCCTGCTGTTATTTTGAAAAAGAATTTTTTATAAATATGACACACTTGGATTCCAGTGTGCAACAGTTTAATTCAATCGATGACAATCAATCACGGAGACATATGGGACAGTCAAAAAAACAGAGCCTGACAGTGGACAAGCTTGCAGAGAATCTCGCCTTGTACGCCATTGACAGGACGGACCTCAAGGAATTGCTCAGCGCGATTCCTGCAGACAATAATCTGAACTTGACAAAGGTGGAGTATGAGCTTCAGATTTTAAAAATTCTGAGCGCCGGATGGGCGGTCGCCTTTTACCTGCCTGCAAGCGACAAAAACAAAAAAGGGATTGAAACCGGGTTCTGGCATTATATAAGGGAAATTTCCAACAACATTTCCAGCCTCACCGAATCCACCACCGGCCATGACATCGATTACTTTGACATCATAAAAAGCCGCCTGGATCAGTACGTGGCAGCACTGCGGTCAGGCGCGGTTCAGACTGATGAACCGTCCACCGTGATGGGACCCGAGTTTGCCAGGGCGTGCGACAGTGAAAACGACGCCATTGCCATTCTCACAGGCACGAAAATGTTTACCCTGACCCTTGGAGCGGTAAAGGAGTATCTCGATTCAGTGGAAATAGCCACTGAAACCAACTGAAAACATGATCCACGGAGGCTTTCATGAAAAATTTCAATCCTGTCCGGCTGATGCTGGTATTGGTATTTTTTTCAATCGGGTGCGCCCCTGCAGGTCCTGAATTCGTCGATCTTTCCTATACAGGAGGGGGCGGGCCGTCAGGCAGCGGAAAAATCGGTATCGCCAAGTTCAAAGATGCAAGGGAAAACACCGGAGAAGGATACATAGGTTTCAGAGAGCTGAGTTTCAACAGGGAAGAAACCTATTTCGTGGAAGGACTTGATCTTGCCGCTTCAGTCACAAGAGCAGTCGTTTCCTATCTTGAACAGTCGGGATACGACTGCAGCGCAATTGAAAAATGGGATTTCTCCGAGTCCGGTATGAAAAATGCGTCTGACCGGTTCGATTACATTATCGGCGGGGAAATACTATCATTCGACTGCACTGCCCGGAAAAACACCACCACACATATTCAAATGGAAATCAGCCTTGTTATCCACCTCGGGGACGTGACCGAACAGGAACTCAAGTCCGTTCCGATTGAATTTGACCTTGAACGAAGGGAAATAAAACTCTCGGTGCGCAAGATGGAAAACATGCTCAACCGTTCCCTGGAAGAAGTGATCGAAAATGCCCTTAACAGCAATCTTTCAGCGTGATCTTTTTATGCAGGCTCTCCTCGTTATCTGAACAGTTTTTGAACATAACCGGTTTGAATAAAAGTCAACCTGAAACCGAAACATACGTATCCTTTCCGCGGATTTCCTGCACAATGCCTGATGAGCCATAACCGTAATATTAAAAATATTTATTGAAATTGAACAAAGAGCCGATTATACTTCCATAAGAGGGGTAT
>JAWLES010000183.1:0-4999 GCA_041685935.1 Desulfobacteraceae bacterium | reverse complement strand
GACGTTCAGGGTTCTGTCGGTGTACTTGAATTCGTAACGGAACGGTTCGTTGTCGTGATCCAGGCCCTTTTCGCAGGCATCGACCAGTTCCGCCATCATTCGGCCCACGACCGGGGCGTTCTTGTACTGGTTGCCCGAGGTTCCCACGGCCATGTAGAAACCGGGAAGGTCGGATTTGTCATAGATGGGGATCCAGTCATCCGAGCAGTCGTACAGGTCCACGACGCCGTTGGGCCGGTTGGGAACCTTGAGGGAGGGGATGCGTTTGCCGAGGCGGTAGCACTGGGCTTTCCACTGTTCCTCGGTGAGAAGATTGTCCCGGCCGCGGCCGCCCTCTCCTGCGTAGAATTCGTCCGGATCCACCCATTCCTGGGGATCGCAGTCCGGGTCCTCGGACCCGATGAGAAACAGGTTGCCTGCCTCTGGCCGGACGTAGCAGCCGATATCCGAGTCAGACATGTGATAGCCGTCATTGAGGTAATCATAGCCATCCGGGGACGGACAGTACATGACCTCGTGGCGCAGGGACCTGGTTTTTATGTTGCAGCCGTCCCATACGCCGTCCGCCATCTGGTTGATCTTGAAGGAGTGCGGACCGCCGACGTTGATCACGACAGGGGCGTCGATTTGGGTGCCGTCTTTCAGGGTGATCCCGGCGGTTTTGCCGTTTTCACTTCTGATGTCCGCCACTTCCGCGTTGAACATGAACTCGCCGCCCTTTGCTTCAGCCGCTCTCATGATGTTGTGAGCGGACAATGCAGGGTCGTTGACATAACCGCCCTCGGGGCAGAAAACAGCGCCTTCGAGCATCTCTGCGGGTTCGTCAAAGAATCGGGGATCTTCAGGGCGGCGAACCGGCCAGAACTTGTGGAGATCCGCCGGGGGAACCTTTGCCTTGATGGTGTCGTTGTCCCACTCTTCGTACTGCACTCCCACTGCGTCGTAGTGTTTTTTAACTTTTCGCCAGTCGTGGCCGTCGGACTTGAGAAGGATGGACCCGGTGTTCATGTATTTGGCCATCCCCTTTTCGTCTTCCACATTGTCCAGGTAGTTTTCCCAGTCCAGCCAGTACTTGAATCCTTCGTAGGCCAGGGCCACACCGTCTTCTGTGGAGTAGTGGGCGCGTACAATGGCGCAGGACCCGGCTGTGGAACCTTCTCCTGCATCCGGGAGCTTGTCGACATTCAATGTTTTGTACCCCATTTTGCAAAGTTCATACGCAATGGGCGTTCCGATAACGCCGGCTCCGATGATGATTGCATCGTATTTTTTGTTCGCGGTCATGGCAACCTCCTTTTTTGGGCTGTTTTTGATGATGATGTGATTTGTCTCTTGAAATCAGTATATAGATTTATTAGGATTGGTAAAATTATTTATAATACCAATATGCATCAGTTAAAATTATGTTGCCGGATTTCAATCGATTAAAAGTGTTTTATCATATTTACAGGACCGGAAGCGTGGTAGCGGCTGCGGATGAACTGCACCTGACCCAGTCCGGCGTGAGCCAGCACCTGCAAAAACTGGAGGATGAAATAGGGGTACCGCTTTTCACACGCCTGCATAAAAAACTGCTCCCCACCGACGGGGCGCACAAGCTTTTTGATATTGTGTCCCCGTTTGTGGACAATCTCAGTGTCGGCGTGAAATATATTCATGACCGGCATGAGAAGCCCGTGGGTCATATCAAAATCGGCGGGCCCATGGAGTTCAGCCGTCATTTTTTCCTGCCGTTTTTCACCGCATTCCAGAGACTGTACCCGGATGTAAAAATCTCGTTATACAGCGGGAATCCGGCACAATTATTAAGACAGCTCTTTGACGGACAGATTGATCTGGCCTTTATCGATCTTTTCAGTTCCACGGAAAAGGGCCAGCTGATCGGCAATTTAGCTGCATATACCGCAAAATCAGTATTCGAGGTGGAGTTGCTGCTGACGTGCTCCAGGCAGTATTACGATATTCATGTCAAAGGGGATCATTCCTATCGGAATCTGAAAAACTGCTGCTTTGGGACATATGATGAGTACTGGCTGGAGCTGAAAAGCTGGTTCAAGCATCACTTTGAACGCATCCCGGCCAATCTGGATATCAGGTTCAAAGCACAGGACATGCCCACCTGCATCCTGTGGCTGAAAAACCATATGGGGCTCGGCGTTGTGGACGGCTACTGGGTGGCGGATCTGATCGACAGCGGTGAGATCATCCCGATTACCACGGATCAGCCGCAGATCATGAACCGGATTTCCATGATGCGCATTCAGGGAAAACCCGTGTCTGCGCTGGAAAAGATCTTTCTCCAACATTTTCACGAACACATGCAAAAGCAGAAATGGACCCGTGGGGTGAGTTATCTCGGGATGTAAGTTAAAAAAGAACCGTCTCTTTTATCCCCAGTTGCCCGCCTGCGAACCGGGCCAGGGTCTGGTTGAGCCAGTTGGGCTGATGGGCGTCCGAGCCGAATACGAATTTCCGGGTCCGGGCATGGGGCGCGTAGAATGTTCGCCAGTCTCGGCGCCATACATACCGGTTATTGATTTCCACATACACCTCTTCGGGAAGCTTTTCGATTTTTGTTCCCATCATCATCGGATGAGCCGCAATCACCGGAACTTCCCGGTACAAAAGCTTTTCCAGCCCCTTGTATTGTTTCTTTTCATCCCGGCAGTGATAGATGTAATAATCCGTCGGCATCTCAAGGGCCCGGTGCACCCAGTCCGCACCATCCACCTCGCACCCGAGTTTCAGCCCGAAAGCCCTGATTTTTTCGCTGTACTCTGCAAATGCGGCATCATCCAGGTAATCCAGGTGGTCACTGATGCCGATGATTTCGGCATGGCCCACCTTTGCGACCAGTTCCACGGTCTGTTCCGGGACCACCGAAGAATCTCCTGTGGAATAAACTGTATGGATATGCAAGTCCTGTTTTATCATTATTCGGATATGTGCTATATTTTTTTGAACGGATATATAAACAGCTGCATCGTCTTTTCCGCTCTTTAGGACAGGAAGCATTTTTTGTCAAGAAGCAGTTGGATTATAAAAACAAAAAGGTTCTTGACAGCTCCTGAAACATTACGCTATATTCTTCCAGTATGTCCAATTTTTTAGACATAGTGGTTAAAAAATGAAAAATTTGGTCCAGCTTCCTGCAGAGTTTGATTACAATCTACTGACCGGTGCTTTAAAAGATTACAAAAAGCCCAGGGACAAAATCAGAAGCCTTGTTCAAAACAAGGATATCATACGGGTCAAAAAAGGTCTTTATGTACTTGGCAGGGAGTACGATAAGCCTTACAACAAATACGTCCTGGCGAATCTGATTTACGGGCCTTCTTATGTCACGGGTCAGACCGCTTTGGCGTTCTGGAATATGATCCCGGAACGCGTTGAACTTTTGATCAGCATGACAACCAAAAAAAAGAAGCAGTTTGAAACGCCGGTGGGAAGGTTTTCTTATCTGTATTGCCCCAAAAGGGTTTTCAGTATCGGAGTTCAGCTTGAAGAAACCTCTGACCGGAAAAAATTTTTTATCGCTTCTCCTGAAAAGGCGTTATGCGATATTGCGGCAACACGAAGTCATGCGGAAACAAAAGAAGAAATAGAAGAGTTCCTTGAACTACTGCGCCTTGATTTCAGCTTTTACGAGAACATTGATTATTTATTGCTGGATGAGATCAAGAAAGGATATCGAAGAAGACCTGTAAATTCACTGATTCAATATATAAAGGACCGTAATGTTTGATGAAAGAATTGAAAAAATGCTTGAAGGATATGAACTGAATACAGTCCATGATCATGAGAATGCATTGAAAGAAATCATACAGGAAATCGCTTTGCTCGGTTTATGGCGGTCGAGGTTCTATGAGAAAGCCGCTTTTTACGGGGGAAGCGCTTTGCGTATTCTATACAGGCTGGACCGGTTTTCCGAGGATCTTGATTTTTCATTAATCGAGCCTGAAAAAAAATTTGATATTACGAAATATTTGAGTGCCGTTCAATCAGAGCTGGAATTCTGGGGTTTCGAAACAGTCGCACAGAAAAAAAACGAAAGAGCCGTTGACTCGGCCTTCATTAAAGCCAACACATTGATTCATTTATTAAAAATCAGTGGGAACCTGAAAACTCATAAGAATGCGGTGATGAAAATCAAACTCGAAATAGACCGGGATCCGGCCGGCGGTTTTACAAGTGAAACCAAATATCATCTGAACCCGATTCCGTTTTCCATTAAAACCATGTCATTGCCCAGCTTGTTTGCCGGAAAAATGCACGCCCTGTTGTGCCGAACCGAACGAACCAATATCAAGGGCCGGGACTGGTATGATCTGGTTTGGTTTGTAAGGAACAATGTGCCATGTGATTTGCATTATCTGAAAAATAAAATGGCGCAAACCGGGCACATTCTTCCATCTGAAACGCTGAACAAAGAAAGGTTGATTGAATTTTTGACCGAAAAAACAGGACAGGTGGATTTTGAACGGGCCAAAAATGACGTGAAGCCGTTTTTAAAAGAAACCGTACAAAAAGATGAGTTGCGTCTCTGGTCGAATCATTTTTTTTCCGATTATCTGGTGCACCGGATCCGGATTCAGGAAGGCAGTTGATCAAACGTTCATAACAACCAACCCAATCAATTGGAGGCAGATTTATGACCTTTAGCGAGAGTACGGATACCCGAGATTCGATCCCGCGGATCGTGGAGAACCAGCGTCGTTTTTACAACACGAAACAGACGTTGAGTTATGAATTCCGCAAAGAACAGCTCATCCGGTTAAAAGATGCACTGAAAAAACATGAATCCGCCCTCTGTCGGGCATTGGAATCGGATCTCGGCAAATGCGAATTTGAAGCCTATGCCACGGAAATCGGTTTCGCCCTGCATGACATCAGTTTTTTCCTCAAGCATCTCAAGCGCTGGATGAAGCCCAGGCGAGTCAAAACCCCGGTTCTATGCCAGCCCGGCAAAAGCAGGATTTTATACACCCCGCTTGGCGTG
>JAWLES010000182.1:0-5004 GCA_041685935.1 Desulfobacteraceae bacterium | reverse complement strand
ATGACAAAGGCCAGCATGGTGGCCATATCCGGTTTGATCATGCCGGAGCCCTTGGCGATGCCGGTGATGGTAAAAGTTTTTCCCCTTATCTCTCCCTTGTGGGTTTCTATTTTTATCTGCTTGTCAGTGGTCAGGATCGATTCGGCAAAATATTCAGCCCGGTCCGGCTTCATGGTCTCGATAAGTCCCGGAAGCGCGGCTTCTATTCTGCCCATCGGCATGGGAGCCCCGATGACTCCTGTGGAGGATACCATGGTGAATTCTTCCGGGATATTCATAAGATCCGCAGCCATCCCGGCAGAATGCACCGCATCATGGAGCCCCTGTCTTCCGGTACAGCAGTTTGCATTGCCGCTGTTTACAATAACCGCCTGGCAGATTCCCTGCCTGATCCGGTCTCTTCCCAGAAGTACGGGTGCCGCTGCAACACGGTTTTTTGTGAATACCGCAGCAGCCGAAGCAGGTTTCTCTGAAAAAATAATCCCGAGATCCCTTCCTCCATGCTTTTTGATTCCCGCCTGTATTCCGTTGAATTTGAATCCCTTCATGCGCTTTCCTTTGTTATCCCTGTGTCCCCTGGAATGAAACCGAAATGGTGATGCCGGCCGGTATTGCCTCTTTTGATGGAAAATACATACCACACCGGGGCCGCGGATTCAAGGCCGATTGAATGCTTCCCGGTTCTGCCTGCGGAATTGACCGGGACCTGCTGCTGTGCTATGGAGGTTGCATAAGGATTCCCGCATCGGCCGGACCGCCGGTTTTTTGTTTTAAAACAGAACCCTTGGCCGGATGTTGAATGCCGTGCCGGCTTTTTAAACGGAACCGCAGATGGAATTGAAAACAACAGGAGTGTTTATGTATATACATTTTACAAAAATGGAAGGTCTGGGTAACGATTTTATCCTGCTGGACGACAGAAACGGAGAGATAGGGAGGGCGGCTGAATACGAAGAGCTGTCAAAGAGACTTTGCTCCAGGCATTTCGGAATCGGTGCGGACGGAATTATCATCATCGGAAAGAGTGCCGATCATGATTTCAGGTTCACCATTTTCAACTCAGACGGCAGCCGGGCCCAGATGTGCGGAAACGGCATGCGGTGCTTTGCAAAGTACCTTTATGAAAACGGGATTGCAACTTCTGATCAGTTTACGGTTGAAACGGATGCCGGAACCGTGGTCCCGGAAATATTCCCGGATGAACAGGGCCGGGTGTCATACGTGAAGGTTGATATGGGGCAGCCGGTTCTGCTTCCGGACTTGATCCCCTTTGACGGGCCGGGAGAGCGGGCCGTGGCTGAAAAGATCGTGACCCGAAACCGGCAGGAGACCGTGACCGTTCTTTCAATGGGGAATCCCCACGCGGTTGTTTTTGTGAAAGATCTGGCAGGGGTGGATATTGAAAACCGGGGCCGGGCAATTGAAAATCATGAACGGTTTCCTGCGAAAACCAATGCGGAATTCGTGCAGGTGCTCGGTGAAAAAGAGCTTGTCATGAAGGTTTGGGAGAGAGGTGCAGGCAGAACCCTTGCCTGCGGCACCGGAGCCTGTGCTGCGGTTGTGGCGGCCCGCCTCAACAACCTTTCACCGGGTACGGCAACGGTGCACCTGGATGGGGGTGATCTTGAGATCGAATGGAATCTCGAAAACAACCATGTTTACAAAACCGGCCCGGCCCGGCTGGTGTTCAACGGAGTTGTCCGGATATAAACCACATTTGATTGGCGAATTCAAACAGGGGCTTTGCCCCTTGTAACCGGCCATCAAAAGGATTCATATCAGCCTGAGCCATGATACTGCCACGGCTGCGGCACAGACAGCCAGCCGGACACGCTCTTTTGAAGTTGAGACTTTGTGGTTCCCTTTAACTGAGAAATATGCCAGGCCGATGGCTGCTCCTGACAGGAATCCGAACATATGTGCGGAAACGTCGGTGTTTTCACCTCCGCTGAGCATTCCGAGAATGGCGAGGCCCGCAGCCGCAGGGACAAGTGTTTTTGCATTGAGCCCGTGGAGGTTTCTCCGCCGGACCACCTGAAAAGCGGTCAGCGCTCCTGCCGCCCCCATGACACTGGTGGAAGCGCCGATTGACAGATGGGCCGCTTTAAAAAACCAGGCATTCAGAATATTCCCGAAAAATCCTGAAAAGAGCATGATTAAGGCGCCGGTACCGAAGCCTGCTGTTTTAAGAAGACCGGTACCGAAGATAAAAATGCCTGCAAGGTTTCCTGCCAGATGTTCGATTCCGGTGTGGAGCATGAGTGCGGTCATAGCCCGGTAGTAAGAACCCTGGAGAATATACAGGGCTGAACAGCCGTATGTTTTGATCAAATACGAATGGATTCCGTGAAAGAGGGCGAAGAAATGGATAATGACCAGAAGGAACATTATGCTAATGGAGGTTGCGGATCTCCAGGTAAGCGGAATCGGTTCAGGACCCTCTGGTTCGCTTTGGGGGCGGTTTTCACGGTAATACGCTTCCAGGGCCTCTTCTGCCGGATCTTCTTCTTCAGGCTTGACAATTACCTGGTACTTGCCGCTGAATGATTCAATATAAGGGTCAATCCCCTGGGACTTGAGCACAAGCACGGCAAGATCAGCCTGTTCACGGGTGAGGTTGGTGAGTCTATCCGTCATAAAATGATCACGGCTCTTGTGTTCTGTTTCATTTGCTTTGTATAATACAGGGTCACTGGTGAAGACGATTCAATTGCGCATAAAGATCCGACGCCTATTATACGCGTCATACCGAAAACGGAAAGGATAAAAAAAATGACCCGAAACATTGAGAATGAAAGCTTGTTTGAGCCGGGGGTTTTCATACCGCCGGCGGTTTTCTGTATCGGCCTTAACTACCGGGAGCATGCACAGGAGACAGGAGCATCTCTGCCGGAGTTCCCGGTGATATTCATGAAAAATCCCGCTGCGGTGACAGGGCATGAGCAGGCCGTCAGACTGCCGGCCTCGTGTGTGGACCCCCTCCAGGCGGATTACGAAGCCGAACTTGCAGTGATCATAGGCAAATCCGCCAGGAATGTTAAAAGAGACGACGCCCTGGATTATGTGAAAGGGTATACCTGTGCAAATGATATTTCAGCAAGGCGATGGCAGAAGCATGCAGGCGGCGGCCAGTGGGTCAGAGGCAAAAGCTTTGACACATTCTGCCCAATGGGCCCCTGTCTTAAAACCCGGAGCGAGATCCCCGACCCTTCGGGGTTAGACATTGAATGCCGGGTTAACGGAGAGGTCATGCAGCAGAGTACCACGTCGGACATGATTTTTTCCGTGGAGAGGATCATCGAGTTTCTTTCAGAGGATACCACCCTTTTGCCGGGAACCGTGATTCTCACCGGAACTCCGAGCGGTGTGGGGTTTGCCAGAAAGCCCCCTGTTTTCCTGAAGCCGGGGGACCGGATCGAGACCGGGATAGAGGGAATCGGCACCCTGGAAAACAGGGTTGAAAAAGCCTGAGTCCGTTTAAAGGTTCTGGGTCACCAGTTTCCGGTTTTCAGTATCATCCGGATCAGTGGATTCGATCTCAATGATTTTGCATGGCCGCAGATCATACCGGACCACCATTGACTTTCTGGGGCCGTATATGTGGGTCCCGCTGGTGGCCCTTTTAGTGATTTTGATGAAGGGTTCGGGTTTTTCAAGCGCTGCTATTTCTTCAAGAGCCTCTTTTTCGGTTCTGATTTCATCAGCCTGGGCTGCTGTCTTTTCAATTCGCTGTTCCTGCTCTTCCACATCCTTCATCAAAATGTCCTGGGATTTGAAAATCGACTTGACGTCTGCATCATGCTGTTCCATGACCTCTTCCCGGGCCTTGATTTTCTTTTTCAGTTCTATCATCCGGTCCTTTTGACCTTTAAGTCCGGAAAACTGTTCTTTTAATGCATCCACTTCCCGCTTTACGCTTTCATGTGCGAAAGAGAGGTCGGCCGCCTGCTTGTGAAGGTCGAAAATTTTTCCTTCGATCTTCTTTTTTTGTTTCTCGTACTCAAGGACTTTTTCTTCCTTTGCCTTGATCTTCAGGTCGAATCCTGCGGAAAGCTTTTTGATGTACTCATCAATCCCGGTTTTCAGGGTTGAAGCGCCTGATTTTTCCGTTCCCACCTGCCCGAGAATCATTCCCTTTTTGGCTGCCACGGAGGAAGCGATGATTTTGCCGTTTTCATTGAGCACCCGGCCGCCGCATACGATGTCGGACTCCATGATTTCCCTGGTGGCGGAGATTTCTCCGAAAACTTCGATCACCGAATCCTGTACGTACTTGGCACGTATATTCCCCTGCACTTTTACGGTTGCGTTCACGATTCCCTCGGACACGTTCAGGTCTCCGGAAGTTTCAATGATTCCTCCGGTGATGCCGTTGGCGGTAAGGTCAACGCACGTGACACGGAAGCCTTCCTTGACAGTGCCGGAAACATTGACGTTTCCTTCGTAGTCGATATGGCCGGTCTTGAAGCTCACATCCCCCTTGATGGCGAGCTCTTTGTGAACCGACACGACTCCCAGGGCATCCAGTGCAGGCTGTCCTTCGATGGCTGAGTAAAGCTTCAATCCGTTGTCGGACAGGATTGTGCCGGCACCACAGGAAAGGCTGCGGTCATAGACCTCCCGGCACGGGATGGTCTCTCCGAAAATGTCGAGTCCTGAATGGCCCTGCTCCATGGGGGTTTTTTCCGCCAGCAGGACATCCTTTTGAACAAAGGGAACATCTCCACGCTCCTTGAAGTCGATGGAGCCGTCGTCAGCAATCACTCCGGGACGCTGGTAGTCGGTGTTGAAGTGGTAGGTAATGCAAGCGTCTTTCCCTTCAACAGGCTTTCTTCCTATGGCGACGATAAGCTTTTTATCCGCCTTTTTTTCATAGGTCAGAAAACCGTGTATCAGGTTTTCATCCACGATCCCGTGCCTGACCCCCTGTTCCTTGAGAAAGTCGATAACCTCAAGGGCGCTTGCAGCTTTCCTCTCTTCCATGTCGGGGCTGATGGAAGCTTC
>JAWLES010000181.1:0-5033 GCA_041685935.1 Desulfobacteraceae bacterium | reverse complement strand
TCGATTTTGACAGGGACATGTGGGGTTACATCAGTCTCGGATATTTTAAACAGCGGGTGGTAAAAGGGGAGACAGGATCATCCACCATGCCCCACAAGGTAAATCCCATCGATTTTGAAAACAGCGAGGGAAACATGGGTCTGGCAGTCTCAATGATGGAGCACATGGCGGTCAAACTGTTGAAATCCCGTTTCCAGAGAGACCTGAGTGATTCAACAGTTCTTCGCAGTCTAGGGACCGTGTTCGGGTACTTTACCATCGGTGTCAAAAACTCGATAAAGGGTATCGGCAAAATCGATATTGATACAGGTATGTTAAACCGGGACCTTGATGAAAACGGTTCGCTCCTGGCCGAGCCTTTCCAGACCGCGATGCGGGTTTGCGGGGAAGATAATCCTTATGAAAGGCTTAAGGATCTGACAAGGGGTGAAAAAATAGGTCAGGATGATTATGACCGGTTCATAGATAAGCTTGAAAAAGTGTCCCCTGACTTGAAAAAGCGGATGAAGTCCCTGAAAGTCAGGGATTATACAGGGCTGGCAGAAAATCTTGTGGACGAATACTTCAACCGTAAATAACCAGGAACCTTTTACTGCGAATAAAGACCGGCCCGGCCGAGTCAAGGCGCATCCGCAAAGCGGGCGGCTTTAAACGAAACCTGCTTTGGAGCCGCTGCTGTGTATGTTCCAGGGGTCGGGCATGTATTCAAGGCGCAGGATTCCTTTGGTCTCGAAAAACGCTCTTGCAAGCTCCAGGGTGCGGCAGTCGATTTCAACGTCATCCCATCCGAGGTACTTAAGGCGCTGGGTCGCCTGGAATGAAGACATTGACGGGTTTACCATCAATACATTGGCCAGTATTCGTAAAAATCCGGGAATCAGGGATTCTTCAATTCCTTTTTCCTTTAATTTGCAAAGAAATGCCTTGTCGATTAGTTTCATGGCGACCTGTTTTCGTAACTTTAAGGTTCAGGAATAAGATGCGAATAATTTTTTTCAGACTTTAATCCAAGTTGTTCACATAATATTATCCATGATAATGCAAGTCAAACCGGATGAGGGGAGTTTCATTTTCAGGGTTAGAAGATCAATTCCAACTTTCTTCCTTGAGTATGGACATTTTCCTGTCTGATTATTCAAACGTTCTTTTTGAATAACTCATGAATACTTTAATTTTTGGAAAATTTCACAGGATTTTAAAATTTTTAATAATTGGCCTTTGCTGAAAAAATTTATTATAAATAAATCCAGGTAACTGCAGTAAGGGGTGGATTTTAATGGAACTTAAACTTGTTTTTCTGGGTGGATTGAATTTTTTCCTGAACAGTAACAGTGATTGCACGGTGCGTCTGCATTCGCTTCACCGCAAGGCATCGGTTAAGGATATAGTTGAATCTTTCAGGGTTCCGCACACGGAAATCGGCGGGCTGTTTTTCAACAGTAAACAAGTTGATTTTGATTTCATACCTCCCTGGGACGGGGAGATTCGTGTTCATGGGATTGATCCGCCGTATGACGTGACCATGCCGGGCAGCCTTCGCAGGAATGCTTTGGATGAGCTTCGGTTTGTTTGTGATGTCAATGTGATGAAGCTGGGGCGTTTTCTGATAATGCTCGGTCTTGACGTGAGAATATCGAACTCTTTTTCGGATCGGACCATTGCAAGAATAGCGTATGATGAGGGCAGGGTGGTGCTTACACGGGATACTGATCTTTTGAAACGAAAAAAGATAGAATTCGCCAGGCTGCTGAGAACCAACAATCCCTATGAGCAGCTGAATGAGGTTCTTCATTTTTTCGGTATTAAAGGACCGTTCGATTTTTTTTCACGCTGCAGCAGGTGCAACAGGCGGCTTGAACCTGTTGCAAAAGAAAATGTCATTCACCGATTGGCACCGAAGACAAAAAAATACTATAATACGTTTTATATCTGTCCCGATTGTTTACGGGTGTTCTGGAAAGGATCCCATCATGACAGCATGAAGTTTCGTTTCCAAAAACAGGGAATTGAGGTATAGAAAGGAAAATAACAGGAGCTGATTGATTTATGGATGAAGAATTTTCAGATCAGGAGGGTGACACTTTACTCAGGCTTGCAAGAATGACCATTGGTGAAAAGCTCGGGGTCCGGGCTGATGAAAATGATATTGCCCTCCTTGAGAAAGAACTTGAGGCCGGGGTTTTTAAAAAAAAGAGGGGAGTCTTTGTCACGCTTCAGATGAACGGGGAACTCCGAGGATGCATAGGAAATCTTGAAGCCGGGGAAACGGTGGCTGAAGCGGTAAGAGAAAACTCTGTCAATGCCGCGTTTAAAGATCCCAGATTTCCGGCCCTTCAGAGGCACGAGCTTGAAAGAGTCAGTATCGAAATCAGCATTCTCACAAAGCCGGAACCTGTTAAATACAGGGATAAAAACGATCTTTTGTCCAAAATTACCCCGAATAAGGATGGTGTTATCATAGCTGATAATCGCAAAAAGGCGACCTTTCTGCCCCAGGTGTGGGAACAGGTGCCCGGCAAAGAGGAGTTTCTGTCCCATCTTTGTGTAAAGGCGGGAATGCGGAAGAACGAGTGGAAAAATGGCGGGCTGGAGGTAAAGGTGTACCGCGTTGAAAGTTTTCAGGAAAAAACAGGGAATTTTGGAACCGACTTTTGAAAAAACAGTTTAACCTTGATTGCAGGAGTTGATTTTGCGGATCGTGACTACCCATAAAGGAACAGACTTTGACGGCCTTGCCTCCCTTGTGGCGGCCACAGTGATATACCCGGGTTCGGTTCCGGTGCTTCCCACCTATATCAACCCGAACTTAAAGAGTTTTCTTGCCATACACAAGGACCTTTTCAACCTGTATTCCCCCGGGGATATTGATCCGGGTGATGTGACATCTGTTGTTGTTGTGGATACGAATTCCTGGAAGCGGCTTGAAGGAATGGATGCACTCAGGAAAAGAGAGGATATTGAAATCATACTTTGGGACCATCACGGGCCCGGGGACATCAGGGCCGATTCTGCGGTTCAGGAAGATGTCGGGGCAACGGTCTCGCTTCTGGTCAGAGAAATCGAGACCCGGAGAAAACTGATTACTCCCATACAGGCAACCCTTTTCCTGATGGGAATCTACGAGGACACAGGCTTTATGGCTTTCCCGTCCACCCTGGCAAAGGACGCATATGCAGCCGCTTTCCTACTTGACCGAAAGGCTGACCTGAACATTCTCAATACTTTTTTAAAACAGGCCTACGGAAAAAAGCAGAAGGACATTCTGTTCAGGATGCTTAAGAAGGCGACCCGGCAGACCATTAACGATTTTTCCGTAAGCATTTGCCGCATGGAGATCCAGGGGCGGGTCCAGAATTTGAACATGGTTGTCCAGATGTACAGGGAAATAGTGAATGTGGATGCCGCCTTCGGTATTTTCAGGGACATTGAAAGCAATAACTGTATGGTGATCGGAAGGAGTGCGGCTGACGAACTCAATATCGGGCTTGTAATGCGGAGTATCGGGGGCGGCGGACACCCGGGCGCAGGATCGGCCATGCTCAAGAATGCCCGGCCGGAAGCCATAGAAGAGAACATAGTTGAGATGGTCAGGGGTAATCAGCACTCCTCGGTGATGCTGTCCGACATCATGTCATACCCTGTTGTCACTGTCAGTGAAGACACTTCTGTTGAAGAAGTGGCCAACCTGCTCCGTGAAATCGGGTGCACCGGCCTGCCGGTGGTGGATCAGGATGAAAAGCTTGTCGGTATCATCTCACGGAAGGATTTTAAAAAGATCAGGAAAAAGGGCCAAATGCAGTCACCTGTGAAGGCGTTCATGAGCCGGGAGGTGAAGACCATTTCCCACACAAAAAGTGCAATGGAGGCTGCAAGGCTGATGATAAGGCATGATATCGGAAGAATTCCGGTGATGGATGAAGATACGATCATAGGTATTGTCACCCGGTCCGATACAATGCTCTATTTTTACGACCTGCTTCCGGACTGACTCCCTGACTTCAAAAAGCCCTGCTCTGTTGTTATTGCCGGATCAGCTTTTCCGCAGTTCCGGAAAGTTTTTCCCGGAATATTTTTGAGTTGTGACGGATATCAACCGGAAGATCCTTTTTGATGAAAATATGCCTGATCTCCGAGGTCAGTGGGCTGGACCCGGCAATCCGGTACAGTTCTTCAAGAAGGGTTTTTTCATCGATTTCGCCGGCCACGGGTTCGACGAAAATAACAGGGGTCTGGCCGCCCTTTTTTCCCACACCCGCAAGCGCGCTTCTGAAAACATTTTCATGATTGTTGAATATACTCTCACAGGGTATGGTGAACAAAGTTTCCTTTCCTGTTTCCACCCGGTGGTTTTTTCTGCCGCAGAACCAGATTCGGCCCTTTTTGTCCATCCATCCAAGATCTCCCATCCTGTGCCAGATCCCTTCGGATGAGTCCGGGATCTTGGCAAGGGTGTCTTCATTGCGGTCGTCAAAGTAGTGCTTTGTGACAAGGGGCGCCTTTACAATAATTTCACCGACCTCGCCGGAAGAGAGGCAATGATTGTCCCGGAGCTGGGTGACGGGGTCGTCGGTGATTTTGATGATTTTCACATCAGTGTTCAGGATCGGCCTGCCTATGCAGATGCCGAACCCTTTTTCGCTGAGGTGTCTTGTTTCCGAAAGGATCTCTGACGAGGCAATGGAGATTACAGGCACAGCTTCAGTGGCTCCGTAAGGGGTATGTATTTCAGCGTCCCCTGTTAAAACGGATGAAAACTGCTCTATGTCAGCCGGACTGACCGGGGCGCCTGCGGATACAACCCTTCTGAGAGAGTCGAGTTTGATGCCGTTTTCTTTGCAGTACCTGCCCACCCGGTGAAGAAGGGCAGGGGAGGCGAACATGTTGGTCACCCCGTGGTTCTGCACCGCCTCAATTATTTTTTCAGGATTCGCCTTTGCAGGCCGGGTAGGGTCCATGTCCGGAATCACCGCGGTCATGGCAAGCGCCGGGTCAAACAGTGCGAACAGTGGGAACGTGGGAAGATCGATTTCATC
>JAWLES010000180.1:0-5034 GCA_041685935.1 Desulfobacteraceae bacterium | reverse complement strand
CAAAGAGAGCCTTTGTATAAGGAGGTGGCGGACCATCAAATCAACACATCTGACAAAACACCGCAGCAGGTTGCAAAAACAATAAAACGGAGAATTGACAATGGCGGGTAGCAGTTTTGGAAAAGTGTTCAATATCACCACGTTCGGTGAATCCCATGGAAAAAGTACAGGTGTTGTAGTGCAGGGGTGCCCTCCGAAAATTCCCCTGACCGAAGAGATGATTCAGAAGGCGCTGGATGAAAGAAAACCCGGCAGCGGTGTCGGGGGTACCAGGAGAAAGGAGCCTGACAAGGCTGTTATTACATCCGGCATTTTTGAGGGGTTGACCACCGGAACTCCTGTCATGATCATGATTGAGAACAGAGACGCGGATTCAAGGCCCTATCATAAAAACGCCGGCTTATTCCGTCCCGGTCATGGAGACATCACCTATCAGGCCAAGTACGGCATCCGTGATTTCAGGGGAGGCGGCCGTGCATCAGCCAGGGAGACCGCAGCAAGGGTTGCTGCGGGTGCTGTGGCAGAAGAGCTTCTGAAATCTCATGGAATCAGCGTGGTTGCGTACACAGTTGAACTCGGGGGGATAAAGGCTGAAAACCTGAAAATGCAGCCCCGGGAATCCGGTGCGCTGAGATGCCCTGACCCGGATGCTGAAAAACTAATGGAGCAGAGGATAAAAGAGGTCAAAAAGGATGGAGACTCCCTGGGAGGAGTTGTCGAGGTTAAAGCCTCCGGCGTTCCTGCCGGGCTGGGAGATCCGGTTTTTGACAAGCTGGATGCGGATATTGCAAAGGCAATGATGAGCGTGGGTGCGGTAAAGGGGGTCGAAATCGGGGCAGGGTGTCAATCCGCAAGAATGACAGGCTTTTCCTGCAACGATCAGCTCTCAGCTCAGGGATTTGATTCCAACAATTCAGGAGGAATCCTTGCCGGCATATCCAACGGAGACGATATAGTGGTCCGTGCATATGTCAAACCGATTCCTTCCATAGCAAAGACCATGAAAACCGTTAATGAACAAAATATTGAAACCGAAATATCTACAACAGGCCGCCACGACATCTGTGCCGTTCCCAGGATCAATCCCGTACTCAAGGCCATGATGCTGTTGACGCTCGCGGATCATTTTTTGCGGCAAAGAGCGATACAATGAGACATATCCATACAATCGGAATCATCGGCGGCAAAGGCGGAATGGGGCAATGGTTTCAGAGGTTTTTCAAATCCCGGCTCAACTGCTCGGTGCTTGTTTCGGACCTGGACACCAGCCTTGGAAAGGAGGAAATAGCAGAAAAGTGTGATCTTGTTCTTTTGAGTACTCCTTTGGATGCCGCCGGAAAAATAGCAGAGCAGATCGGCCCGAGACTTTGCGGGGATCAGCTTTTGATGGACCTTTGCTCCCAGAAGGAGAAAATAGTCACCCGGATGCTCGCCTCCACCTGTTGCGAAGTTGTCGGCATGCACCCCATGTTCGGTCCGTTTACTGATGGTATTCAATCCCAGAATATTGTCCTGTCTCCGGGAAGGGGAGAGGAAGGCATTGAATGGGCGGATCAGCTTTTTTCCAGGGCAGGTGCAACGGTGGTAAGAATGGAGGCTGACCTTCATGATCAACACATGGCTGTTGTCCAGGGGCTTACGCATTTTATTTCCATATGTTTTGCAAGAACGCTTCAGAAGATGGACCTTCACCCTGCAAGCGTTTTTAAAATGTCCACCCCGATATTTCGAATCAACTCCGATATCATCGGCAGGCTCTTTGCACAGGACCCGGAACTCTATGCAAGCCTTATCAGGGACAACAGTTATGTCCCTGAGGTACTTGACTCCTTTTACAGGTCCATGCAGGAAAGCTCCTCTTTTCTGCTTGACGGGTCCATTGAAAAAGGGTCCGGGTTTATTACCGAAATAGGTGAGTTTATAGGTGAGTATAAAAAGGATGCCATGGAAAGAAGCAACCGTTTTTTGAATATAATTTTTGACAGACAGGAGGGTAAAGATGCACCAGACGTATGATATTAATGTGGAAGGGTTCGATCCTTTGATTTCCCCGGAGATGTTCAAACAGCAGCACAGCATGACCGAGGAATCAATGAAAACAGTTATGAACGGAAGACGGGATATCAAGAATATTCTTTCCGGGAAAGATGACAGGCTCATGGTGATTGCCGGGCCCTGTTCGGTTCATGATGAAAAGGCTGCGCTGGAATATGCTGAAAAGCTGGCGGCGCTCAGTGAAAAAGTCAATGACACTTTTCTGCCTGTCATGCGGGTGTACTTTGAAAAGCCGAGAACCACAATCGGGTGGAAGGGGCTGATCAATGATCCGCATATGGACGGCAGACGGGATTTAACCGAGGGCCTGAACAGGGCGAGAAAGCTTCTCCTTTCCATCACCGCCATGGGCGTTCCCACGGCAACCGAATTTCTTGACCCCATAATTCCCCAGTACATCGCAGGGTTGGTATGCTGGGCTGCAATCGGGGCCAGAACCACGGAATCCCAGACGCACCGGGAGATGGCCAGCGGCCTCTCCATGCCTGTGGGATTTAAAAACTGCACGGACGGTGCCTTGAACACTGCCATAAACTCCATGATAGCGGCCAGGTCTCCACAGAGTTTTCTTGGAGTGGACCCCAATGGCAGGGTGGGAATCGTGAGCACCAAAGGGAACCCTGACACCCATATTGTTCTGCGAGGCGGTACAAGGCCCAACTATGACTCGGTGAGTATAAGGGAGGCCGCAGAAGCATTGAAGGCTAAAAACCTTCCCTGCGCTATTGTGGTGGATTGCTCCCACGCCAATTCCGGCAAGCGGTTTTCAGGCCAGAAGATAGTATGGGATGACGTAATTTATCAGTACCTCAACGGAAACGGTATGATAAAAGGTCTTATGCTGGAGAGCAACCTGTACGAAGGCAGTCAGAAGATTGTAAACGGAAGCGAAGATCTTGCATATGGTGTATCTGTTACAGATGAGTGTATTTCCATGGAGACTACCGAGGAACTGCTTTTCTCAGGCCGTGAAAAGATAAAAAACCGCAGCTGAAAAAAACAGGGGAAGGGATTGAACGTCCGGGAATATGAGCTCCTCCCGGACGTTCAATTATTGTTACTCTTTTTTCACGATGTCGGACTCAAGTTTATTCGCGATTTCAATTGCGTTCTGGATTTTTTCGTTTATGGAAAACAGCTGGATTTTAAGGGTTTTAAAAGATGCAGGGGTGGTAATGATTTTCTGATCACCCTTGAGAACCTCGGCAA
This sequence comes from Desulfobacteraceae bacterium, assembly GCA_041685935.1. GTDB lineage: Bacteria > Desulfobacterota > Desulfobacteria > Desulfobacterales > Desulfobacteraceae > JAIPEK01. The sequence continues at coordinate 1,770 of JAWLES010000180.1, read as the reverse complement.
GCTGGCCGGACCTTTCTGCAAACTGCATCATTTTTTGGCTGAAATTTTCGATTTCCCTTGCCCATTTTTCCCTCTCTTCCTTTTCCACTTCAATGCTCGCATTCCCTGTTCCGTTTACAAGATGGTCTATCTGATAATCTTCCGGATTGGCTATGATTTCATACATGATCCGTTCTCCTTAAGTATACAGGTTCCTTGTTTGAATACGGCGCTTATTCATATTCATAAATATTATTGTATGATCCGGTTTAAGTCAACCTGTGTCTTATAAAAGAAAACCCACGAGATCACCTCTTGCCCGGATCAGGTTTAGAATGGAAAGGGTGTGCTGGTATTCCGCATCTGAAAATTTTCTTTCAGCCGTCACAAGCAAAGTGTTGGCGTCCATCATGTCGACACTGTCTGCAAGGCCGTATTTGAACTGCATCTGAACGGCGTTGTAATTTTCCCTGGCTGATTTCAGTTCGTCGTTCAATGTTTCCAGTGAGCTTTTTGCGGTCTGATACTCGAACCAGGCATTTTTCAGCTCAAGGATAAGGGAGTCCTTTGTTTTCCCAAGACCGTTTTCCGCTTTTCTTTTCCCGGCAAGAGCCTGCCGTATATCCGCCCGCCTCAGGCCGCCGTCAAATATGGTGAATGTAAGCTGGGTGGTTATGGATTTGTATTCGGCCTCCTGTTCAGGATAGTGGTCATATTTCGTTGCAGTATCTGAATACTCTCCCTCAATGGAAAGCTTGGGCCAGAATGCGCCTTTTTCATACCTGATGTTTTTTTCAGCAATTTCAATACTCTTTTTTGCCTTTTTAAGCTCCGGCCTGCTTTCCAGCATCTTTTTTCTGAGCTGGGCAAAAGAAGCATCAAAATCCTTGAGGCTGAACCCGGGAGCACCGGCCACACCGAACGGCTCTTCTATATCCACGAGATTTTCAAGTGAAGCCTTGGCAAGCTTGAGATTGTTAACCGCCTTTACATGTTCGGTCTTGGATTTGGACAGTTCAGCTTCAGCCCTGTACAATGCGGTCCTTGTGACATCGCCCACGTTAAGCCTTTCCTTTACAGCATTTCTGTGCTTTTCAAGGCGCTTCATATCCGAATTTGCAATCTCCACAAATTTTTCTGCGCTGAGAATATTGAAATACGTCCCTGCAACCTCGTACAGGTAATCGGATTTTATCCTCTCAAGGTCATACGCTTTTTTCCGGATTTCATCCTTGCTGATGTCGTAGCCGATAAGCTCTTTGCCGTTAAGTGTGAATGACTGGCTTATTTTCAGGCCCAAAGTATCTTTATCAGGATACCGTTGCGTTAGTTCTGTATTCTGTTGTGTTAGTTCATTGTCATCGTAATCAGTGCGGTTTCCATAGGCTGTAATTCTCGGGACCAGCGCGGAAAGCGCCCTTTTTTTATCCTGTTTTGATATATACAGGTCCTCTTTTGCTATTCGGATGTCCTGGGCGTTTTCAGCCGCAATTTCACACAGTTGGGTCAGTGTGTATGTGGTTTCGGCATGCAGGGTGCACGGAAACACCGTTAACAATACCAACCCGAACAGTAAATAGCAGTTTTTTTTCATCTTCAATCCTCAGCTGTTATTTGTTTTTCAGAAGCTCTAACAATTAATCCGATATAATAACATCATATTTAATAAGGTCAATATATTGTATGCATCAACAGTTATTCTCGGTGAAAGACTCCTAATATGAACAGGTGTTTGATTTTCAGTGGCAAGAATGCTTTTTCGAGTTAAACCAGTACGCAAACGTTGGCCGG
>JAWLES010000179.1:0-5156 GCA_041685935.1 Desulfobacteraceae bacterium | reverse complement strand
ATCAGGGGCTTTGCGAGTACGAAGCCGCACTGCGAATCCACGAAGAGCTCAATACTCCCGGAACGATAAGCCTCGGGTACAATACCCTGGGATTTGATGATGAATTTTTGCGGTTCACCTTTTACCGGAATCTGCTGGACCCGTACACCCACCAGTACAGCCGGGGTTGCGGCAGAATGGATATTTTCCCCATCACCGCCCTGTATTGGATTTTTAAACCCGAACTTTTAAACTGGCCCTTAAAGGAAAGCGGTGAACCCTCCCTTCGCCTTGAGCTGCTGGGACGTGAAAATTCGCTTCTCAGCAAGGATGGCCGTTCACACGAAGCAATGGCCGACGTTCAGGCAACTTTGAACCTGGCAGTGCTTTTATCGGCAGAGGAGCCAACCTTTCAGTATGCAGCAGGATTCTTTGACAAGGAAACCGACCGGCAAAGGATCGAAAGTATCGGGTCCGTGCTTGAATCAGGCGGCAAAAGCTTCCGGGTCGGCATTGCGGTTTCTCCTTTCATGGGAAGTGAGGCAAACTATCTTTCACCGGTGGTGTGCCTCGGAAGATCCAAAGTATACAACAATCAGCATGTGTGGCTGAGACTTGACAGAGAGGACCTGGATGTTTTTCAGGACACAGCTCCTGAGGAGTCCGTCCGCGTGGTATTGAGAAAACGTTATGGAGATCTTCCGTTTATACTGCCTTTTTTTGACCGCTTCTATGACAGAATTCCTCAAAAGGGTAAAACACTGACTGATTATAATTTTCAGCTTTTGGAGCGCAAGCCGGATTTACTGGAAAAGCTGATTGAGTATCATGTCAATTTCGCGTACCGGTATATCCCGGATCTTGATCCTGATGCAGCCCTTTATCAGGACGGTTTTTTTACCCGGAGCGAAAAATGCGAAAGCCTTCGATTCCATCAGGCCGGCCCTGCGGAAAAATCCGCCGTTGCAGATTCCATGGAGAATTCAAGAACCAGGACCCTGGCGAAACGAATCCTCGGCCGCAATTTTTATTCCGGCTCAACTGAAAGCGATTCCGGTCCTGCTGATGAGTTCGGCCGGGTTCAGCTTCCAATGGAGGAAACAGTTAAAGGATTCAGGGACGATGTGAAGCTTACGGTAAAAGCGGCTGCAGACGAGCTTGAAGAGCATCGGAAAAGGGATCTGGACTTAGAGCAGGCAAAAATAGCACAACAGCTTGATCTCTTTTTGCGCTCGTCTTTGGACCCGGAATAGCTATACTCCGCTCAATTTTCTCAGTTCTTCGATCTGGGCTTCATGAATAAAGCTGTAAAGCGCATCTTCATGCTCCTGTCCCAGTTTTATGAACTTCATCCCTGCAAAGACCATCTTTTCCGAAAAGTTCGGGTTAACCCGCATTACTTCGGCTGTGGCAGGTATGGTTGCTTTTTTTTCCACGGGGCCACCCTCTTTTTCACCCTCCTTGAGAAGAATCAGACCGATTTTGAGTCTTTCAAGCCTTTCTATATCATGAAGAGGATTTGTCTCTGAACCCGCCTTTTTGGGGATGAGAATGCCCACCCCGTTCAGCGAGATATCATGAAAAACAAAATCCCTTTTGGTGAAAAATTCAGTGGAGTGCCGAAGGATCTTGCCCTTGATTGTGTAAGGTTTTTTAAGCGGCAGCCTGTATGCCGACCTGATGTTGGTCTCGAAAGCCGGGGGGGTGTATTCAAGTTCCACCGCCTCCACAACGTTTTTGCCTGCAAGCTGATACTCCTTGATGAACCTGCCGGGTCTGCACTTCAAGCCTGCCCTGGCTGTTCCCTTGGAGCCTTTGAACACGGTGGTGATATGCATCTCGTCGAATTCCGTGTTCCGGGTCAGGGGTTTGCTTGGCTGTGCAATCGTGATAACCCTGTTTTCATAATCCGTATCGTAGATTATGGACGTTCTTGTATAAGGCGAAATTGAATTCAGGTTAAAGACAAGTTCGATGCCCGTGGACGGAAAAAAATATTTTTGAATTTCAAGCTGCATCTGATAGGAGAGATTCAGGCAGGGGCGGATTGTGTGTCATCAACTCCCTGCCTGAACATATAATAGTGAGTTCTATTTTACGGATTCTTTCAAGGCCTTTCCAGGTACGAACTTGGGGACGTTTCTTGCTGGTATATTGATTTCTTTTCCGGTTTGAGGGTTTCTCCCCTTTCTTGCTTTTCTTTCCGCGGTTTTGAAGGTCCCGAAGCCGACGAGGGTCACAGAGTCGTTTTTTGAAAGGGCCTCCGTGATAGTCCCGAAAACACAGTCCACGGCCGCCTGAGCCTCTTTTTTGCTGTCAAGTACTTCTGAAACCTTGTTTACCAAATCACCTTTGTTCATCTTGATCACTCCTTTTTTTGGATTATACATGTTTCCGATTTTCTGCGGGTTTTCACAAAAACCCGGGTAAAAATACCCTTAAAACCAAGCCTTTTGCGTACGTTACGTTGTTGAGAACGCCGTGTCAAGTATTTATTGAGAATTTTTTTAAAAAAAGTTGCGCAAATCAGGCAAAAAACATAGAATAAAATTAAAAAAAACAGGGGAACTTTTATGGATGTATCATTTGTAAACCCCTTTATCGAAGGGACTTTGTATATACTGGACACGACCGCGGCCCTGAAAGCCAAACCTGAACCGGCTTTTATCAAAACAGAGCCTGACGCGCTCGGGGATATATCAGGTTTGTTAAAGATGGAAGGGGATATTTCAGGTTCGGCTGCGGTTTCCTTCTCAAAATCGAGTATTCTTGCGGTGGTGTCCGCAATGTTCGGCGAAGAAATGACCGAGGTGAACGATGAGATAAACGACGCGGTCGGAGAAATCTGTAATATGATCGCCGGACATGTCACCACAAAAATGACCGAGATGGACAAGAGCGTTAAAGTAAAGCTTGTGAATGTGTTCATGGAACCAGGGCACCTGATTGAACATGATGACAGGGTTCAAAACGTCATTGCCATTCCTTTTAAAACCACCATGGGAAAGCTGATCATCGAGGTCGGAATCGTGGCCTGATCAAGTCAAGGCTTTCAGGGAGTAATCCCTGAAAGATACCACATGATTATCCATTCTCCTGCAAAGATGTACAGGATAGTCCCTGCAGCCAGAAAGGGGCCGAAGGGAATCCTGAGTTTTGCATTGATGAACCTGCCGTAAACCATAATCACAATCCCTGCCAGAGTCCCGAGCACCGATCCCGTGAAAATTGTGAAAATCACGCCCTTCAGGCCGGTGGCCGCCCCTATCATTGCCAGCAGCTTGATATCCCCGCCTCCCATTCCCTGGGTCTTTTTCAAAAGATAGTAGGTTAGACTCACAAGATAGAGAATCCCTCCTCCGGCCAGGATACCGGTAGCGCTTTCAGCAAGGGTCAGATGACCGGTCAAAACTGAAAAAGCCATGAAAACGGGAATTCCGGGCAGGGATAACACATCCGGAATTATCTGGTAATCAAGATCGATAAGCGAGATCACAATCAGTGTGCAGATGTAAACAAACCATAGAAGGGCTTCAGGTGAAAGGCCGTATCTGAAAAACACGCCTGCGGCAAAAAGGCTGGTGAGGATTTCAACCAGCGGGTACCTTATTGAAATGCCTTTGCCGCAGTTCCTGCATCTGCCTTTTAGAAAAAGGTAGCTTGCAACCGGAATGTTGCAGTAAAAAGGGATGCGGTCCCCGCATTCCGGGCAAGAGGAGGGCGGGCTGACAATGGAGATGCCCTGCGGTATCCTGTGAATACACACGTTGAGAAAACTGCCTATGCAGGCACCGAATATTAAAAAAGCCGTGATGATCATTTGAACTGTTATATAAATATTTGCGGAAAAATGTCAATGATAACAAAGGCGGTCGGGAAGCCCCGGGGAATATAAAATTTTCATAAAACCTGTTGTAAAACCGCAAAAATGTTTTATTGTAAATTAACAATAACCGGAAAATTAAAATTTGAATATAAAAATCAGGGACCTCAAAGGAGAATAAATGGCTGAAACCGATATGGACGATCTGATCGAAGTGATCGAAAAAGAAGATGATCTGGACAATATACCGCTGACCCTGCCCATGATGCCGGTCAGGGACGTGGTGGTGTTTCCGGACATGCTGCTGCCGCTGTTTGTCGGCCGGGACAAATCGATAAAGGCGATCGAGGAGTCTTCCACCAGGGGCAGATATATCTTTCTTGCCGCACAGAAGGATTCCGGCCTTGAAAACCCCAGGGCTGACGACATATACCGCATGGGAACCGTGGGCAAGGTCCAGAAAATGCTCAAACTCCCTGACGGACGCGTAAAGGCCCTTGTCCAGGGCATTGTCAAGGCCAGAATAGAGAAGTACACCAAAAGGCGCTCGTTTTACGAGGTCAAGGTGGAGTTCGTTTATGAAAGTGAAACCGAGCTTGATATGGAAGAAGAGGCTCTGATGCGGAATGTCAAGGAGAATTCCAGCAGGCTCCTGGCCCTTAAAGGCGAGTTTTCCCAGGAAGCGGGCGATCTTCTGGATCATATCGACTCTCCGGGCAAACTTGCCGATCTGGTGGCATCCAATCTCAACCTCAAGGTCACGGACGCCCAGAACCTAATGGAGATAGCCGATCCCGGCAAGCGGCTCAAAAAAGTCAATGATCTTCTGGCCCGGGAGATTGATCTTTCAGCAATCCAGGCCAAAATCCAGACCAATGTAAAAGATGAGATCTCCAAAAACCAGAGGGATTATTATTTAAGAGAGCAGGTCAAAGCCATCCACAAGGAGCTTGGGGAAGGGGACGACAAAATTGCTGAAATCGAGGATTACAAAAAGAAAATCAAAAAGGCCAAAATGCCTCGGGAGGCTGAAGAAGAAGCCCTCAAGCAGGTAAGGCGTTTAGAGCAGATGCATTTTGATTCGTCAGAAGCTTCGATTGTCAAAACCTATCTGGACTGTGTGGTGGAACTGCCCTGGAACAAGTCCACAAAGGACTTTCTGGATATCAAGAAGTCGGCTGAACTCCTTGAAAACAATCATTACGGTCTGTCCAGGGTAAAGGAACGCATACTTGAATACCTGAGCGTACGGCTCCTGAATCCTAAAAAGAAGGGGCAGATCCTCTGCTTTGTGGGCCCGCCGGGCGTGGGCAAAACATCACTGGGACAGGCCATTGCCAAGGCAATGAAACGT
>JAWLES010000178.1:0-5179 GCA_041685935.1 Desulfobacteraceae bacterium | reverse complement strand
CCGTATCCCCTTGCGATCATGGGCCGGATCAGAATCAGGTCCGGCTTAGCCGCGATGAATTTTTCAGGACCGTCGTGGTAAGAGAATTTCTGCCTTGACTTTGCCGCTTCCGGGTAACTGTCGTTTGGGGACACCCCTATTATTTCCCTTTCAAGCCCGAGTGCAAACAGGTTTTCCGTATGTGCTCCGTAAAGTGAAATTATTCTCTTGAAAGGCTTTTTAACCGTAACTGTTTTGCCGGCGTCATCAGTCACAGTTACCTTCCGGTCTGAATCATTCTCTTGTGTGTTGCTGCCTGCTATTGACAACAAAGGAAATCCTGCTGAAACAAGAGTCAAAAAACACACGAAAGAAAAGCGGACAAGGCCGATTCTCCGGCCTTTGTTCCGGGAAAGCTTCATGCGGTCTCCTTTTTGTACACAACGTGCCTTGCACCTGCATGGGAATTGTACGCCACATGGCACGACACCCCGAACACATCCCTGACTGTGGATTCGGTGAGCACCTCGTCCACCGGACCCATGGACACAACTTCGCCGCGGTTCAGAAAAATCAGCTCGTCACAGTACATGGCTGCAAGGTTTATATCCTGGAACACGGAAACCGCTGTTCTTCCCCTCTTTTCCACCTCCTGTGACACAATGTTCATCATGGACACTGCATGACTGATGTCAAGGCTGGAAGTTGCCTCGTCAAGCAGAAGGTTTTCCGCGTCCTGGGCCAGGGCCCGGGCAAAAAATATGCGCTGGCGCTCTCCGCCGCTAACTTCCGTTACAAGGCGGTTTTTGAACCCTGAAATTCCGGTTTTCTCCATCACTTCGTCCACCTTGTCCAGATCTTGTTCTCCAGGGGCGGAAAACCTTGGAATATGAGGATACCTGCCCATCATAACCACCTCGTGCGCAGTGTAGGAAAAGTTCACCAAAAACATCTGGGGCACAAAAGCTATCTTCCGTGCCAGGATTTTCCTTGAATAACCGGAAACAGGTTTTCCCTCGAGCAAAACCCTTCCCTCCACAGGCGCAAGATGGCCTGCAGCAAGGTCCAAAAGCGTACTTTTGCCGCTTCCGTTGGGACCGATGATACCGTAGCTTTTTCCCGGATCAAGAGGCAGGGTCACGCCGCTTATCACCCGGTCCCTGTTGTACGAGAAGGAAAGATTTTCAAACGCAAAGCTCATACTACATACCCGTCCCGGTCATCTGGCGTTTCCTGAAAATATAGCAGAAGAACGGACCGCCTATCAAAGCGGTGAGAACCCCAATGGGAATCTCTCCGGGCAGAACTGCCCTGGTCAGCGTATCAGCGCTTGCCAGCAGAACACCTCCCGCCAGAAGAGAGACCGGCAGAAGCCTTCGGTTGTCCGGCCCGGTGAAGGACCGCATCATGTGCGGCACCAGCAGACCCACAAAACCGATTATGCCGGATACGGACACACAGGCCGCTGCAATCATGGAGGAAGTCACCAGCAGCACCAGTGTAACCCTTTTCGTATCCACACCTGAAGAAGCAGCTGTTTTTCTGCCCAGTGCCATGAGGTTCAGATCCCTTGAATAAAACAGGCAAATACAGAATCCTGCGGCAACAAAAACAAACGTGACCAGGACTTTTGTCCAGGTCATTGCTGAAAAACTGCCCATGAGCCAGAAGATAATCACCGAAACCTGCTCGTCAGCCACATATTTGATGAAGCTTAAGCCTGCAGAGAGGATGGCTGCCACAATAATACCCGAAAGGATAAGGTTGTTCGAGGAAAACCGGTCCGGATTTTTACCTGTTGACGCAAGAAAGACCACCATGAACAAGGTTGCCACGGCAAAAGCGAATGCAAACAGCGGCACTGTGTAAACCCCGGAAAAACCTGTATTGAGAATAAGGGCCAGAGCCGCGCCGAATGCGGCCCCTGCGGAAACGCCCAGCGTATAGGGGTCAGCCAGAGGATTTTGAAGAATACCCTGGAACACCGTTCCTGCCACTGCAAGACCTCCTCCCACCACTGCAGCCGCCAGTATTCTCGGGAGTCTCACCTCGGAAACCACCACGGACCAGGACGGGTCAAGGTGGCTGATCATCCGCTCAAGGCTGAACGCTTTGGCGATTATAATCCTGAGCACGTCCGGAAAAGGAATCTCAAGATACCCCATTCCCGATGAGATCACGATCACGGCAAGAAGAAGCACGCCCGGCACAAAAGTGACCAGGGCAAACGAGCCGTATGAAGATTTCCGGGAACGGGGTTTCATTCAAGGTTTCCAGTCACTCTTTTTCCAGGTTCGTAACTGCGGTTTTAAGGTGGTTGACCCAGACGGAAACAATGCTGTCATACTCGGCTGTCCCTTTGAGCACGGGGACGCATTCCATCCCTGCGCCGGTCAGCACGGATTTCCAGGAATCCGCGCCGTCACCGGCCATATCATTGCTGGCATGATCCCCGGCCACGGACATGAAAGGCATCAGATATACCTTATTCAACCCTCTTTTTTCAAGCATGTTCTGAATCTCTCCGATATCAGGCCGGCCCTCCACAGTTCCCACGAAAATATTCCGGTCCTTTTGCCGGAGGTTGAACATCAGTGCGGTATAAAATGCATTGGCAGGATGACGGGTTCCGTGCCCCATGAGAACCACCGCCTCATCCTTTTTCCTTTTTTCAGGGATAAAATCGAGTATGGCACTGCTCACAGCTTCAATATCCTTATGGGTGCCGAGCAAAGGCAGCCCCACAGTAACTTTCCGTATGGGCCCGGCCATGTCTTCAAACGCATTCGCATTTTTTAAAAGCTCGTGGAACTCCCGGCCTGCAATGGTGTGAAGGGACTGAACCGCCACATGGGTATATCCCTGATCCATCATCCAGGCAAGCGCCTCTTCCGGAGACAGTACCTCCTCCCCGCGGGAAGCCAGTTTTTCACGGATAATATGTGAGGTATAGGCCCACCTGACATCGATATCTTCAAACTCGGCTTTCACCTTTCTTTCGATATTATCAAACGCCCTGCCCGCTTCAGGCATGCTCGTGCCGAACGCCACCAGAAGGATTCCCTTTTTTACGGCTTTTTCCGCATCCCCGTGATGCCCCGCACGGGTCTGGGCACAGTTAAACATAACCAGCAGGACTGCTGCAAAAGCTACAATAATCCTTTTCATGTTGTACTCCTTTTTCAACTTAAGGGTAATGAATACGGAACACCTGTTCACCAGCCGCAAAAAAAGGAAATAAGGCTTACCACCGGGTTGGACTTCATAAAAAACGCCCTTCAAGTTTTCACCTGAAGGGCGTTACCCAGTTTCTATACCCCAAAGCCTCTGCTGCCGGTTTTTTGTGTTTCCGCAAAATTTCAACCGACAATCTGCCAAGGCAGGTCTTCTGACTCCCGGATCATCCTACTTTCCGAACCTTCCCGATCCGCCTTGTGACGGACAGTGGTGTTCCCGGATTTCGTTCCCGGTTACAGCGGCGGGACCGTTCCCGACTTCAACGGGATTCCCTATTAAGCATTCCGCACCTTGACAGATCTTATCATAAAAGCACCCGGAAAAATTGTCAATACTACATACACCTCTTTTTACATTGAACAAAAGACTGCTCCATCAGGAAACCGTTCCTGAACATAGAGCCTTTCTCCTTGTGCAGCAGATGAGGTTTCAAGGCTTCCGGATATTGTACTTGCGCATTCTGGCCCGCAGGGTGCTGCGGTCAAGATCCAGGATTTCAGCAGCACTGTTTTTCCCGCTCACCTTCCAGTCAACCTCTTCAAGAACCTGAATGATATAGTCGCGTTCCATGTCTTTCAGTGTTTTTTGAGCTTTTGTCGTTTTTGTATTCGGCCTTTTCAATTCATCCACAACCCGAAGCTTCGGACCTGATGAGTTGATCACGCCCCTTTCAAGAACATTTTCAAGTTCGCGGACATTGCCCGGCCAATGGTATTGCTGCAACGCATCCATCACGTTTGACGGGATCATCTCTATCTTCTTGCCCAGCCTTTTTGAAATCCTGTCCACATAAAAATTGACCAAAAGCGGAATGTCGTCGACCCGGTCACGCAGGGGCGGCGTTGTAATCGGGAAAACATTGAGCCTGTACCAGAGATCCTGCCGGAAGAAACCTTTGCGGACTTCTTCTTCCAGGTTGCGGTTGGTGGCTGCTATGACGCGGACATCGACTTTCCTGGTCACAGAGCTGCCCAGGCGCTCAAACTCCCCTTCATCGATTACCCGGAGTAACTTGGGCTGCAGTTCCAGGGGAAGTTCGCCGATTTCATCCAGAAACAGGGTTGCGTTGTTTGCGACTTCAAATCGTCCCAGGCGCCTGGTTTGCGCACCTGTGAACGCCCCTTTTTCATGGCCGAAAAGTTCGCTTTCAATAAGATGAGTCGGCAGTGCGGCACAGTTCATTTTTATCAGGGCGCGTTCCTTGCGCGGGCTTGTGCCGTGAACTGCCCTGGCCACAAGTTCCTTGCCCGTTCCTGTTTCTCCGAGAATCAAGACGTTTGTATCGATGTCCGCGATCTGTTCAACCTTGTAGAACACGTAATTGATTGCATCGCTCTGACCGACAATGTTTTCATGATTGTATACCAGCTTGATTTCTTCCTCGAGATAGGCCCTTTCAGCTTCAAGCCGGTCTTTGAGTTCTCTGATTTCAGAAAGTGCGTCTTCAGCTGCCTGCCTGTTTTTTTCCGCCTCCTGTCTTGCCGCATTCAGTTCTGCAGTGCGCTGCTCAACCATTTCCTCGAGGTTTTTTCTGTAGTATTCACGCTCGGTCACGTCCTCGATGGCCAGCAGAATCAACCGGGTCCGGCTGCCTCCGTCATAGATCCGCCTTGCGTTCAGGTGCATGATCTTGCGGCCTATGATCTCAAAATCATGTTCCACCTCAAAGTCATGAAAACTGGTATTGCGGGGCAGGATCTCTTCGAGCAGTTTCCTGAGACCGGGGATGTCCCATTGCCGGTTGCCCAGTTCGTATATCAGGACTCCCCCGGCATGATCAGGGTTGACATTAAAGGTATGGTAAAAGGAATCATTGGCTGTTACAACCTTCAGATCCTGATCAAGCACGATCAGGGGTTCGCGGATCGAGCCCAGTATGCTGTTAAAAATCTCCAGAAAGGCTTTCTGCATTTGATTGTCCCGTGTTGCCGGTTGTGTCTGAAATTTTATTAACTCATTATAC
>JAWLES010000177.1:0-5184 GCA_041685935.1 Desulfobacteraceae bacterium | reverse complement strand
GACCGGCATCGGAAGATCATCCGGGCATCCATTTGTTGACAGTTACGAGAATTTTTCATGGGTGAGTGCGGATACGGTATACAAGGGTGAGTGGCAGAATTCTGCAGCTGCATCAGATACGATTGTCAATCTTGCCGGCAGAAATATTTTCGGAAGATGGACCGGCAGTGTTAAAAACGAGATATACCGGTCAAGGATTGAAACCACCAGGAACATTGTAGATGCTATTGATCCGGGAACGCCTGCCAAGCTGATCAATGCCTCTGCCGTGGGATACTATGGGGATCAGGGGGACGAGATCCTAACCGAAGCCAATGCTCCGGGCCGGGGATTTCTGGCGGATGTATGCGTCAACTGGGAGAAAGAGGCGTTTAAGGCTGAGGCAAAGTCCGCCAGGGTGGCTGTCATGCGTTTCGGAGTGGTACTTGGCCGCGGGGGAGCCCTGTCAAAGATGCTCCCGGCGTTCAAATCAGGCTTCGGCGGGCCGCTTGCGGGCGGAAAACACTGGATGGCCTGGATTCACATTGCCGACCTTGTGGCGGGAGTTAAGTTTTTACTGGAAAATGAAACCCTCTCCGGGACCTTCAATTTTTCAGCCCCAGGAATTGTAAGACAGAAAGATTTTGCAGCCGAGCTGGGCAGACTGCTGAACAGGCCTTCGTTTGTGCCGACACCCGGATTACTTCTCCGTCTTGTGGCAGGCGAGCTCGGCAGCGCCCTGACGCAAAGCCAGAGGGCGATTCCCCGAAGGCTTGAGCAGGAGGGCTTCGTCTTTGATTTTCCTGATCCGGCAAAAGCGCTTAAAGATATCCTCCCATCCCGGGAGAAGCGGTCAGGGTAAGGGAAATCTTTAATAATTGATTGTAAAACAGATATATTCTGGTGTATATTATTAATGTTATTTTGAATAACTTGCACTTGAACCCATACGGTCACAAACCGCAAATATGAATCAGAAGGGAGACCTAAAAATGAACTTCAAATCCATCGATGAAATACTGAATTTCGCCATTGACAGGGAAAAAGAGGCAGTCGAATTCTACACCGAACTGAGCAAGAAAGAGAGTTTTGCCGCTGTAAAAGAAACTTTTCAGAATTTTGCCAGAGAAGAGCAGAAGCATGTGAACCTGATACAGGATATTTCCGGTAACAAGGAAATTATAGATAACTACGAATTCAGGAAGGTTGCGGATTTGAAAATCAGCGATTACATGGTGGACAAGGAATACGAAGACGGGATGCCCATGCAGGAGGTCCTGAGGATTGCCATGAAGAGAGAGGAGCATTCCGTAAAGCTTTACAAGGAGCTTGCCGAGCATGCTGATGATTCGGAATTTATTCGCGTGTTCAACCTTCTGGCCCAGGAGGAGGCTGAGCATAAACTGGCACTTGAAACCATGTATGATGATTATCTGGCAGACCAGGACAATTGAGAAAATGAGAGCGGCGGATCAGGGGCGGGCTCTTTCCGGATGCCGTCCCTGATCCTCTGCGCCTTGGGCAGGAGGAAACATGCAGTTTGACGAAATCGTCATATCCAGGCGGGCTGTCAATTTTTTTGATGAATCAAAGGACGTGCCGGATCAATTGATCCGCAGAATGGTGGAAATGGCCTCAAGGACACCCTCATCCTTCAACCTTCAGCCCTGGAGTCTTATTATCCTCAGGGAAAAAGAGGACAAGGAACGGCTTCAGAAGTGTGCCATGAATCAGCCCAAGGTCTGCCAGGCGCCTGTAACCATGATTGTGCTTGCGGACCGGGACGGATGGAAGGAGGGCCATCCTTTTGTGGAACGGGCCTTTGCAGAAAATATTAAAGCGGGAACCATGACCGGGGATCAGCGGGACTGGTTTAAAAAGGCCAGAGCCGGACTGTACGGCAAAAATAATGATACGGTTCAGGCGTTCGCCTGCAAGAATGCAGGATTTTTTGCCATGTCGCTTATGTATGCGGCAAAGGCTCTGGGACTGGATACCCATCCAATGGACGGTTTCTCTCACGACCGGGTGGTGGAGGAATTTCAGATCCCGGAAAACTACTTTGTCCCGCTTCTTCTTTCCGTGGGATATTTTGATGATGCTAAAGAGCTTCCTGCTCCCAAGTGGAGAAAGACTTTTGAGGAAATATCGGTCAGATTTGATCAATAAATCATAAAAACAGGTCGGTACTGATATAGCGCTCTCCTGTGCTGGGGAATATAGCCACAATGGTTTTGCCCCTGTTTTCATGCCGTTCAGAGATTATTTCTGCCGCCTTTGCCGCCGCCCCGGAGCTGATCCCGCACAGCAGCCCTTCTGATTTTGCCATCTGCCTTGCCTGCTCAACAGCGTCATTGCCTGAGACCTGGATTATCTCGTTGATGATGGTTTTATCCAGAACCGGGGGGACAAATCCGGCCCCTATTCCCTGGATCTTGTGCGGCCCCGGAGTTCCGCCGGACAGGACGGGCGATTCCTCGGGCTCAACAGCTACGGCCTGAACCGAGGGCTTTTTCTTTTTAAGCGCTCCTGCCACTCCTGTAATGGTACCGCCGGTTCCCACTCCAGAGACAATGATGTCGACTTCACCGCCTGTATCGCGCCAGATTTCCTCTGCAGTGGTTTTTCCGTGAATTTCCGGGTTGGCCGGGTTGGAAAACTGGTCCGGCATAAAAGCTCCCGGATCTTTGTCCATGATTTCTTTAGCCTTTTCCAGGGCCCCCTTCATGCCGTTTGCAGCCGGAGTGAGCACAAGATCCGCGCCAAGATGTTTTAAAAGACTGATCCTTTCCGAGCTCATTGAGTCAGGCATGGTAAGAACAAGTGAATATCCCATGACTGAACAGGCAAAGGCGAGCGCAATTCCGGTGTTGCCGCTGGTGGGTTCCACGATCCTTGAACCGGGCTTTATAAGGCCTTTCTCCTTTGCATCCTCGAGCATGGCGATACCGATCCGGTCCTTTACGCTGCCCAGGGGATTGAAGTATTCAAGCTTGGCTGCCGCCACTGTTTTATACCGGGTGCTGATCCGGTTCAGTCTTACCAGCGGGGTGGCTCCAACCGTACGGGTGATGTCAGGATGCAGTTTCTGCATGTGGCTTGTCTCCCTGTGTTTTGCCGTTTTCATGGTTCTTGTATATCAGCCTCGGGGGTTCGATGAAAACTTTTGTCTCAGGGGGGACGGATTCCGTGATCCAGACGTTGCCTCCGATCACCGAATCTCTGCCGATTACTGTTTCACCTCCGAGAATGGTCGCTCCTGAATAGATGATCACGTTGTCCTCAATGGTGGGATGCCTCTTGGCTTCTCTCAGCTTCGGGCCTGCTCCCGGCGGCAGTGAAAGTGCTCCGATGGTTACGTTCTGGTAGATTCTGACGTTATCTCCGATCCTGGTGGTTTCTCCGATCACGATTCCGGTGCCGTGGTCAATGACAAACCTGCTGCCGATTGTGGCGCCGGGATGAATATCAATACCTGTTATTGAATGGGCCTGTTCCGTCATGATTCTCGGAAGCTGGGGCACTCCCTGGGTGTGGAGAATATGGGCTATCCTGTAGACACAGATGGCGTAAAGCCCGGGGTAGCTGAAGATGATTTCATCATGGCTTTTGGCTGCGGGATCACCCTCATAGGCTCCCTTGACATCCTCTGCAATTTGTTTTCTCAGTTGCGGGATCTGCCTGATGGTTGCAAGGGCTATATCATATCCTTTTTGTTCACATTCAATGCATTTCTGCCCGTATCTGAGACAGTCGTGCCGCAGTACGTGAATAATCTGTTCCGAAAGGATCTCATACAGTTTCGCCAGTGTTCGGCCGGTGGTGTATTTGAGGTTGGCACCGTCGATCTTCTCTTTTGAAAAATAGCCGGGGAAGATGATTTCCCTGAAGTGGTCGATCATTTTCGTGACGGAATTGCCGAAGTTGAGCGGGTCATCCCCGATGTGTGCGAAGCATGATTCATCAAACATGTTGTCAATGATCGCTTCTATCACCGAAGGCAGCTCCTTGCGGTGTTCACTTACCCGCATGTTGTCCGCTTTGCATGTTTCGTCAGTTATATTGCTTCCGTATTGCATAATGGTTTGCCTCAATTTAAGTCGCGTGATCCAAAGAAATCAGGAAAAACACTGCAGGCTTTACACTCCTCTATTTTTTCCTGCCAGGTTTTGTGTATTTTTGCACTGCAGATGGTACCGTTTATAAACCAGCAGAGCTCGCCTGCGTCAAATTCCCATGCAGGGCATTTCATGCGCCTGCTCTCGGGGCAGTTGAGAATATCCCAGCATTTCTCATTAAAACCGTTTTTAAACCGTTTGAAAAGAAGAAAAAGCATCTGTTTTTCCACGTGATGCGGAATTTTTCTCCATCCCTGCTCGTAACTGTGAACCGCTTTTATGGATACACCTAGCAGTTGCGCCATTTCCTTCTGGGTTTTGCCGAGTTCCGTGCGAAATTTTCTGAATTCGTTATTTTCCATATATATCAGCATTGTAAGTGGTTGTAAAATGGTACAAATTGTATACCACAGTGTGGTTGCTGTCAATGTAAAATTTATGCTACATCGTGGTATTAAACTTGCTTGTAAATAGCATGACGACTGACTTTATGTCATTGGCCGAAAACGTATAAATTTCACAGGAGATCAGGGTGTTCAGGAATCTTACGAAAACAGCAGAAGCAGTTTGTATCATTTGTTGTATCGAAACACATGTGTGTCCTGATACACTCGTATCTTTCAGTGAAACAAAAAGAACCATGGAGGTTTAATATGGCTATAAAAGAGAAGAAAAAAAATGATACCCTTACGCCGGAAGAGTGTACCGCCTGCCAGTCCACAGCCGAGATGATCACCAAGGCGCGGAAAGACAATGTGGTGCTCAATTTCGACAGGGCCGCTGCCATGAAACCGTGTCCCATCGGGGCGGATTCTGCGTGCTGTAAACACTGTTTTATGGGGCCCTGCAGGCTCAAGGCAAAAGACCCGTACGCTAAAGTCGGAGTCTGCGGCGCCACAATCGACACCATTCAGGCCAGGAATTTCGCCCGTACCGTTGCCGGCGGGTCGGCTGCGCATACGGATCACGGCATGGCAATGCTGAATCTGTTCAAAGAGGTTGTGAACGAAAGAATCTCTGATTACAGGATCAAGGACCCGGTTAAGCTCAAGGAGGTTGCCGAATCCATCGGGATCGAAACCATGGA
>JAWLES010000176.1:0-5186 GCA_041685935.1 Desulfobacteraceae bacterium | reverse complement strand
CCGCCGGCCATCTGTTCCAGTACACCGTCGATGTCGGACACGATCTGCTGGATATCGTCCAGCTCCTCTTCGTTAAGATCCCCTTTTACACTGAATTCAAACGACTCCCCTGAGGCAAGGGTCATTTCCCGGTAACTCAGTGACGATTCAAAACCCTCTCCGCCGGCGTTCCTGATCCTGCCTTCACTGTCATACAGCACCGCCTCGAAATCATAAAACGATTGTGATGAAAGAGTAACCACGTCCCCCTGGCTGGTTTTTATCATGATATTGGAGTCAGTATGTCCTGATGCTGACAGAAAGGAGGCCTTTTCGGCCAGGGCTGACGACCGCGCCCATTGCTCTGCATTTTGTCCGGACCGGGCAATGGCCGGATGCAGGTTTTCAAAATACCCGCTCATTTTATTATGCTCCTGTTATACCTTCAGGTTAAAAAGATAAACCCTTGAATTAACTATCGGCACGGCAGGAACAAATCTGAATTTTAATTCGGAAAAACTTGCGGTTGAGGTTAAAAACAGCCTTCAAACCCGTTGTACTATCCGCACCTACAACAACTCCACCCCGATCTTGGCAAGTTCGGAACGCACCGAAACCTCAAACTTAACTGAAGCCACGATCTTCTGACCGCCAAGGCGGCTGATGGCATATGCAAGGCCGCTGGATACCTTGTCCAGTCTTCGCTTCCGGTCAATCTGGTCAAGATCCCCTGTAAATACAATCCTGGTACCCATTCCGGCGCGGGTGATAATTGTCTTCATCTGGTGAGGAGTCAGGTTCTGGGCTTCATCAATGATCAAAAGGCACTTCCAGAAAGTGGTTCCCCTGATATAGTCCAGAGGCTCGATATCTATTTTCTTCTCCTGGAGAAGCTTTTCAATCAGCCTGCTGTTGTCCTGGTCAAGATCCTTGAGAATGGAAAGGTTCTGCCAGATGGGCCTGAGCCAGGGGTCCATTTTCTCCCGCACATCACCCGGAAGGTACCCCATGTTGTCAGTGTCTTCCAGATGCACCATGGGGCGTGTGATAAGGATCTGGCGGTAATGACGCCTCTGCTCAAGCGCGGCAGCCAGGGCCAGAAGGGTCTTCCCGGTGCCGGCACCCCCTTCCAGGAAAATCAGGGCGGTATCAGCACGGGTCAGCTGGAAAAGGGCTATGCTCTGAGGCCAGTTTCTCCCCGGGTTGTCCTCCTGCTTTTCAGGGTCGGTGTAAGGACGGATACCAAAGGCCTGTATATTGTTAGGCACAATCCTGAACCGGGCATCATCTATCCTCACTGCTGCGAATCGTTCATCCCTTGCCCCGGTTTTTTCAGGCCGCTTGAAATCCCCGGCCCACTCGCTGATACATACAACGCCCTCGTTGATATCAATCTCGCCGTGCTCCTCCGGAATAAACGGAAAAGTGAAATCGGTTTTGTCGATATCATCCACCTCGACTTCAATGCGGGGAAGCTCCCGGCCGTTCTGGGATTCAGCCTGGTCCCGGTAATAATCCTGGGCCTCAAATCCGAGCTCCCTGACCTTGATCCTCATCATGGAGTCCTTGGACACAACCTTTACATTTTCAAACTCACTTCTTACTCTATTTGCAGCAGCAATAATCTTGTGATCATTGTTCCGCCGGTCCAGAACTTCAAGCCCTGCCCATTCCAATTCCTTGACGATTTTCAGATACGGGGATTTGTTCTGCCCCAGTTTTTCAAGGTTCCGTATGGCCTCCCTGGCGTCGAACCCGACATCCGCTCTGCGCTTCAGGCCGTCCAGCTCTTCAAGCACCACCCACGGTATACAGGCCTGCACCCTGTTGTCTATCAGGTAATCCATGCAC
Source organism: Desulfobacteraceae bacterium (assembly GCA_041685935.1). Classification (GTDB taxonomy): domain Bacteria; phylum Desulfobacterota; class Desulfobacteria; order Desulfobacterales; family Desulfobacteraceae; genus JAIPEK01. The sequence goes on along the minus strand of JAWLES010000176.1, from coordinate 3,356 downwards.
ATGGGATCATGAACAAGCGTACTGGTATCCAGAATCACGACTCTATTTACAGACATGGCTGCCTCCTTTTCTTCTGTCCCACAGTATCACCGGGATCGAACAATTTCAACGGATCAGTGCAGCTTTCCCTTAAAACGGGGGAACTGGGAATTTATCAAGCTGGCTGCCTTTTGAACTTCAGATACACATTGTAAAGGATCAGGCATGTCAGGACAAGCGCAGCTGCAGCTTGGACACCGGCTGGAACGACTTCCCCTGCTTTACCGACCACTGCAGTGGCGCTGATCCCGGAAAAATCGTAAATCCGGTCAAGCAGAAAGCCCATTGCCAAAGAGCAGAGGGAAATCATTGACAGGTATATCACAAGCGATCTTGTACCGAACACATTCTTTACAATAGCCATGGTGGCTGCGTTGGTGGCGGGGCCCGCAAGCAGGAAAACCAGGGCGGCGCCGGGATTGAGTCCCTTGAGTATAAGGGCGGCTGCTATGGGGGTTGACGAGGTTGCGCAAACATACATGGGAATCCCCGCCGCAAGCATCACCAGCATGGCAAGGAACCTGTTTTCACCTGCCCATTCACCTATGTTTTCAGGGAAAAAAAAGGTAATAATACCTGCTATAATAATACCGATCACAAAGGGCCTGGAAATATCACCCAGAAGGTCCACGCATGCGTAGCGCAATCCCTTGGCGAGCCGTTGCTTCAAAGGTTTCTCCCTGTCCCGTACATCCTCGGACACACCTGTGCCGTTCTTTTGGGGGCAGCCTCAGCCCCCTTCTTCGGAAGCGGGTGAACAGGTATCTTCTTTAACCGGAGTCCCTGCACCGGTTTTGTTGAACACATTTTCGGCGATCCCTGTGGAAACCGCAGTGAAAAAGCCCGCCACAGGGCGTATTACCGTCATTATCGGGTCCAGGAGCGCATAGGAAACCGCTATTGAATCCACACCTGATTCCGGGGTGGAGATCATGAATGCAAGCGCGGCGCCGTCGTTGGCGCCCTGTTTTTTCAAACCCGCGGCAACCGGCACCACACCGCACGAACAAAGGGGAAGGGGGATGCCGAAAAGGGAGGAATAAATCACCGGCCGCACCGTTCCGGTGCCAAGGTATTTCTTAACACTGTCAGCCTTGAAAAACACATACAGGATTCCGGCCACAAAGAATCCGAACAGCATATATACGGAAACGTCAAGGTATATATCCAATACCTCTCCGGCAAGTTCATACAATACGTTCATTTACTGCACATCCTTTACAATTCTGTGTCTTACATGGCCGAGACTCTGCTCGATAAGATGAATGACATGATCATCATCCAGGGTGTAGTATACGATCTTTCCCTGGCGCCTGTTTTTGACAATTTTAAGGTTACGCAGAAGTCTGAGCTGATGAGACACACTGGAATCGGACAGGGAACATACGGCTGCGATGTCGCAAACGCAAAGCTCCCTTCCCAAAAGTGAGAGAACGATTTTTAACCTGGAAGGGTCGCTCAGGGCCTTGAATATCGAGGCCATCTGCTCGACTTCCTCCTTTTCCGGCAGAGAACCGCGGGTTTCTGCCACCATTTGCTCATTGATACATTTTACCTGACACACATCCATTTAAACATCCTCTCATTTGATCATTTGTTCATATGAATATAATATGGGTTGGCCTGCCTGTCAACTAAAATGCTATAAAAGCGCCAGCAAAAATTGCCTCCGGCGCTCTTATATGCTCGGAAACCAGCTCGGCAATATCGGGATTTTGGCCGATTCCGGGATATTTAACTGCTTTTTTTCATTCTGAATGTTTCCGGGGTCCATAAACCTTGTGCCACTCTTTTTTGATAATGTTTTTCAGGGATAAGACAGTTAATGTTTTTCCGTATTTGTTCAAGGTTTAAACGATCTTCTTCCAGTTTTTGAAACCGCTCAATGATGTCCTCTACAGGACCGATTTCAACACCAATCCATCTTCTTTTTTTTATTTGTGAAACCGCGTATGTTGTACCTGATCCGCCAAAGGGGTCAAAAACAAGATCCCCTTCTCTGGAAGACATTTCTATTATCCTGTCCAAAAGCTTTATGGACAATTCATTTGAGCCGTTTCGCTTTTTATATTTTGAATGCCTTACCGGCGGGATATCCAACCATACATCACTTATGTTGACCCCGTTAGGATTCATCTTGTTTTTATAGCCACCGTAGTCTTTTAAATCCCCGTGGCAATGGGGGCATATCCCCATGGGAATTCTATCAGGCTTAAAGGTTTGGGGTTTCTCCCCTTTGCAATAATAGAGCAATGAATAGTGTGATGGATACAACCTCCCCTTAATGGGAAGAGAATATTTAATATCCACTGAAATCCAGTGCCTGAAGGTCAATAAGGCATTTACATGCTCAGCTATCTGGGCGTTCCATTTTGGCAGATTCCATAAAAAAAAACTGCCGCCCGGTTTTAAAATACGGGCACATTCAGAAATCCATTTTTCGCACCAGGACAGATACTGTTCTTCTTTAAGATCATCATTTATACCGGAAGGATACAGTTTATTCAGGTTAAAAGGCGGATCCGCAAAAACCAGGTCCACACAATCATTATCAATTGTTTCAAGCAGGTCAAGGCAATCACATTGAAACAGTTTGCCCAGTTCCGTTGTAAAAATTGGTTTTATTTGTTTAGCGGGGTTTTCCTTTTTTATGTCATGGGATAAGATTTTGTTGATTTGATCTGTATTTTTGGCAAGCAATGTTTTCAATTCCCTGTTTATATGACCTGTCAAGAGCATCAATTCGATTTGGGAAATACCTGCTTCCTTTAATATGATATCAAGATCATTTCCTGAAGGCATTTTTCGAGCATCATTATAATATTGAAGCCGTTTTAAGGGGATTCGGGTTTTACGAACAAACCGGGCCAAGGATTGGTCATCATCTATCTGCAAGGCCTTAAATAACATATTTATCCTTTATTTTCTGATTCGTAAAAATCACTTTAGTTTAATACCATACAAATCAAGACTGATCAAATACTTTTTTGCGGACTATAGTCTGTAGAACCGCAAGAACAAAATATGTATTCTTGTTTAGAAAATCAGGAGATTCAGCTTTGAGCATAGAAAAAATATTCGGCCAGGTACTTCGGAAATACAGAGCCATGAATAAACTGTCTCAAGAAAAATTGGCACAAAAATGTGGACTGGACCGTAGCTATATTTCACTTCTTGAAAGAGGATTGCGACAACCCAGCCTGACAACCATTCTGTTGCTTTCTAAAACACTGAACACCAGTGCTGTAGCCTTTATTCACGATGTAGAGGAACTTTTACATGAAAATATTGAAAACTGAATTTCTCATACAGAAAGG
>JAWLES010000175.1:0-5193 GCA_041685935.1 Desulfobacteraceae bacterium | reverse complement strand
GCCTCTGCCAGAAGGTCGTGTTCGGAAAGCTCTCTCATGATACGGGACGGGTCCGCACCGGGCTTGTCCATTTTATTCACCGCCACCACCACTGGAACACCGGCCTGCTTGGAATGGTTTATCGCCTCGATGGTCTGTGGCATCACTCCGTCGTCCGCAGCCACAACAAGAACGACGATATCGGTTATCTGGGCGCCCCTTGATCTCATGGAAGTAAAGGCGGCATGCCCGGGTGTGTCAAGGAAGGTTATGCTTCCGCTGTCAGTCTCCACCTTGTACGCACCGATGTGCTGTGTGATACCGCCGGCTTCACCTGTGGTTATCTTTGATTTTCTGATCACGTCGAGAAGAGAGGTCTTTCCATGATCAACATGGCCCATGATTGTGACAACAGGGGCTCTGTGGATCATCTCTCCCTTGTCTTCTGCCTCGTTTTGCTGTTTTTCCAGGAGGATATCCTCTTCGAACGAGGCTTTTTCAACCTCATATCCGAATTCTCCGGCCACCAGGGAGGCGGTGTCATAGTCGATGGTCTGGTTCACCGTGGCCATTACCCCCATGCCCATGAGCTTGCTGATCATTTCATTGGCTTTGATGCCCATCCTTTTGGCAAGATCTGAAAGCTCTATGGTCTCGTCGATTTTGACCCGCCGCTTTATGGCTTTCGGGGTGGTGATCTGGGTTTTCTGAAGACTGCCCTTTTTCTGTTTCTGATCCCCTTTTTTGGATTTTTTTCTGCTGAACTTGTCTCCGTAAAGATCGTTCCCTTCAACCACGGATTTCTTTTTCTTCTTTTTCCGCCTCTTTCCCGCGGCTTCCTGATCTCCTTCAAGCTCTTTTTTACCGCGCTGATCCTTTTTCCTGCCTTTGGGTTTTTCTTCTGCAGGCGCTTCTGCAGGCGCTTCGGCAGGCTGCTGTGGGCCGGGAGCAGCTTTTCTGTTCTCTTTTGAAGGTTTTGAAGCCTTTTCACGGGTGACGGGTTCGGCGTCCTCTTTTACAGTCCCCTGCGCAGCAGCTTCATCAGCCTCTTTGGCTGCTCCGTTTATTTTTTCGGCTGCTTTTGCATCCCCGAGCTTGATAATTTTTGCAGGCTCTGATTTCTTCTTTTTCTTTTTCTTACCGGCAGACTCCTGATCGGCTGATTCTTTTACAGTCTCTTTTTCTTCAGGCGGGGCTGTCTTCTTTGCTGTCGGTTCTTTGACCGTCTCGGCGCTTTCAGGCTGCGGTTCTTCAATTTCGACGGAATCCGGCTGGGCGGATTCTTCATCTGCCAGGTCGGTTTGCGCGGGGGTCGGTTCATCCTCAGCCCGGGGTTCGGCCGGCTCAACCGATTCTTCAGGTTCCGATTCTTCAGGTTCCTGCTCTTCTTCCTCTGCCTGCAAAACAGGAGTTTCAGTCTCTTCTTCTTTTTCTTCGGTTTCCGGCTGCGGGGGCAGGCTTTCTTCGGGTTCCTCCGGGGGAGCTTCCTTGATCTCCAGCTCATCTTCCGGTTCCGGCTTTTCTTCAGCAGGGGCGGATTCTTTTGTATCCTCCGGTTCCTCGGCAGGGGTTTCAGGCTTTTTGGCCTTGCGTCTTCGAATAACAGACGGCTTTACCTTTACATCATCAACCTTTTCTTCCCTGCCAAACAGTTTCTGTTTGATAAGGCCGACGGTCGGATCATCAAGAGAACTCATATGGCTTTTCACATCTATGTCAAGCTCATCCAGCTTTCCAAGGAGTGCCTTGTTCGTCATATTAAGTTCCCTGGCCAATTCATATACTCTGACTTTCGCCATCTATGTCCCCCAAATCGTTCTCGTTTGTATTTAACCCTTTATCGGCTACCCAAATCCGCGCAAACCCGTTTTGGGTTTATGTCGATTCCTCCGGGGTTTCGGGCTCGTCATCCCCCTGGTTTTCACCGTTATCCCTGTTTTGTCTCAGGGCAATCACTTTTTCAGCCTCTTTTACAAGCAAGGCGGCTGCCTCGGCTGAGATCTCCGTCACTGAGGACAGTTCGTCCGGCTCTGCATCCGCTATTTCCTGCACCGAATTGTATCCCCCGCTCATAAGGCTTTCCGCAAGGCCGAGGTTTACCCCGGGAAGATTCATCAGGTCGTCATATCCCTCTTTTACGCCTCTGCTGTACTCTTCCTCGCTCATGACCTCCAGGTGCCAGTCGGTCAGCTCGCATGCAAGGCTGATATTCTGCCCGTTTTTGCCGATCGCAATGGACAGGTACTCTTCCGGGACAATCACTTCCATGCTCCGGTTGTCTTCATCAATGATCACCCGGTTGATCTGTGCGGGGGCGAGAGAATTGCAGACAAATTTGGCAATATCGGGATTCCAGGGAACAATGTCGATTTTTTCACCCCTGAGTTCCTGTACAATGCTCTGGACCCGGTTGCCCTTCATCCCCACGCAGGCACCCACCGGGTCCACGTCCGAGTCTGATGTGGTCACGGCGATTTTGGCCCGTACTCCGGGAATCCGTGCGGCAGTCAGAATGGAGACAATGCCTTCTGAAATCTCGGGCACCTCGGTTTTGAATAGTTCCATCAGGAAATCCGGATGGGTCCTGGACAATATGATCTGGGCCCCTTTGGACTCTTCAAGGACATCAGCCACATAGGCTCTTATCCGGTCCCCTCTTTTGTAGCTTTCTCTTGGCATCTGTTCCCTGGGCCTTAAAACCGCTTCAGCCTGTCCCAGGTTCACTATGATGCTGCCCCTGTCGAAACGGTGTACGATTCCGTTGATGATCTGCCCTTTCTTGCCGATGAAGTTTTCGTACACTGCATTTTTTTCAGCTTCCCGCATTTTCTGGATAATAACCTGTTTTGCGGACTGGGCTGCAATTCTTCCGAACTCTCCCGCATCGATTCTTATACCGAGGCTGTCTCCGACTTCACATTCGGGATCATACTTGTACCCTTCTTCCAGAGACAGTTCGATCTCCGGGTTTTCAACATCCCGGACCACCTCTTTAAAGTGGAATACTTCGACCTGCCCGGATTTGTTGTCGTAATGCACCTCGATATCGGCTTTCAGGCCGTATTTTTTCCGGGCGGCTGCTATGATGGCCTCTTTGAGGGTTTGTATCAGGATCTCCGAGTCGATTCCCTTATCCCGGCTAACCTGGTCTATGATCCGCTTGATGTCAGTGATAAGCATTTAAATAATCTCCGTTTTACTGGCCTGCCAGCCTTGCTTTTTTGATCTCTTCGAACCGGACGCTAATGTCCCTGTTGTCAACAGCCACGGTTACGGTGCCTTTATCTGCGCTTTTGAGGGTCCCGGTCATTTTACGCCGGTCCAGAACGGGATTGTGGACCTCTATTTTAACCCTCTCTCCGCAGAACCGTTCAAAATCCTCTCTTTTCTTCAGGGGTCTTTTCGGGCCCGGGGAGGAGACCTCCAGCCGGTACGGGCCGATGTCCTCAAGATACACATCCATAAGGTCTCCAAGCTGCCGGCTCATATAGGCGCAGTCGTCAATTCCGATACCGCCGCTTTTGTCCAGGTAGACCCTGATTATCAGCTCTCCTTTTCCAGGCAGGCATTCGACATGGACCAGCTCGAAATCCTCGGATACGCAAACCGGCTCCGAAAGATCCTCTATCCGCCGGAAGAGCGAATCGGTCCTGTTGTTATGTCCTTTTCCTGCAGCTGCCATTGATCTCCTCTGTTTCTATAAACAACAAAACGGGCGGATGCCCGTTCCTGTCTCTAAAAAACCCGGCCAAGGTAACCCAGGGCCGGGATCGGATTTCACCATTCAAAAATGGAACCAACTATCCGCCATCTCATACCTTGAAGATGGAGCGGGCAACGAGACTCGAACTCGCGACATCAAGCTTGGGAAGCTTGCACTCTACCAACTGAGTTATGCCCGCATCAAACGGCAATTATAACAGCGCATTAGATTTTGTCAACAAAATGTTGAATCAAATTTCCGGAAGGTCTGCATCGAATTTCCGAATCAGCGCCCTTGATATCTTTTCATGGAGCCCCTTGACCATTTTATCCTTGAGTGTTTTTTCTTCCGACCTGTAAACGACTCTCAATGAAACGGATTTTTTCCCTTCCGGCAGCGGGGCTCCCTGGTAAACATCAAAAATGTGAGCGCTTTCCGCAAGCCTTTCAGCTGCAGCAAGGTTTTCGAGCTCCTTCAGGATGTCACCTCCCTGTGTCGGGGTGTCCACAATAAGGGTTATATCCCTTGAAATGGATGGAAATCTGGGCAGCGGGCGGGCTGTTATGGATTCGGGGATGTTTTCCAGCAGCATTTTCATGTCAGCTTCAAAAACAAATGCATCCTGTTTTAATGAGTAATGTTTTAAAACTTTCGGGTGGACTCTGCCCACGGATGCCAAACATCTCCCGTTGAAAAGGACTTCCGCGGCAAAGCCGGGTGCCAGATAGGGGTGCTTTTCAGGATCAGCCTTGACCCATTGGGCTTTAGTCATATGAAAAGCTCCCAGAAGAGCCTCAAGTGTTCCCTTGATATCAAAGAAATCACAGGACCGTTTTTTGTGGTGAATGGATTCCTGGTTTCCTGTTCCGGTCCAGAGTCCGGCAATCATCTCCCGTTCATCAGGGAGCTCTCGCCCCTGCACTGACAAGAAAGTGTTGCCGATTTCGAAAAGCCTCAGAGTGTCCGTCTGCATGGAGATGTTACGCTTCATGCTTTCCAGAAGGCCGGAAAGAAGCGTTGTTCTCAGCACAGCCATCTCCTCGGATATAGGGTTGAGGATGGTTTCCACATTTCTGCGTTCGTCATCCTGATGGAGCAAAAGCCGGTCACAGGATTCCGCGGCGGTGAAGTTGTAGTTGATCGCCTCGGTGAACCCGAGCCCGGTCATAACGGTTCTTGTTTTCCTGCGCAGGCCGGTCAGGGGGGAGAGTTTTTCGCCCCGGGCCTCCACTCTGGGAAAGCTCGTTTCGATATTGTTGTATCCCCACAGCCGGGCCACCTCTTCGGACAGATCCTCGGGCCGCTCCACGTCCACCCGGAACGACGGCACTCTCACAATAAGGTGGTTGTTATCAACGATGCTGGTGGAAAATTCAACAGAATCCAGGATCTCCTTGACCGTGCCGATGTCAAACCGTGTTCCCAGTCTTCTGTTTAAAAAGTCGATATCCAGATCAATCCGGGTCGGTTCGGCCTTGACGGGATTTTCATCAATGAAGTCGGCAGCGGGT
>JAWLES010000174.1:0-5267 GCA_041685935.1 Desulfobacteraceae bacterium | reverse complement strand
AATCCCGGTGGCCATGGCGATCCCGAAGGAGTTCATCTGTTCCCCGATCCAGGCAAAGGGTAAAAAGGAGACATACTCGTCCGTGGGTTCCAGCGGGTCTACTTCAGTGATTCTGACTCCCATGTTGATGTAGTTTCTGTGTGTCATCATGGTGCCTTTGGGAAGGCCGGTGGTTCCGGATGTCAGGCACAGATGGCAGACATCATCCGGCCGGCCCTGATCCACAAGGGATTCAAACAGGGTTTCATCCTTTTTGTGTTCAGCCTCTCCCAGGGCGTAAACATCCCGTATGTCCATGAACCATTCATCCGACATATAGCTTCTCATGCCCCTGGGATCTTCGAAAATGACCTTTTTAACTCCCGGGATCCGGTCTCTCACCTCCAGCACCTTGTCCACCTGTTCCTGGCTGTCGCAGAAAACAGCTGATACCTTGAGATATTGTATAATCTGGGCTATTTCATCGGGCATGCTGGTCTGGTAGACACCTGCGGAAATCGCCCCGAGCGCATGTGAACCGATTGCCACGAACAAAAGCTCCGGGATGTTGTCGCTTATGACGGCAATGGTGTCGCCTTTTTCAAGGCCTATGGCTTTCAGGCCTAGGGCTGTTTTCCTGACATGGTCGTAATATGATTCCCATGTATACACATTCCAGATGCCGAAATCCTTTTCTCTCAATGCGGTTGCCGAAGGTTTCTGCTTGACCCGCCAGCGGAGCAGCTGCGGTATGGAGTGTTCAAGTAAGTAGTCGTTTTTACTCATGCTGATTCATCTTCTCCGATATAGGCTTCAATAACTTTGGGGTTTTCAGCAACCTGTTCCGCGGTACCCGAACCGATGACCTTTCCGAAATCAAGAACGTAGACCTGGTCTGAAATATCCATCACAACCCCGAGATCGTGCTCCACCAGCACCACGGTCACATTCCGCTCTTTCTGGATGTCGATGACGAACCGTACAATGTCTTCTTTTTCCTGTACGTTCATCCCGGCCATGGGTTCGTCCAGCAAAAGGAGATCCGGGGCCAGTGTCAGTGCCCGGGCGACCTCAACCTTTTTCTGGACACCGTAACTCAGGTTTCCAACCTGGCTTTTCCTGAAGGGTTCAAGCTCCATAAAATCAATGATGTCTTCCACATGGGCCCGGTTTTCCGCCTCTTCACCGGAGGCTTTTCCGTAAAAGAAAATCGCCTGCAGCAGGTTGTAATTCAGTTTGGTGTGCCTTGCCAGAAGAAGGTTGTCTAAAACGGAAAGGCCGGAAAAAAGCTCAAGGTTCTGGAACGCCCTTGCGATTCCCATATTTGATACCTGATGGGGCGAGGCATGGGTGAGTTCTTTTTCATTGTAGAAAATTTTTCCCCTGGTGGGATGATAGAAACCGGAAACGCAGTTCAGTATGCTGGTTTTACCGGCTCCGTTCGGCCCGATTATTGAAGTGATCAGGCCGGGTTCGATTTTCATGTCCACGTTGGAAAGCGCCTTGAGGCCGCCGAAAGAGAGTGTTACATCTGAAATGTTTAAATACGCCATGTCGATTCCGCATCCGTGTGTCAGTTTAAATTCGAAGTTATAAGTATTCTTCCGCTCCTATATAAACAGGTAAAAGATTCGGTGCTTGTGCTTAATTGACTTGCAGGGTCGTCGTAACAACGGCAAATTAATAAAACCTCCGGGTTGCCAGCTGCCGCGAAAAAGGTAACAATCGTTGACACAGGCAGTGTTGTTTTTATATCGTAAATACGCTTTATTTATTAACTGACATTACGCAGTTCCGATATTAGTTAATAAAAAATGGGGAGTCAAGAACTTTTTAAAAAAAATCTAGCGAGCGCTCGGTCTTTTACAAGAAACTTGAAACAAGATACAAGAAACAAGGGACACTGCTAATACCTAATACCCGGCATCTACCATCTTATGATTTCTCACGGTATTACGGAGCTGCCGGAAAAAATACTTTGAAAACGGTATACCCTGACTCGTGACAATCCTGCGCCGCATTGCAGAAACGGCATTTTTCAATGTCGCCCGGACAGGTTTCGTCCGGATTTTCCACAAGATACCTGCACCGGGCGGATTCCATGGTAATGGAAAAACCGAATCGTTCCGAGAAAATTTTCATCCGGAGAAGATCCATGCCTTTTCCACCTGCGTTGAATTCATAAGGGGTTTTGGTGGAATAGTTCAACGTGTCCTGGGTCGTAAAAAATCCGTCAAATATGCTTTTTAAATATTCTTCCCTGATTCCGACACCACTGTCTTTCACCGTGAGCAGGGCTCCTGTATCCATCTTTTCAAACCCGGCTTCAACATAACCCTTGTCAGGTGTGTTTTCCACGCCATTTTTTACTAAACCTTCAACAACAGTTTTAAGAATATCGTCCGGAATGAAAATATCCGGAACGCCGGGTTCCGTATGAACCCGGGTCTCTATGGCCCTGAAGGAATACTTCTTTTTCAGTTTTTCAATAAAATCAGGCAGGAATCGGGCCGGATCGATTCGCAGGCTTACCCTTTCCTCGAACCCGAAGATTCGGTCTATCGCCTCCCTGACAGCCTGTATCATATCTTCAGCCTCCAGGTTCTGTTCAATCAGGGTTTCCAGTTCGTCACGGCAGACGTCCAGCATTTTTTTCATCATCCCTGCAGAGGCGTATTCCCTGTTTCCCATGATATCAGCGGTTTCGCTCTGAATTTCCACGATGCGGTTGAGGTTCCGTTCCACACGTTTCATGGCACCCTGCCAGCCGGTATCTTCCAGGTTTTCAAGGCTTTTCCGCAGAGAGGATATGGTGCCTGTCAAAATGGCCACAGGTGTTTTCAGCTCGTGGGAGAGGTGGTTGATGGCTTTGTCCTTTGCACGGTTCATTGCTGCCATGTCCCTGTAGGCCTTCTTGATCTCTTCACTGAACCTGGCGTTTTCAATGGAAATGGCAACCGTTCCTGCGATCACATTCATCTGTTCCACATCGTTGTCATCAAATCCGCCGACCTTTTTATTGATGCCGCAAAGGGCGCCTATGATCCTGCCTTCGCTTTTGATGGGCACCACTGCAAGTGTCCGGGTGGTGTATCCGAGAATCCGGTCCCTTTCCCGGTATTGGGGTTTCTGGTCGGCCCGGTTGTCAATGGCCGGCTTCCCGGTTTTGATGACTTTTCCCGCAAGAACCTGGTCAAGGGAAAAGCGGACCTCCCTTACCCGCTTTGCAGTGTCCGTGTCATCATAGGAGGCTCCAAGGAAAAAAATATCCTCCCTGATTTCATCATAAAGAAGGACAAGCGCACCTTCGGTTCCCAGAAGCTGTTTGACCTCGCTGGAAATGTAATCCATAAGGCTTTCAAGTTCCGGGTGTTCCGGAAGTGCCATGCTTATCCGCATGATGGTCCGGTTGTGGGCGGCTATGCGCTTTTCTTCGGTGATATCCCTGAGCAGCACAAAAATTTCATCCGGGTCTTGTTCGTATCTGGAAAATGCAGTGGCCCACATTACCACGTCAAGCATTTTATCATCTTTTGTCAGCCGCCTGGTTTCGTATCTTTTCAGGGAGCGTTCCCTGTAGAACCTTTTGATCAGTTCACGGGTTTCCTGGTCCAGATCTTCCGGGACAAAAGGAACAAGCTTGCCGTAAATTTCCTCGAGTGACCAGCCGAAGGTCCGGGTGAAGGCGGGATTGATGTAGGAAACATTGCCTTTGCGGTCATACACCACAATGGGGTAGGGAACGAATTCCAAAAGCATCCTGTAATGCCGCTCCGACTCTCTCATTCGCCTGGCGGCTTTTTTCCTTTCCGAAATGTCCTGGAGGGTTTCCACCGCCGCAATGGTGGCGCCGTTTTCGTCCTTTATGGGGGCGGCGGTGAAATAGAGCCATCTCCCGTCCTCCCCAAGGTCGGGGAAATAATCCTCTGCCGTGTACCTGCCGTTTTGATATGCAGGCGAACTCAACTTAGTACCGTAATATTCTGCAATTTCAGCCTGAGACGCGTTGTCAACGATCAAATCCGCGAGTACCGGCCTTTTCTTAGAATAAAAAGCTTTCCACTGGTTGTCAGTGCCGATCATTTCATCTGCGGTGAAACCGGTGAGTATTTCACAGGCCCGGTTGAAATGGGAAATTTTGTGATTTTTGTCGATAACGAACATGGGAACGGCAGCTTCGGCAAAGATCATTTCAAGTTCATGAAGTTTTTGTTCAACCGATTGGCGGACCGTTTCGTTTTTCTGCATAAAAAGCCTCCAAAAGACTTTACAAGCGGGTGCAATATTCGTATAACATATGCATTCAGACGGCTGTTAAACTCGCATAAGTAATTTGATTATAACTTCAATTCATTAAATTGCAAGATTTTAAGTGCGGCGGACTTATGGGAAAAAACGAGATAAAGACAGAACTTCTGATCCATGATATCAAGGTTCCGGTCTCGGTCATCAATGCCGGCGCCAAATCACTTCTTAACCGGCAGGATCTCTACGGAGCGCTCACGGAAAAGCAGGAAAAGGTGGTCAGGCGGATACTGCGGAATGCAAAAAGTTCCCAGTGCCTGGTGAACGATGCACTGGAAATCGCCCGGTCCAGCCAGGGTATCATGAATTATGCAGATACCTCTCCGGCCGGGCTGGTTACAAAAGTACTGGCGGAAGTACTCGATCTTTCCGGGATCGATCTTTCCGAGCAGGTGAAAAGCGGTGAAGTCGAAGAACTTCGGGGTTTACAGGAAAAGGTTGAGCCTGTCGGGATAAAGCTTTGCTTTGATCCTGAGTTGTGGAAAAAAACTCTCAGGCTGGAAGAATGCAAAACCATGCAGATTTTAAGAAACCTTTTGACCAACGCACTCAAGTACCGGTTAAAAGAGGTGGAAATCTCGGGTTATCTGGAGAACGGCCGCCTGTGCCTGAAAGTGGCTGACGACGGCAGGGGAATTCCAAGGTCCGACCAGAAAGCGGTTTTTGAGTCGTATTTTACCTCGGGCGTGTCCATCGACGATGCGGTGAAAAGTCACGGAGTGGGACTTGCGGGCATTATGGTGCTGCTGAAGGACATGGGAGGGGAGGTTTTCCTGGAAAGTGAAGAGAACCGGGGCGCAGAGTTCCTCGTGAAGATTCCCCTGCACAGGAAACAAGAAACTTGAGACAAGAGACAAGAAACTTGAGACAAGAGACAAGAAACAAGAGACAAGAAACAAGAGACAAGAAACAAGAGACAGGAGACAAGAAACAAGAAACAGGAGGCAGGAGACAGGAGACAGGAGACAGGCGACAAGGCGCGA
>JAWLES010000173.1:0-5282 GCA_041685935.1 Desulfobacteraceae bacterium | reverse complement strand
AACAGGAGATCGAAATGGCACAGCCTTGTGTCGCAGTGTCGGACATGACCGGTGACGGACATGCGGAACCGGTGGATCCGGAAAGGCTCGGAGAAGAACATGAGAAGACCGTACGGTGGATTCACCTGGATGGAGAATACGGGGCATCCGCCGACTGGCTTGAAGAGAACACCAAGCTGGATCCTCTGGTGATTGAATCTCTCACTGTCGAGGACGCAAGGCCGCGGTCCTACGTAAAAGAAAAAGGTCTTTTGCTGGTACTGCGAGGGGTTAATCTCAATCCGGGTGCGGACCTGGATGACATGGTCTCGGTCCGGGCATGGATCGAGACCGGCCGGATCATTACATTGTACAACCGCCGTGTCATGGCGGTGGAAGATATACGGGAGGCATTCAAGGATGGCTCCGGGCCTTGTGACAGCGGTGAATTTCTGGTCGAACTTGCCTTCCGCCTGTCGGAACGAATGTTCGTACCGATCTCGGACATCGAGGATGCGGCGGATGAACTCGAAGAACGGGTGATTGATGAAGAAAGCCGTGATTTGAGACTCGAGATCAGTGATCTGCGGCATAAGGCCATCCGGTTGAAACGGTTTCTCGGCCCCCAGCGCGAAGCTTTTGCCTCACTTCAGAGTGCAAGACTTTCCTGGATTACGGAAAAGAACCGTCTTCACCTTCGGGAGGTGGCGAACCGGATGACTTATTACGTGGAGGAGCTGGATTCGGCGAGAGACCGGGCCGTCGTCGCAGGAGACGAGTTGAAAAGCCGACTGGCCGAGCAGACCGGCAAAACAATCTACGTAATGTCCATGATTACGGTGGTCTTCCTTCCGCTCGGACTCATAACCGGGCTTCTGGGTATCAATGTCGGGGGCATTCCCGGCGCGCAGAGCCCGTACGGATTTTTCGGGGTATGCCTTATACTGCTGGTGATTGTGGTATGCCAGCTTGCCTTGCTGAGAAAGATGCGTTGGTTTTAACAGGTCGTGGATGGAGCTGAAAACAGGGAATTGAAAATTTCAAGGATACGGATATGAATACAAAGTTCCACGCTGGATTGAAACTGATCCCGGTATTTGTGATTCTTCTTTTTATCGTTCCGGTCTGCGCGGGGGCCCGGCCGCCTGCTGCCGTCGCGGAAAAGGGTGCGGTGTCTGCAGATATCCGCAAAGCGGTTGAAACTGCGGAAAGCCGCCTTGAGTCGTTGACGGATAAGCTGAATGCCAGGAAACGCTCGCTTGAGGATGACCTGAGGCAGGAAAAAATCTACAGAACCCAGATGGATTCGCTCCGCAACCTGCTTATCGTTCCCGGGATTAATATCAGCGTACTGGAAAAGAGTGTCGAAGATATCCAGGTATCTGTTTCGCTGATCAATTCCAGACTCGAGGCCCTGAAAAACGAGCTGGCCGAAGTTGAAACGGACCGGGCCGCCGGAAAGGAAGCCCTTGCTTTTGTCCAGGAGCGGATCAACTCCCTGCAAAAGGACTCCGGCACCGGTGATGAATATTTCAATGACCTTGTGAACTACCGCTCGATTCTCCGGAAACAGTCCGAGGTTCTGGATGAATTGAGAGCACTGGTTGAAAAGGAGATCAAAATCAACCAGTCCCTTTCCGATTCGTTTCAGGCGCTTGCCGAGACCCTGGAGAAAGAGATCAAGGATGCAAAGGGAGGTATTCTGCTCCAGCGGGAGGAGAGAATTTTTGATTCCGGGGAATGGAAAACCCATATAAAGCAGGCTTTCAGGGCTCTCAATCCCTCGGCATTCCCCGGCTATGTGTCTGCCAGGATCAGTCTTGCCCGGACCCATATGACTCCCGGCAGTATTCTGTTTCTTCTCGGGACTGCTGTAACGGGCTTCGGCCTGATCAAGACAGCATCTAGGATCAAAGGCAGTCAGCGGTACCTGGACATCCGCCGGACAAGGGCCGGTTCCCCGCTTATAATGCTGGAAAGCTCTCTGTTCCCGGCATTTTTGATCCTGCTGGTCCATACGATGTCAAAAACCAAGATTTATATTGTTTTTCCGGATCTGCTGAACCTGCTGAAAGTATTTTTTGTTGTGTTTCTGTTCACCAGGATAGCTGCCAATGCCATCCGCCTGCTCGTACCGGAGAAGGGGCCATTGTATTTTGAAGCGTTTTACCGGTGGCGCAGGTTTTTCCTCTGGGGTATCCGGGGCTACACCCTTGTCTATCTTGTTATTTACAGGTTCATTTCTCCCCAGAGCCTGATTTTAATACCTGTGAGGATTCTTTCGGAGCTGTTCCTGACAGCCGGGATTTTTACATTCTGGAAGCGTTATGCCCGGATGGGGGAAGAGTCCGGCAAAGCCGGCGCGGCAGTTATCAACAGAGGATCAAAAGTGGTTGTGGTTGCAGGCCTGCTGGCTGATATTTCCGGTTACACCCATTTTGCCTCCTGGTGGTATATGTCATGGGGAATTACCCTGGCGGTGGTCTGCCTGGGAGTTTTGCTGTTTTATTCCATAAACGATGTGGATCGGCGGTTCAAGGAGCATTTTGAGCCGGAAACCAGAAAATCCTACGGTATTTCGTATTCGTTTTACTGGCTTGTATCCAACGGCGTCTATATTTTTATTTTCGCTTTTGTCATCATTGGTGTGGCTTTTTCCTGGGGGGCCGGGGGACGGTTTCTTACCGGGGCGGCCGACTTTTTCAGCCGCACATATACCCTGGGAAAGATCTCTCTGAGCCTGTCAGGATTTGTCTATGCGATTGTGGTGCTCCTGGCAACCTATGTATTCACCCTGTTCTGGAAGAAAATAATGTCCGAACGCATTCTTAAGCAGAGCGGAATTTCCATGGGTGCCAAGGAATCAATAATCACGGTTTCAGTTTATATCATCTGGGGGGGCGGTATTCTGATAAGCCTGGGCGTGCTCGGACTTAATACGGCTTCCATGGCACTCGGTTTCGGTGCCCTGGGCATCGGGCTCGGGTTCGGGCTCCAGAATATCTTCAACAATTTTGTCTCCGGGCTGATCCTGCTGTTTGAAAGACCCATACAGGTGGGAGATGTAGTGGAGGTGGCCGGTATCTGGGGGGAGGTGAAAAAGATCAATGTCAGGGCCACGCTGGTTCAAACCTATACCCATTCCTCTCTGATCATCCCCAATTCCGAGTTCATCAGCGCCCAGGTCACCAACTGGAGCCATAGGGATCCTTATATCCGGCGTGATCTTCCGGTGGGTGTGGCCTACGGATCGGATACACAACTTGTAAAGGATTTGATGCTGAGGGCAGCGGACGGTGTCAAGGAGGTAAGAAATTTCCCCTACGCACCTGTGGTCCAGTTCACCAGTTTCGGGGACAGCTCTCTTGATTTCAGGCTCAGGTTCTGGTCCACAATTGAGGATTTCATCAGGGCGGAGAGCAATCTGAGGTTCGAGATCGACCGGCTTTTCCGGGAAAACGGCGTTTCGATTCCCTTTCCCCAGCGGGACCTTCACCTGAAAAGCGGGTTCTTTTACCAGCCGGGTTTGACTGAACCAGGGCCGGATAAAGGAAATGAAAATCAAAAACAGGGCTCTGAACCTGATCAGGACGGGTAGGGGAAATACCGCGCCGCAAAGCACAATTCCAGCGGCACGGTATTTCAGGAGCAGTCAGATTAATTCCAGGGCGCAGGCCATGGCAACGCCTCCGCCTCCGCAGAGAGTGGCAAGCCCCAAGGATTTGTTTCTGTTTTTCAGCGCATGGAGCAGGGTGGTGACGATTCTGGCGCCGGTGGACCCCACCGGGTGACCGAGCCCGATACCCGACCCGTTCACGTTTGTGATATCCCGGTTGAGACCCAGCTCCTTTTCGCATCCCAGGTACTGGGCTGCAAAGGCTTCGTTCAGTTCCACAAGCTCAAAATCATCCAGGCAATAGGGGCTGGAATCGATAAGGTTGTTCACTGCGTTAACAGGGGAAAGCCCCATGACCGAAGGATGGCAGCCTCCCCTGGAAACCGCCTTGATTTTGGCAAGGGGGGCAAGCCCCAGCTCCTTGGCCTTGTCTTCGGACATGATGACCATGCCTGTAGAGCCGTCGTTGATGCCGCTTGCATTCCCGGCGGTGACCGTTCCGCCCTTTGGAACGAATGCGGGCGGGAGTTTTTCAAGATCCTCCAGGGTAATGCCGGGCCGGAAGTGTTCATCTTTGTCAAATATGGTGGTTTTGCCCTTTTTGCCGGGGACTTCGACAGGGACGATTTCTTCGGCAAACGAGCCGTCGTTTGTGGCCCGTTCGGTTTCGTTGTGGCTTTTGAGGGCGACTTCGTCCATTTCCTGCCTGGACAGGCCAAGGTGCTGGGCGATGAATTCAGCGGTGTGTCCCATGATGTACGGTTTGCCCGTAAAACGGCTCAAAGGCTCTTTTGTTTCGTCCACCGGCCCGTCCTCCGGGTGGGGTATGATGTGCGAGCCGCAGTGAAGGGCATGGATGAGATCGTCCACAAATGTTTTGTCCTGGAGTCGGCATCCCCATCTGGCGCCGGGTACGCTGTACGGGACCCCGGACATGTGTTCGGTCCCGCCTGCAAGGATAATATCGGCCATACCTGCCTGGATCATGGCCATACCGGAAATCATCGCCTCCATTCCGGATATGCAGACACGATTAATGGTGGCCGCGGTGACGGTTTCAGGGATTCCGGCCAGAAGTGCGCCCACCCTTGCCACGTTTAGCGTGTCCGAAGATTCCATGCAGCAGCCGTACCTGACATCGTCGATCATGCCGGGCTCGATTCCGGCTCTTTTGACAGCCTCTTTCATGGTGACTGCAGCAATATGAGCACCGTTCATCTTTACAAGGGTTCCGCCGAAGGCCCCGATGGGCGTTCTGCAGGCGGATACTATCACTACGTCTTTCATGCTTTTACCTCCTTGCTTTCAAGCTTAAAAAGAATTTTCGTCAATGGAAACTGCCGGATTCTCCCCGGCCGGCACTGCATCGAGTTTGCCCATTGTCACGGGAACAATGGTGTCGAAAAAGAAACGGGCCGCGTGGATTTTTCCTTCGTAAAATGCCCGGTTTTTGCTGTCCATGGCATTTCGGGCGGTCTGGGCCCGCCAAAGGAGCATCCATGCCATGATCACGTCTCCGGTGGCATCGAGCATGGGGTATGCAATGGCGAATGCGGATCTGAACGATTCGGATGAAATCATTCCTGCGGCGGATTTGAGCCTCTTTTCGAGTTTGTCCAGGGTGTTGTCAAGGGTGTCTGCCATATCGGCGAAAAGATTATTCTCCTCTGAGTAGGCAACGGTTTCA
>JAWLES010000172.1:0-5304 GCA_041685935.1 Desulfobacteraceae bacterium | reverse complement strand
GCCATGGACAGTGAAAAGGACAAGGAGAAAACATGAACCAGGACAACAGAATCATCATATTCGACACAACCCTGCGCGACGGGGAGCAGTCTCCGGGCGCAAGCATGAACAAGGCGGAAAAACTGCGGATCGCCACCCAGCTGGAACTGCTCGGAGTGGATGTAATCGAGGCTGGATTCCCTGCATCCTCCCAGGGGGACTTTGACGCGGTCAAGGCGATTGCGGAAAACCTTAAAAGAGCCCAGACCACAGCCCTTTGCAGGGCGTCCAGGGCGGATATCGACCGGGGATGGGAGGCGATCCAAAATGCAGTCTCACCCAGGATTCACACCTTTATAGCCACGTCCGATCTGCACATGGAATACAAGCTGAAAATGGACAGGAACCAGGTCCTTGAAAAAGCTGTGGAATCAGTACGGCATGCCGCATCCTATACGGACAATGTGGAATTTTCAGCCGAAGACGGCTCAAGAAGCGACCCCGACTTTCTCTGCCAGGTGTTCGAGGCGGTGATCGATGCCGGCGCAACCACAGTAAACCTGCCTGATACAGTGGGATACTCAATTCCTGCTGAATTTTCCGAACTTGTCAAATACGTCACTGACAACACCCCGAATATGGACCGGGCAGTGCTCAGTGTACACTGCCACAACGACCTCGGGCTCGCCACTGCAAACACGCTTGCTGCAGTGGAAGCAGGTGCGCGCCAGGTGGAGGTCACCATAAACGGCATAGGGGAGCGGGCCGGGAACACATCACTTGAAGAGGTGGTAATGGCGCTGGCCACCCGGCCGAATTTCTTTCCCCACACCTGCGGGGTCAACACAACCAAAATCTACCCCACAAGCAGGCTTGTCTCAATGGTCACAGGAATCATGGTCCAGCCCAACAGGCCTGTGATAGGGGCAAATGCGTTTGCACACGAGGCCGGGATCCACCAGGACGGTGTGTTGAAAAATCCCATGACCTACGAGATCATGAAACCGGAAACCGTGGGTGTTAAGAAAAACAGCCTGGTTCTGGGCAAACACTCCGGCAAGCATGCGTTCAAAAACCACATCGGAGAAATGGGATACAGCCTGAGCGAAGATGAAATCGACTCACTGTTTGAAAAATTCAAGCAGCTTTCCGACAGGAAAAAGGACATACTGGACGAGGACATTGAGGCGTTGATCAACGAAAGTGTTCTGAGAAGCAATGAAATCTTCCGGCTCGAGTATATCCACGTGGCATGCGGCAACACCGTGTTCCCGACAGCCAGCGTCCAGCTGTCCATCAACAACCGGCAGGTAAAAGGGGCAAAGGATGGAAACGGACCAATCGACGCGGTATACAATGTCATTTCCGAGATCACCGGTACCGAATCCGAGCTTTTGCGGTTCTCCATCAGCGCCCTGACCGAAGGTACGGACGCCCAGGGCGAAGTAACCGTACGGCTGATGGAAGACGGGCTTGTGGCGCTTGGAAAAGGTGCGGACCCGGACATCATCACCGCAAGCGCTCTTGCCTACATCAACGGGCTCAACCGGCTGGAATACCTCAAGGAGAACCCGTCCATCAAACCGGACAGCAGCCTGTAGGAGAATAATTTTAAGAGTTTGATGCTTCGTTGGTCCATCAGAGTACGGCTGTTCCATGAAAGGCCAGGCAATGTTGCCGGCATCAGTCGATCCGGCGTAACCTTCTGCTCATTCTCAAAGCCCATCCAGGGCTTTTCCGAAGCGAATGCCGGAACCGGTCACGTCGTGTGACCGGTAACCGACCGGCATTTGAAACCGCTGCCAGGTTACACCGGATCGCCTGCTGCCTCTGATCGGGGCTTTCATAATTCGTTTTTCCCAAAAGAACATTACCGTTTTATGAAATTCCGGTCCATTTAACCCTCATCAGCCCGAGAAAACCGCCGCCTTCCGTGTACCTTGAGAACCGGAGGGGCAAGATTCCCCCAAAGGGCCCTGAAATAATTCCATGCGATTGTACCGGCATTAAACCATCATCGCTTGTATTCCCTGCCGATTTTTACTATAGTAACCGAATAAACGCCAAATTTAACCAAGTGCACCTATGGCCCTTTACAGACAAAAACGGTTTCTTGCAGCCGGCATCCTGGTCACGGCGGTATTTCTTTTTCTTTTATATCTTAAAATCCGGCCGGCGCCGAATGTGGAAAATTCTCCGGAGAGCATTCCTGCATCTCAAGTCGTGAAAGCAGGAGAAACATGGAAAAGCATTTACTTTGCCGACGAAAAAATCGGGTACGTCCAAAGTGTTCTCAAACAGGACAAAAAAGGTGCATATATGCTGGAGGAAACGGTTTTCTTCAGGTTCAACTCCATGGGAATGGTGCATGATATCTCACTTGACACTTCCGCCCGGCTTAAAACCGACTTCAGCCTTGACAGGTTCGATTTTGAAATGTCATCCGGCCTGATGTCCGTTTCCGTATCCGGCAGGGTATCAGATGACGAGGTCGTGATCGAAACATCGCTTCCCGGCTCCTCAGAAAAAGAAGAGCACCGGCTGCCGGTTGACAAAAAGCCGTACCTGGTTTCAGGAATGCTCATGGATCTTGCCTCTTCAGGACCGCCGCTGCCTTCCCAAAAGAAATATTCCCTTTTTGATCCGGCAACCATGAGTTTTTCCGATGCAACCGTCACATCCCGCGGCAAGGAAACCGTCTCGGTTTCAGGAAAACAGACTCCGGCATTTGCCCTTTCCCTTTCATTCAAGGGATTTTCCCAGAAAATCTGGATGGATAAAAACGGTCAAGCCCTTCTGGAAAAAGGCCTTATGGGCATGAAAATAGTGGCGGATTCCAAATCAAACGCCCTTGAAGGGATTGTGAAAAAGCCGGAACAGGATATCACCGATATGGCTGCAGTGCCATTTCCGGGTTCCATTGAAAAACAGGAAACACTGACCGAACTTACAGTCAAAATCACCGGTATCGACCCGTCCCGGTTCAATCTTGCCGGTCACCGGCAGACCCTGTCCGGAAATATCCTGACCATCCGGAAAGAGACTCTTCCCGAACCCGGCGATACATTGAAAAACGCGCCGAACCTCAAAAGATTCACCGATCCGGAACCCTTTATTCAGTCGGATCATGAAGCCGTAATCCAAAAGGCGCATGAAATCACAAAAGGCACGGATTCGGATCTTGAAAAAATTAAAAATATTGTCCGATGGGTCCATGACCATGTCAGAAAAATGCCGGTGGTAACCGTTCCAAGCGCCCTTTCCACCCTGGAGGATAAAAAAGGAGACTGCAACGAACATGCCGTTTTGACTGCTGCCCTGGCCCGTGCCGTGAATATCCCCTGCAGGGTGGAAACCGGGCTTTACTACCTTTCCGGAAAATTCCGCTATCATGCCTGGAACGCATTTTATGCAGGCGGCTGGATAACCGCAGATGCGGTTTTCAACCAGATACCCGCGGATGTCACCCACATCAGCCTGACCTCGGGCGAAACCCGCTCTGAAACCGAGCTTGCCGGCATCATCGGCAGAATAAAACTCGAACCGGTGAACGAGGAAACACAATGATCCGACTGTCACGTATCACAAAACACTACGGCGGATTCAGGGCGGTGGACGATCTGAATCTCACCGTGGACAAGGGCTCCCTTTTCGGCTTCATCGGCCCGAACGGCGCCGGAAAAACCACCACCATCCGGCTTCTGGCCGGTATACTCGTACCGGATGATGGAGAAATCGAAATCTGCGGAATACCCATGGCCGAACATCCCCGGGAAGCCAAACGCATCACCGGTTTTATCCCGGACCGGCCGTACCTGTATGAGAAACTAACCGGAATGGAGTTTCTCAAATTCACCGCCGACCTTTACAGGCTCCCCCCTGAAAGGTTCAGGCAGCAGGCCGAGAAATACATCGAACTTTTTTCCCTCAAGGACTACCTGTACGATCTGATCGAATCCTACAGCCACGGCATGCGGCAGCGGCTGATCATGGCTGCGGCCCTGGTTCACGACCCCGAGGTGATCATTGTGGACGAACCCATGGTGGGACTCGACCCTTCAGCCATCCGCATCGTTAAAAAAATGTTCACTGAACTTGCAGCCGCAGGGAAAACCGTTTTCATGTCCACACATACCCTTCAGATCGCCCAGGAGATCTGCGATACCATCGCCGTGATCCACAAAGGGAAAATCGCGGCACATGGAAGCTATGACAGCCTGCAAAGGGAATCCGGGACCACCAGGGCCGATCTCGAGGAAATTTTCCTGAACCTGACCGGGGCCTGATTTTCCCATGAACGATATCCTCCTTTTGCTCAAACCCGGTGTCCTGGCCCTTGCCAACAAGCTCAGAGGCAAAGGCGGAAATAGGCACAATATCCGTTCGTTGATTCTTTTTGTTATCGGAATCTGTTTCTGGTGCGGCCTTTTCTGGATTTCCAGAAAGGTTTTGACGTACTTTTCCTCCATCGAGCAGATCGGCACCCTGATCTCGTACAAGCTTCTTTCCATGACCGTTTCCATCTCGTTTTTCCTTCTTCTTGTCAGCGCAGTGATCACGTCGATATCCAGGTTTTACCTGTCAAAGGATCTGGTCATGGTACACTCGCTGCCTGCCAAACCTGTGAGCATCCTTTTGTCCAGATGGATCGTCAGCCTTTTTGACAGTTCCTGGATGGTATTGCTGTATATTTTCCCGGCGCTTCTGGCCTACCCGGTGGTATTTGATACCGGGCCCGCTCCGTTTTTCATCATGGCGGTTTCGTTCTGTTCCCTTGCAGTTACCGCTTCCGCGGTCTCCTCCATCGGGGTTATGCTGCTTGTGACTCTGGTTCCGGCCACAAGGCTGAAAAGCATATTCGCCTTTTTCGGCCTTGCGCTGTTCATCGCCCTGTATATCGGGTTCCGTATGCTGAAACCGGAACAGTTTGTGGATCCGGAAGCATTCAATTCGGTTCTGGCGTATATCAGCGCCCTTGAAACGCCCTCCTCTCCCCTGTTTCCAGGCACATGGGTTTTCGAGGCCATCAGGTCGTCCCTTGAGGGGAATCTCAAGTCCTCTTTGTTCCATATTTCCCTTTCAATAAGCTTTTCCGCTTTTCTGATTCTTGTTCTGGCAGTAACAGGAGACCTTCTGTACTTCAGGGGCGTCACCTCAAGCATCGAGGAAAAAGGGAAAAATGCGGGACACCTGAAGCGTAAAAAGGAAACATGGAAAAACTCAGGCTCTCCGGGTCACGCGATCCGGTTAAAGGAGATCCGGTACTTTTTCCGGGACCAGACCCAGTGGGGGCAGCTCTTTCTTGTGGCAGCACTGATAACCATT
>JAWLES010000171.1:0-5329 GCA_041685935.1 Desulfobacteraceae bacterium | reverse complement strand
CGAGTCCAATCATGAAAAGGATTGATTCCATTACACACCACCTTGTCTATTTTATACCATTCCCTTGAACGCAAAAAAGGAGAGCGAAATCATGCCTGCGGTCACCAGGCCGATGGAAGTATCCTGAAGAGGCTTCGGGACCCTGGCAAGATCAACCCGCTCTCTGAGCCCTGCAAAGATAATCAGGGCAAGGCCGAAACCTATGGCGTAAAACAGGGAAGAGGCAAGTGCCTGAAAAAACGTATACTCTTCCTTGATATTGATCAGGCAGACCCCCATTACAGCACAGTTGGTGGTGATCAAGGGCAGAAAGATACCCAGTCCCGCGTATAAAGCAGGCACGCTCTTTTTCAGGAACATCTCCACAAACTGTACAAGAGACGCGATTACCAGTATGAATGAAACCGTTCGCAGATATCCGATATCAAGGGTTTTCAGCAGATAATGATCCACGATCCAGGTGATCAGGCCGGCCATCGTCATCACGAAAACAACCGCCATTGCCATCCCCACTGCCGTCTCCATCTTTTTGGAAGTCCCCAGGAAAGGACAGCATCCGAGAAACTGCGCAAGGAGAATATTGTTAACAAAGATACAACCTACTGCAAGTACAGCAAAATCGCCCATTTCATCTCTCCTTTTATTTGCTCTCTATCAGGTTCATTATGCAAAGCAGAAGACCGAGCCCAACAAACGCCCCGGGAGCCTCCACCATGAATGTGAAAGGCTTGAAATCAGGACCGAACAATTCTATGGGGGTTTCGTAAAAAGTCAATGTTCCGTTGCCGAGGACCTCCCTTACCGCACTAAGCACCATGAGCGACAGGGTGAAGCCGAGTCCCATCCCCAGTCCGTCCGCTACTGCATAATGCGGTGGATTTTTACTTGCAAAAGCCTCGGATCTTCCAAGCACCAGGCAGTTGACCACGATCAACGGTATGAAGATACCCAGTTTCAGGAAAAGGGGGTATGTGAACGCCTGCATCAGCAGCTCCACTATGGTGACGAATGTGGCGATAATCACAATGTAACATGCAATTCGAACCTTGGAAGGGATAAAATTTCGAAAGCATGAAACGAAAAAATTCGAAAAGATCAGGACGAAAGTAGTAGCCAGTCCCATCCCGATACCGTTTTCTACGGTTTTTGTTACCGCCAGTACCGGACATAACCCGAGAACCACACGAAAAGGGGCATTCTCTTTCCATAACCCCTTGGTAAATTCTTTTACGATGGATTGTGCCATTGCTTAAGCTCTCCTATATCGCCTTGTTAAATCTTGCTTTTGATTTTCGGTTTCAGATCCAGATACAGCTCCCTGGCTTTCCTGGCAGCGGCACACACTCCCCTTGAAGTCACTGTTGCCCCTGATATGGCACTGATCGTTCCGTCGTCCTTTTTCACCTTAAAAGCGCTTTCAGCCACATTCATGCCGTTGAACTGGGATACGAAATCCGTACTGTCTTTTGCACGCGATCCGATTCCAGGTGTCTCTGAATGAGTAGTCACGCGCACTTTAACGATTTTGTCGCTCTCAATGTCTATGCCTACCATCAGCCCCACATCTCCGCCGTAACCTGCACCCGTTGTTTCAAAAGCCACCGCTTTGGATCCGTCCTTCAGGTTGCCCGGAAAAAATGTGATCTCCCGGTCCCCGGACTGGATACCGAACCTCTCTTTAAGGGGATCATTGGTGGCATCACTGAAGATGGCATTAATGGCGGGCGCCTTCTGGAATTTCAGAATCTGGTTTTCTATCCGGTCCTCGGTCCCCGCCTTGAGCACTGACAGAACCCCTCCGGATACGGCAGTAATGACGGTCAGGACAACAACCATATTTACCATTTCACGCATTGTTTACCCTCCTTCCCAGGGCCTTGGGCCTGATAGTGTCAATCAGCGGATTCACCAGATTGATGAGCAAAATGGCGAAGACCGTGCCGTCCGGATATACTCCGACATTCCGGATAAGTATCACCAGAAAACCCCCCAGAACACCGTAGATCAGCATTGGAATACGGTTGACCGGAGAGGATGAGTTTTCCGTCACAAGAAAAAAGGCGGCCAGAAGGGTATATCCGGAGAAAAGATGAATCATCGGTCCGGCATAGGCTTCCGGGTCAGCCATTCTGAAAATCAGCGCGGTAACCACAAGCCCTGCAATGAACGAAACCGTTACCTCCCACTTGATATATCCCCTTATTATCAAGTAGATGCCTCCAATAAGTATTCCAAGAGGGAACATGCACCCGATGGCGCCGATCTGGTCACCCATGAAAAGGTCACCGGTGCTGAAGTAGTAAAGAATCCCGGTCCCGTGATGTTTCAAGGCGGGTAAGGGTGCCAGGGCCTTGAAGTCGAACCTGTAGTCAACAAGGGCGGCGTCCACATCGAAAAAGCCCGGCCATGAAACCATGAGAACCGCCAGAGAAAGAATTACCGGATTAAAAGGGTTGCCGCCTATGCCGCCGTAAATCTGTTTCCCGATCACAACAGCCAGGAAGGTGCCGCAAACCAGTACCCACCAGGGAGTTGTGGCCGGAACCATCATGGACAGAAGCAGTCCTATGAGTGCTGCATCGAAATCACCTATCGTCACGGGCCTTTTTGAAACCAGGTTGAACAAAAACTCAAACAGCATTGCACTGGCAACGCCCAGGGCCAGTACCCCCACGGCCGGGGCCCCGAACCGGATGACCCCGAATATCGCAGCCGGCATCAAGGCAAGAATCATGTTCAGATTCATTCTGGAGATGGTTTCACCATCATGCCAGAATGGTGCATGGGATACGATGAGCTTCAGTCGTTTAGCCATTTCTCTCCTCCGTTCCGGCTTCGGCTTTTATCTGTAAAAGCTCGTGCTTGCCAAGTCTTATATATTGAAACAGGGGAATCCGCGCAGTACACACATAGCTGCACAATCCGCACTCAATACAGGATTGAAGATCAAATTTTTCAGCCGCCTCTTCAAACATATTCGCTTCAAGGCGGCGTACCAGAAGATTGACCGGGATATTCGCCGGGCAGATCCTGATACACTTTCCGCAGTTGATACAGGGATAATCTGATATCAGCGGGATATCGTCCACGTCCTGTACCATGATCGAATCCATGTCCGGCTGCACAGGATGGGAAAGAGTGTAAGTGGCAAACCCCTGCATCGGGCCGTTAATGACAACCCTGTCATTCTGGTTTATGTTGATATTGAGATATTTAAACAATTCACTTATGCGGGTGCCGATCATGGCCTTGATTTTCGTCCGTGTTCCGTCTTTTCCGGTCACGGTAATCAGCTTTTCAAAATCCGGCAACCCGTCTTTGAAGGCCCGGGCTACAGAAATAACCGCTTCGGCACTCATGAAGCAGACCCCCATATCAAGGCAGGATTTTCCAGGGGGAACCGTAATATTCAAATGGTTCTTCATTATCATCATGCGAAGGGCCTCCGGGTAGAGACCGCTGACAAGCAAAAGCTGCATCCCTTCAAAGCCCGGCTGATCCTCCACATACCCGGGAGCGGTTACAGCCACTTTGGGCACATGGGTCAGATCCTTTAAAATCTTTATCCCTTCCTTGAGCTCCTCCCTGAAGTGGCTGAGGAAGTACTGGCTTGTGGTTGCGCCAAGGTCCTGATCAAAGCCCGTGACAACGATGGTGTGAATTTCACCGTTCTTATCTGCGAGAATATCAAAAGGCGGGGCTCCGGGCAGCGTTTTCAAGTATTTTCCGGCCCCCTCAAGAGTTGGTTTGGCAAGCAACCCTGAAATTTCCGTGTTTTCGCCGCCATCATTTCTGTGAGCGGATTTTTCCACCACAAGGTAGGTGCCTATGTCACCGAATTCGCCGGGATAGGATTCGATTGACGTGATTTCCCCCTGAATCGGAGAAACAACATATTCCCGGCTGTTTTTATAGAGGTAAATTTTTTCGTTCTTCCCGACCTGATCCCCGGTCTTGACCAGGTTAATCCGGGTGCTGTCGAGCGGTTCATCAAGGAGCAGGACGATCGAAGACGGCTCAGGGATACGATCCGGCTCCTTAGCCTCGGATTCAACAAAATCGTATTTGAGTTCCGGCTTTTTTAATCCCAAAAAAGATCGTTTTATCATTTTTTATCCCCGTCTGTAAGAATTGCGACGCGCCCTCCGGGGCCGTCATCATTTTTCCCGAATACCGGCCTGCTATTGAGCATGGCATGAGCCGCACTCCACAGGACCTGCGCCATAATCTTCGTGACACCCTATACAGGTTTCGTGCATCGCATCAGCCCTGCTGGGCTGGTATTCGTCCCCTGTCTCGTAATGGCATTCGCTGCAGTTATACACTTCATCATAGTCAATATTATGATGGCAGTCTATGCAATAGAGACCGTAGTCGTCTATATGTTCGGAATGCGAAAACAGGACTTTGCCCGCTTTGTTCTGAAACATCAGTCTTACGGGTTCTTCAGGGGCAGGGGGCTCAAACGCGGCATAACAGAAAATCCCTGTTATGAAAAGAACAATCATTACAAATAAGGAAATCTTAAGATCACGCTGAGATGACATATCCACCCTCTCAAGTTAGAATTTTCTTCAGCGACAAACACACAGCCTGCTTATATCCCATAATGGAGTTATATTCAAGAAAAAATTTCTTTTGCCGTGGGTGGATATATAACCGGTTGAATTCCGGTCTTATTTTTGAAGGAACTTCACAAGAACGGGTTTGTGTTTCCACTGGCCTGCAACGGTATCGTTAAGCCTTTTTAACAAAAAAAGTGATACGGCGAAAAAAATCCCCGCTGTCACCACTGAAGCGGACACTCTGTCGATTTGGAAAAACCGTGCAGCAGCATTGCCGGAGAATGCCCCTGCGACTAAAAATAAAACGGGAAATATGTACAGCATGAACGTCAGAAATAGCAAGGAACCGGTACGGAGGCCAACAACCACACGATCTCCCTCATCCGCGTTCAGCGTGTTCGGCACTTCAAAATTGAGCTCTTCCTTGCCCTGCAGCACTTCGCAATTGTCACCGGCTTCGCATGTCTCACATGCCTTGGGTTTAACCGTTTTAACCCATGCAGTTTCACGTGTGGCCCTGGTAACGACTCCCTCTTCAGTTATCATTTCCGTTTACCGCTCAGCTGATGGCGTCATATGTATACGTTTATATCCAGAGACTCTTTTTTCTGTTCGTACTCCCGCTCCAGCCGTCTCTTTTCCTGCTGATACTCCCTTTCCAGCGCCTGTCTTTCCTGCTGATACTCCAGCTTTGCATCCCTTTTTTCTTCGGCGTATTCCCTTTTGAGCTCATAAGCCTCCCGCGAGATACTGACCCTGCTGGC
>JAWLES010000170.1:0-5332 GCA_041685935.1 Desulfobacteraceae bacterium | reverse complement strand
CCCCTCAGAAGAAGCCCCACATTGTCTCCGGCACGGCCTTCGTCCAGAAGCTTTCTGAACATTTCAACGCCGGTGCAGACCGTCTTGGCGGTATCACGCATGCCCACAAGCTCAATCTCGGCCCCGGTCTTGATTATACCGCGCTCAATACGGCCGGTTACAACAGTACCGCGCCCGGATATACTGAAAACATCCTCGATGGGCATCAGAAAATCCTTGTCCGTATCACGCTCAGGCTCGGGCACATAACTGTCAAGGCACTCCAGAAGCTCAAAAATCGGCTTTACATCATCGCTGTCACTGTCATCGCTCTCAAGCGCCTTCAAAGCGCTGCCGCGGATAATCGGGGTATCCTCGCCGGGAAAATCATAGCTTTCAAGAAGCTCCTGAAGCTCCATCTCCACAAGCTCGATCAGCTCCTCATCATCCACCATGTCACACTTGTTCAGGAAAACCACTATGGTCGGAACACCAACCTGGCGCGCAAGAAGAATATGCTCCCTTGTCTGCGGCATGGGGCCGTCATCCGCGCTTACAACCAGTATCGCCCCGTCCATCTGGGCCGCACCGGTGATCATGTTCTTGATATAGTCGGCATGCCCGGGACAATCCACGTGGGCGTAATGACGGTTCTCGGTCTCGTACTCCACATGCGCGGTCGCGATTGTAATACCACGTTCCCTCTCTTCGGGCGCCTTGTCTATCTCGTCAAACGGTATGAACGTCCCGGTCCCCCTAGAAGCGGCATGCTTGGTGATCGCCGCGGTCAGCGTCGTCTTGCCGTGATCTATATGACCTATCGTTCCTATGTTCACATGCGGCTTCGTCCGCTCGAATTTTTCCTTAGCCATTTTGCAGATCCTCCCTGGAATATTAATCAGGTCAATTCATAAAATATATTTACCACTTAAAATGGGCGAACGCCTTGTTTGCTTCAGCCATTTTATGTGTATCTTCTTTCTTTCTCATGGCTCCGCCGCGCTCGTTATAAGCATCCAGCAACTCCCCGGCAAGTTTAAAAGCCATTCCTTTTTCCGACCGCCCCCTGCTGTATTTAACCATCCACCTGAAGGCAAGGGCCGTCTGCCTGGAATACTTTATTTCAGTGGGAACCTGATACGTCGACCCCCCGACTCTTCTGGACTTTACTTCCAGTGCAGGCCTTACGTTTTCCACAGCCTTCTCGAACACCTTCAAAGCAGGCTCGCCGGTCTTGTCCTCCGCAATAGCAAGGGCATCATCCACCAGCTTCTGGGCCACACTCTTTTTCCCGTCCCTCATAACATAGTTCACGAACTTCTGGACGAGTCTCTCCTCTTTGGTGGCGCCCCTCATCAAAAATCCCTTAACAATCTTCTTCCTTGCCATACCTTCCCCGATCTATTCTGTTAATATCCAAATCTAAAAAAACCCGCAGAACTATTTCGGCCGTTTGGTCCCGTACTTGGACCTGCCCTGCTTACGGTCGGCAACGCCAAGGGTGTCAAGAGCCCCTCTTACCACGTGATACCTGACACCGGGAAGGTCTTTAACTCTCCCGCCCCGGACAAGCACCACTGAATGCTCCTGAAGATTATGCCCCATGCCGGGAATATAGGCCGATACCACCATCCCCGTTGTCAACCTGACCCTTGCAACTTTCCTCAACGCTGAATTCGGCTTTTTGGGAGTCGAAGTGTAAACCCTGGTACACACACCCCTCTTCTGGGGTCCGCCCTTCAGGGCAGGTGTTGTAACCTTCCTCTCCGCCCTCTCTCTTCCTTTTCGAACCAACTGATTAATGGTCGGCATAACTCTTATACAACTCCTTATTGATTAGTCTGACCAAGCATTTACGACAAAATATTTAATAATATTCCTTTTTTTTGCCTGTGTCAATATTTTTTTGTTTCACACCACCTGTTTCGATGAATACTCCACATCAATATCACTGTATCCGGGAAACCCTGTTCCCGCAGGAATAATACGGCCCATGATCACATTCTCCTTGAGCCCCTTCATGTGATCGATTTTTCCTTCAATGCTTGCCTGGGTGAGAACCTTTGTGGTCTCCTGGAAAGAAGCCGCGGAAAGAAAACTGTCCGTTGAAAGGGACGCTTTTGTGATGCCGAGGATAAGGGGTTCTCCATTGGCGGGCTCTCCGCCTTCCTGAACCACTTTGCGGTTCTGTTCTTCAAATTTGACACGGTCCACGTGCTCATCAGGCACAAAATTGGTATCACCCGCATTCTTGATTTTCACCCTTCGCATCATCTGCCGGATGATTACTTCAATATGCTTGTCATTAATCCTCACGCCCTGGAGCCGGTAGACCTCCTGAACCTCGTCCACAAGATACTTGGCAAGCTCGACCTCTCCCTTGATATTCATGATATCCTGGGGGTTTGCGCTTCCCGGGACAAGCTGATCACCTGCTTTCACATAATCCCCTTCATATACGTTCAGATGCTGCCCCTTTGGAATCAGGTATTCTTTTTTATCCCCGACGTCCGTAGGAGTGACAATGACTTTCTGACGGCCCTTGGCTCCCTTTTCAATACTCACATTCCCTTCGATCTCCGAGAGAATGGCAGGGTCCTTGGGCTTACGGACCTCGAACAGTTCAGCAACCCTCGGCAGCCCCCCTGTGATATCCTTGGTTTTGGTGGTAGCCCTGGGAAGCTTGGCTATAACGTCGCCGGCCCTGATCTGGTCATCCTCTTCCACGGTGATAATCGCATTGACAGGCAGGTAATACCTGGCAACGGAGTCGGTTCCCGGAAGCCTGACGCCTTTTCCGTCCTTGTCTTTTACCGTAATTCTCGGCCTTACATCGCTGTAGGCGCTTTCGGTTATGGTACGGCTGGCCTTTCCGGTTACCGGGTCAATCTGCTCCTGTACGGTTTTGCCGACTTCAATGTCCGCAAAACGCACCCTTCCGCCGACTTCCGTTATAATGGGCGTGGTAAAAGGATCCCAGCTTGCGATGACATCACCCGGCTCAACAATATCCCCCTCTTTTTTATGGAGGTTCGCACCGTATATGATCTCTTCTCTCGCCCTTTCTCTTCCGTCTTCGCTCTCAATGATTACGCCGCCGCCCTTACGGTTCATGACGATCAGCTCGTTTTCCGCAGTGGTGACAAGCTGCAGACCTTCTCTGTATTTCAGGTATCCGCCGACCCTTGCCTTGATTTCCGCCACCTCGACTTTCCTGCTGGCGGTTCCGCCGATATGAAAAGTCCTCATGGTAAGCTGGGTGCCGGGCTCGCCGATGGACTGGGCAGCCACGATACCCACGGCCTGACCTTTTTCCACCTTTCTGCCGTGGGCCAGATCCCTGCCGTAGCATCTCTGGCACACACCACTCCTGGAGCTGCAGGTCAAAACGGAACGGATCTTCACGGAAGTGACACCCGCATCCTCGATTTTCTTGACAATCTGCTCGTCAAGCTCGACCCCGAGGCCGACAATGACATCATTGGAATAGGGGTCCCTGACCTCTTCCTGGGTTTCCCGGCCGAGAATTCTCTCTCCCAGGCTCTGGATAATTTCACCGCCCTCATACAATGCCTCGATGTGAATCCCCATCATGGTCCCGCAATCAACCTCGGAAACCATGCAGTCCTGGCCCACATCAGCCAGACGCCTTGTAAGATACCCCGAGTTGGCCGTCTTAAGCGCTGTATCAGCAAGTCCTTTCCGTGCGCCATGGGTGGATATAAAGTACTGCAGCACTGAAAGACCTTCCCTGAAACAGGCTGTAATCGGGTTTTCGATAATTTCCCCGGAAGGCTTGGCCATAAGCCCCCGCATTCCGGCCAGCTGGCGCATCTGATCCTTGTTACCCCTGGCCCCTGAATCCGCCATCACGTAAACGGCATTCAGCTTCTCTTCGGAGTCGCCTGATTTTTTGGCCCGGCTCGGATTCTTCATTACGTCCATCATGGCCTCGGCAATGTCGTCCGTGCTCTGGGCCCAGATATCCACCACCTTGTTGTATTTTTCCCCCTGGGTGATTAGGCCTTCGGAGTACTGCTGCTTGATCGTATTCACCTGTTCTTCGGATTTTTTGATGATATCCCACTTTTCCTCGGGAATAATCATATCGTCCACACAGATGGAAAGGCCGCCCAAAGTCGAATACTTATACCCGAGATCCTTGAGCCTGTCCGAAAGAATAACCGTCTCTTTCAAGCCTATGTTTCTGTAGGCGTAATCAATAAGCTCGACAATGGCTGACTTGTCCATGAGTTTGTTGACGAACCGGAACGGAATGGTTGTCTTCCTCTGCTCCACCCGGAATATGCTGTAGGAATTTTCTATCCGGATAGGATCGGAAAACTGCTCCTCCTTCAGACCGAACAACTGCTCCACAAAGATCTGGGATACCTGGTAAAAATTCTTGAATTCCTTCCTTGTGAGAAATCCTGTTGAATTGGGACTTTCATCAGCTTCACCCATGTACTCGGATACGATATCTTCAAAAGAAACACCAGATTTAAGCTTTTCCAGTGCAGCTTCGGCATCCTCCTTGGAATCCACCCGGAATCGGGACAGGGAAAGCAGAGTATCTCCGGGTATGGTCTCCCAAAGCAGCATACGCCCTGTGGTGGTTTCATACACCCTGTTTTCGATCCGCACCTTGATTTTGGCATGCAGTGCCAGCTCGCCTGAATCGAACGCGGCCCTCACCTCTTCCGGGCTTGAGAACACAACTCCCTCTCCCTTCTGGTTTTTAATACCGCGAGTCATATAGTATATCCCGAGAACAATGTCCTGGGTGGGAACGATAATCGGTTTGCCGCTGGCAGGTGACAGAATGTTGTTGGTGGAGAGCATCATGACCCTGGCCTCAAGCACACCTTCCAGGGACAGCGGCACATGAACCGCCATCTGGTCGCCGTCGAAATCGGCATTGAACGCGGGGCAGACAAGCGGGTGAAGCTGAATGGCCTTGCCTTCAATCAGTACGGGCTCAAAGGCCTGAATTCCGAGCCGGTGCAGGGTCGGTGCCCTGTTAAGCATGACCGGGTACTCTTTTACCACATGTTCAAGAGCGTCCCACACCTCGATCTCTTCACGCTCAACCATCTTTTTGGCACTTTTAACGGTTGAGACCAGGCCTTTCTGCTCAAGATAGTTATAAATAAATGGCTTGAACAGCTCCAGCGCCATTTTTTTGGGAATACCGCACTGGTGAAGCCTGAGCTCCGACCCCACTGTGATCACGGTTCTTCCGGAATAATCAACCCTTTTTCCAAGCAGATTCTGCCGGAACCGTCCCTGCTTTCCTTTCAACGTATCGCTGAGAGACTTGAGAGGCCGTTTGTTCGTACCGGTGACCACTCTT
>JAWLES010000169.1:0-5394 GCA_041685935.1 Desulfobacteraceae bacterium | reverse complement strand
TTGTTTTTCCGGAACGGAACCAACAAGGACATCAGACACCAATGGCAGAAAACCGACCACAGGGAAAAACCGCCCCCCGGATTAAACAGGAAAAACAGCGGTCAATAACAAAAGGCTTTACCGCCGCGCTTTGTTTTTCCATCCTTATCGTCTTCATTTTCGGCATATTCGCCAGTGTTTTCTATACGTCTTTTAAAGCCAGAAACAGCCTTGAGGAAAAAGCGGATGAATACATCAACTCCCTCTGCCGGAACCTGGAAATCCCCATGTGGAGCCTGAACGAGCCGGTTATAGAGAGAATCGGAACTTCATTCGCCAGCAACGATCTTGTCACGGAGGTAAAAATCACAGACACATGGGATAATGTTCTGTTTCTGAAAAAAAAGGAAGAAAAGGGGGTAGTGAAGAGGAACGCCGATATCGTTCATGAAGGCTCCACAGCCGGACATGCTGAAATTTCCCTTAACATGCGGCATTTTGAACTGATCAAAAAAGATTTTTTACTGACCAGCGCCATCATACTGATATTCAGTCTGGTTTTTCTTTTAATTTTGCTGACGCTTTTCCTGCGCCGTTTTTTCCACACCCCTTTACACGAACTCGGAGCCATTGTAAAAAGGTATGCTTCAGGAAATTACGATCCGCCTGAAACCCGAATTCCCTATGCTGAATTTGCCCCGATCACAGACCTGCTTGAAAGGATGGGACGCACCATTGATTCCCAGATGCAAAGACTGAACCGGGAACTCTCTGAAAGAAAGGAGGCGGAGCAAGCCCTGCTGGAAAGCGAAAAAAAATACAGAGAGCTGGTGGAAAACATCAATGACGTGATCTATACAACTGATGAACAGGGAAGGATTTCGTATATCAGCCCTGTTGTGGAAAGGATCGCCGGATTCAGCTCTTTGCTGATGACCGGGGAATCAATTTTCGATTTTCTGCACCCGGAGGACCTGTCATGTATTCAAAACCTGTTACGGAACACCTCTTCTGCAAAATCAGAAACTTTTGAATGCCGTATGGTGACAAAAGAAAAGGGTTATGTCTGGGTTCGCCTGAACAGTCTGCCTGTTTATGAAAACAGCAGAATCAGGGGTATGCGCGGCATGTTTTCCGACATATCAAAGGAAAAAATACTTGAAGAAAGGCTGCGGCATGCCCAGAAAGCTGAAGCACTGGGCACACTGACCGGGGGAATCGCCCATGATTTCAACAATATCCTGGGAATAATCCTGGGGTATACGGAAATCGCAAGGAGTGAAGCACTTCCTTCAGACCCGGTTCAAAAATCTCTTGAACAGATCAACTCCGCCGGGTTAAGGGCAAGAGATATTGTGAAACAGCTGCTGACCTTTACCCGGAAAGATGATGCACAGGAACAGCACGTCACTGATATCAGGCCGGTTGCTAAAGAGGCGCTTGAAATGCTCAAATCCACAATTCCCTCCAGCATTGAATTTAAAAGCGATATTGCACCCGATCTCCCCATGGTAGAGCTGAGCGGAACCCAGATCCACCAGATCCTGGTAAATCTGTGCACCAACGCTGCCCATGCAATGGAAGAACGCGGCGTGATCAACATCTGCATGGAAGAGGTATCCCTCGGCAAGGAAGAGGCTGCATTCGATCCTGAACTTGTACCGGGCGACTATGTCAAAACAACGGTGACAGATACGGGCCACGGAATTTCAGAGAAAAACCTTTCCAGGATTTTTGATCCCTACTTTACCACCAAGGATGTGGGCAAAGGATCAGGACTGGGACTCTCCACCATCCTTGGGATCGTCAAGGGCCGAAACGGAGGCATACGGGTTTCAAGCAGGCTTGGAGAGGGTACGGTTTTTGAAATCTTTTTACCTGCTGTGAAGGCAACCCCCAAGACACGGGAACCGGAATCAGAACTGGAACTTTTGCAGGGATCCGGGCAAATCCTTCTGGTTGATGATGAAGAAATGCTCGTGGATACCGGCCATCAGCTCCTGGAAGCTCTCGGGTACCAGGTAACCAGCACAACAGATCCGGAAGAGGCGCTTGAGTGGTTCAAAAAATCCCCCTGCAAGTACGACCTTCTGATCACGGACATGACCATGCCGCGGATGACAGGGGATATGTTTGCACGGGAAGCCCATTCCATACGGCAGGATGTTCCGGTTATTCTGTGTACCGGGCATAACTCCAAAATCTCAAAAGCTTCAGCAGCAGAATCCGGTTTTGCCGAATACCTGCAAAAACCGGTCGACATGAATTCACTTGCCCGGGCGGTAAGAAAAGCACTGGACCGGACAGCCGGAACCGGGAAAACAGCATGAAACCCTTTTGCATCATAAAAACGGCTCTTTTGTTTACCACTCTTTTCATTGCCGCCTGGGTTTTAAATCCCGCTCTGAGCGAGGCACGGGAAAAACAGGAGATAACCATAAGCCTGGGCGGAGGCTGGGCTCCGTATTTAATCACAGACCCTTCAAAATCCGGCTTCCCCGGTACAGGGGAAGGTATCCTCATGGACATTTTCAAGAAAATTTCCGAAAAACTCGGGTACACTGTAAAAACAGCTTCTTATCCTGAAAAACGGGATATCGCGATGCTGGAAAACGGACTGATCGACTTCAGATTTGACGGACTCGAATGGGTTGACAATCCGGACCGGTACTTCTGGTCCGACCCTATCCTCAGAGTGGATGACGTTCTGGTCTCCAGGAAGGCAAGCCCGATCCGGTTCAATAACCTGGATGAACTGAGAAACATAACCGTGATTACCCATCTCGGGTACACTTACCCCACACTCGATCCCTATTTTTCTTCAGGCAGGCTGACAAGATCGGATACCCCGTCTCATTGTTATATGCTTAAAATGCTGAAAGGTAAAAGGGGGGATGCAGCGGTCATGAACAAGCTGGTGGCGTTATGGACCCTGAAAAGGCACCGGTCCCTGTCCGGCTCCGATTTCACATTTTCAAAACCGATTGATTCTTCAGGCTTGGCTTTGATGTATACCGACACAAAGTGGCACGGTTTTATCAAAGACTTCAACCGGGAGCTTTCACGGCTCAAAGCAGACGGACGCGTCACAGAGATACTTAACCATTACAAATAGCTAATCATCACATACTTTAACCACGACCCTGCCTGTCATCTCTCCTTTTAAAATCCCGTGGATATAATGATCCAGACCGTCAAGACCGGTTTCGGTACAAATGCTCTCCAGGCCTTCGACTTTCCAGTCACCTGCAAGACGGTTCCAGATCTTTTGTCTGAGCTCCATTGGACAATGCTGGGAATCGATGCCTGCAAGGGAAACTCCTCTGAGGATAAACGGAAAAACAGTTAAAGGCAGATCCCCTGAAGCTGCATTTCCACAGCATGTCACCACGCCTGAGAGCTTTGCGGATTTCACAGTACAGGCAAGAATCTGCCCTCCTGCGGTATCGATCCCGCCGGCCCATGTTTCCTTGAGCAAAGGCTTTTCATGATCTTTCAAAAACGCTTCCCGGTCAATGATTCTTCCCGCCCCCAAAGGCTTGAGATAGTCTGCAGCATCAGGTTTGCCTGAAACACATGCCACGCTGTAACCGAGCCCGGAGAGAATCGACACTGCCATTGATCCGACCCCTCCTGTGGCGCCGGTGACAAGAATCTCTCCATCAGAGTGATTGATCCGCGATACAAGTTCATAAACCGACATCCCTGCGGTGAAACCGGCAGTGCCGTAGATCATGCTCTGCTTAAGCGAGAGTCCGGCCGGAAGCCTGACTATCCATTCGGCAGGCACCCGGATATATTCACCAAATCCTCCCGGTGTATTCATGCCCAGATCATAGCTTGTAACTATTACTTCATCCCCTGTTTCAACAAGACTGCTTTCAGTTTCCTCAACAACACCTGCCGCATCAATGCCGGGGGTATGGGGGAATTTCCGGGTAACGCCCCTGTTGCCGGTGGCTGAAAGCGCATCCTTATAATTCAAAGAAGAGTACATGACCCGCACAAGGGTGTCATTGTCAGGGAGGTCCCTGAGACGGAGCTCTTTTACGGATCTTTTGAAGCCATCTTCCTCTTTTTCCGCAACCAGCGCCCTGTACATAATTTCCCTCCTTTTTGCCTTGTTTTCCCTGTTTACCGTGCCGGTTTCCTTTTTAAAGGCGGGTCTTTTCCGGTTGAAAAGGTCTTGAAACCGTATTATACTGCAATCTGTTATACCAGAATAAAGCATAAAAGGCATATCGTCAAATTATCGCCTTTCATTCTGCACAACCAGCGATAAAGGACGGATCAAATGACTGACGGGACTTACATTCTTGCGATTGACCAGGGCACGACAAGTTCAAGGGCAATTGTTTTCAATTCCCGGGGCAAGATCGTTCTGACCACCAGGAAAGAATTCCGGCAATATTTCCCGAAACCGGGGTGGGTGGAGCATGATGCAACTGAAATATGGTCCTCGGTGCAGTCGGTTGTGGCTGAAGCCATTGCCCACAGGGAAATTTCCGGCGAAAATATCCATGCAGTCGGAATCAGCAACCAGCGTGAAACAGCCGTGGTCTGGGATAGACACACCGGGCTTCCGGTATACAACGCAGTGGTTTGGCAGTCCCGCCAGACAGCGGATATCTGCAGGGAACTCAAGGAGAGGGGCCTGGAAGAAGAGTTCAGGGAAAAGACGGGGCTTATGGTGGATGCCTATTTTTCCGGAACCAAGATCAGGTGGATCCTCGACAATGTGGAAGGTGCCAGGGAAAAAGCTGAAAAAGGGGATCTTCTTTTCGGCACCGTGGATACGTGGCTCATCTGGAAGCTTACCAGGGGCAGAGTCCATGTCACCGACTATACGAACGCTTCCCGGACCCTTATTTACAATATCCACGAACTCAAATGGGATGAAGGGCTCCTCAAACACCTTCAAATACCCGCTTCCATGCTTCCCGAGGTGAGGCCCTCGTCTCAGGTATACGCATATACCTCCAGGGAAGCCTTTTCAGGATTTGAAATTCCCATCGCCGGAATCGCAGGAGACCAGCAGGCAGCCCTTTTCGGCCAGGCCTGCTTTGAAAAGGGTATGGTTAAAAACACCTACGGCACAGGCTGTTTTATGGTGATGAACACAGGGGAGACTGCGGTAAAATCCGAAAGCGGGCTGTTGACGACGATCGCATGGGGAATTGACAATAAAGTGGAATACGCCCTGGAAGGCTCGGTGTTTGTGGCTGGTTCCGCTATTCAGTGGCTCAGGGACGGACTGCGGATGTTCAGGAACGCAGAAGACTCCGAGGCCTATGCCGACCGGGTGCCAAGCACCGAAGGTGTTTACTTGGTGCCCGCCTTTGTGGGCCTGGGTGCCCCGTACTGGGACCCGGATGTCAGGGGCGCGGTATTCGGGCTGACCCGCGGAACCACCAA
>JAWLES010000168.1:0-5422 GCA_041685935.1 Desulfobacteraceae bacterium | reverse complement strand
CATGATCCGAATCTCCTGTAACACCTCTGTACGTCTCATATGCCACCTCCCGGGAGCTATAATAAACCGGACAGATCATGAGTTACTGATACAACTGAAGACTGGATATTGACACCCGGAAAAAAAAAGTCTATTATACTCTATTTATGATGGCGGACGGAACCTAATCGTTTTGACGGAACGTATTATTGGATCATTATTGTAAGGAATGGATTTATGAAGCGAACATATCAGCCAAGCAGAAGGAAAAGAACCCGTAAACACGGATTTTTGAAAAGAATGGCCACCAAACAGGGAAGGCGCATAATCAACAACAGAAGGGCGAAGGGCAGAAAGAGACTTGCTGCTTAGGTAACCACGGATTATACGTATTGGGCAGGTTTACATTATCCAAAGAGGAAAGATTATTAAAAAGGGCTGAGTTTGTAAGACTATCCGGAAAAGGCAAAAGTTTTAAAACCAGGTATTTTATCGCAGCTGTTGCCGATGGGGACCATGACAGCAATCGAATCGGGATTACCGCATCAAGGAAAGTTGGTAACGCCATACAGCGAAACAGGATTAAACGGATAGTCAGAGAGTATTTCAGGCACAGAAAAGAGAGCCTTTCAGGGAACAGGGATATTAACATTATTGCAAAGAAGGGTGCGGCTTCATTGCCCAATCATCGGATCAGCAAAGAGCTTGAAGAGCTTTTTGATAAAATTGAATGATTTTTATGGTTAAACATTTTTTCATAACCGTAATAAAGATATACAGATATGCCATATCACCATTGACATCATCAGTTTGCAGATTTTATCCCACCTGTTCGGAGTACGCACTGGAAGCCGTGGAGCGGCATGGAAGCCGGAAGGGAAGCTTTCTTGCGGTCAAGCGGATTCTGAAGTGTCATCCTTTCCACCCCGGGGGAGTTGACCCGGTGCCGTAAAACCCCGTGTTTGCCTTGCACGGCACGCCTTTTTCTTTCCTTTCAGGTAATGCAATGCCCTGCATTGAATTATCAGACAGGTAGGAGTTAAAATGAATGACGAAAAGCGGCTTTTGCTGGCCATTGTTCTTTCCGTGGTTGTAATCCTCGGATGGAACGTTTTTTTTATGAAGCCCGGCCTGCAGGGAACGGATCAGGCGGTTGAAACTGCAAAAACTTCATCCAGGGACACGCAGGACCTTAAACCCAGAGTCAGTGATTTTACCGATCAGGAGAATAAGAAGCAGTCTGAAGAAACGGACGGCAACGCCTCTGCTTCTGAAGATCTGCGTACAGTGACCGTGGAGACGCCTCTCTACAACATCGCCATATCAGAGGGGGACGGATCGGTGCAGAGCTTTACCCTGAAAGAGTACAGGGAGAGCAATTCAAAGAAATCGGGATACAAGGAACTCGTTCCATCGGAAGCGGCATCCGGCCTTTTCAGCATGGAGTTCTTTAACGGCACCGTGCCCGGAGTTAACTCATCTTCTTACACTCTGTCCGGCCCTGCGGACGGAGCCAGGATCACCCAAGGCTCTGAAACGTTGACATTCACCCTTGAAACCGAGTCCGGGGTCATTGTAGAAAAAGTCTTCACCTTTCATGCGGACAGCTATCTAATCGACTGTGACATTGTTGTAAAAAACGGTTCGGACAGACCCGTAAAGGATGCCATCGCATTATATGTTCCCGGTTTCAAGGATAAAGGCGGCTCACGAATGTCCCAGTTCGCGTTCGAAGGCCCTGTGGCACTGGTGGACAATGATCTCAAGGAAGTGGACCCGGATGACATCGAGGATAAGGATACGTTCCACGGTGTTGTCAAATGGGCCGGTTACACGGACCGGTACTTTCTCTCCTGCGTGATCCCGGAGAGCAGCGGTTCGGAGTCAATGCTGAAGCTGTCAAGGTCTGGCTCCAAGACAAAGACCGGATACATTCAGCCGATGGATCGTCTGGAGCCGGGAAAGATGACCAGGTATTCCTTTAACTTTTTCATGGGTCCCAAAAGCCTGAAACTGCTGTCAGACTACAACAATTCCCTGAAAAAGGCCATAAATTTCGGCTGGTTCGATTTTCTTGCAAAGCCGCTTTTAATAGTGATGAACTTCATCCATCAGCTTATTCCGAACTACGGTGTCGCCATAATACTGTTAACTGTTCTGATCAAAATCGTATTCTGGCCTCTGGGCACAAAAAGCTATAAATCCATGAACGAGATGAAAAAAGTTCAGCCACTGATGCAGGAGATCCGTGAGAAGCACAAGGATGACAAGCAGAAGATGAACCAGGAGGTGATGGCTTTGTACAAAACCTACAAGGTCAATCCCATGAGCGGATGTCTGCCCATGCTTGTACAGATGCCGATTTTCCTTGCATTGTACAGGATGCTGTACCAGGCTATTGAGCTGCGCCACGCCCCTTTCATATTGTGGATTCAGGACCTGTCAGCCCCTGACCGGCTGTTCGAGTTTGATTTCGCCATACCCTTCATGCAGGAACCATACGGCATACCTGTGCTGACAATTATCATGGGTGCGTCTTTCCTTTTACAGCAGAAAATGACCCCCACTGCGGGAGACCCCACACAGGCGAAAATAATGATGTTGATGCCGATTTTCATGACGGTGATTTTTATCAATTTTCCTGCCGGACTCGTACTGTATATTTTTGCAAACAACCTGATATCCATGGGGCAGCAGTATTATATTCAGAAAAAATTCTCGTAATTTTTTGGAGGTATCATGAAACGAACTCAGGAATTCGACGGTAAAGATATCGAAAGCGCGGTTCAAAACGCATGCGCTGAATTAAGCCTTTCCAAGTCAGAACTGAAATATGATGTCATATCCACCGGTGCCACCGGCATCTTTGGTATCGTCGGAAGGAAGAATGCCAGGATCCGGGTGAAACTCCCGGATAAGAGCGGTACTGAAAAAGAAAAAGCAATGAATGACGAAGATTATGAAGGGATAATGTCCATTGTGGACGAAGCCTTCGGGCAGGAGGCCGAAGACACGGGAACAAAACCTGAAACCGGCACTGAAAAGCCCCGGAAGAAACCGGCAGGCAAAAACAGAGAGGATTCAGGGAGTTCTTCCAAAAGCCGGGATTCAAAAAAGACCGGCGGGAAAAAGCCTGAATCCGGGAAGACCGGTGAACAGCCCTGGAAGACCGGCGAACAGACTGACATGGAACCTGAAGTCCAGGGCGGCGATGGCGCCCCTGTTAATG
Source organism: Desulfobacteraceae bacterium (assembly GCA_041685935.1). Lineage (GTDB taxonomy): Bacteria > Desulfobacterota > Desulfobacteria > Desulfobacterales > Desulfobacteraceae > JAIPEK01. Next base: position 2,214 of record JAWLES010000168.1, on the reverse strand, counting down.
AAGCCTCAGGCCAAGATGCTCAAACAGTGGATGATGACCGGGAAGTATCTGCTTTGGGAAAAGATGAGCCTGAACAGGAGTCTTTTGAAGCCTTTGAAGAAATTGATGCTGAAAAGGAATCTGAAAGAGAGTCCAGGGAGGTGGTGGAGGTTTCCCGGGAGCTTGCCGAACTGGCCGAGCAAGCAGTTAAGCGAATGGTGAGCCTGATCACCGAGGATGCAGCAGTGACGTCGGAAATCGACGGCGACAAGCTTACTCTCCGTGTGGATGGCGGCAACGCAGGCATTCTCATTGGACGGAAGGGCCAGACCCTTGAAGCCATGCAGTTTCTTGCAGACAAGATCGTAAACCGGAAAAGCGAGGCAAGGGTCCGTGTGAAGGTGGATATCGAGGGGTATATGGAAACCCGTAAGGCCAACCTGCGGCAGCTTGCCTTCAAGATGGCGGAGAAGGCCAAAAAGACCGGCAGGCCGGCAACAATAAACCAGATGAGCGGCCAGGACCGGAGGATCATTCATCTGACGCTCAAGGATGATTCAAAGGTCAGAACCCAGAGTAAAGGGGACGGGTATTACAGGCGGCTTGTCATACTGCCCAAAAAGAAAGGCGGTTTCAACTCGAAAAAACGGTATCACAAATAAGGCGAGATGACAAATGACACAATAGCCGCCATATCGACTCCACCGGGAAGCGGCGGCATCGGCGTCATCCGGATTTCCGGCCGGGCCAGCCTTGAAGTTCTCTCCGGGGTGTTCGGAAGGACGCGGGAAGGAGTCGAAGACTGTACCGGTTTCAGGTCCCATACGGTATACCATGGTTACGTTTTCGAGGCCGACGGCGCGGAAGTTATCGACGAGGTGCTTGTGATCCCCATGCTGGCGCCGAAGTCCTATACATCCGAGGATGTGGTCGAAATTCAGGCCCATTCGGGAAACGTGGTCATGAACACTCTGCTTGAAAGGGTGCTGGCGAACGGGGCCAGGTTGTCCGACCCCGGTGAGTTCACCAGACGTGCATTTCTGAACGGCCGGATCGATCTGACCCAGGCGGAGGCTGTGGCTGATATCATCAACGCACGGTCGGTCAAGTCTCTCAAAGTAGCAGCCTCCCAGAATACAGGGGTTTTAAAAGAGGGTATCAGTCAGATGAGATCCAGGCTCATGGAAGTGTATACCCTGTTTGAAGCCTCCATTGATTTCCCGGATGAAGCAGGGGAGACCATTGAAACGGAAAAGGCCCTTTCTGTTGTTAAAGATGTGGCCGAGGACTGCAGCAAGTTTATCCAGCGCTATAATGATGCCTGTTTTATCCGCGAAGGAATCAACGTGGTGATATGCGGCGCCCCGAATGTCGGAAAATCGAGCCTGATGAACCGGCTGATTGAAAACGACAGATCCATTGTCACGTCGGTTCCGGGCACCACAAGGGATCCGGTGCGGGAAAGCTTTAACCTTAACGGCATTCCCATGGTTGTCGCGGATACTGCCGGAATTCATCCCACCAACGATCTGGTGGAGATCATAGGCATCGAAAAGGCCAAGGAGCATATCACCGCGGCTGATATCATTCTTTTCATGCAGGAGCCGGGGGGCTGTGTTCCTGAAAAGGAGCTTGACAAGGTCGTTCCGGATGGCGTAAAAACAGTCTTTGTTTTTAACAAAACTGATCTTGCAGTCGATGACAAACTTCCTGAAATGCCTGAAAAATACATGAATTGCCCTAAAATCGGCATTTCCGCTCTGAACAATGAAGGCATCGACGAACTCAGGGAGATGATCGTGGATCTTGCCATGAGGGACCTGGATATAGATTCGGGCACCGTGGTTCCCAATCTGAGGCACAAGCTTGCGCTGCAGGAGGCTGCTGCGAGCCTTGAGGCAGTGGAAAACGGCCTTCGCAACCATTTGGAAGAGGAAACTCTTGCCTTGGACATCAAAGAGAGTATCGAGGCACTGGGAAGAATTACCGGTGAAACAGCCGGTATTGAAGTGCTTGATCATATTTTCAGCAACTTTTGCATAGGAAAGTAAAGGAATATAGAACAATGTCCCTGAATCTTAAGGAATATTTTGTCAAGTATGAAGCTGTCGTACAGATGGTGGACGGTATTTTTGAAAAAGTGAAAACGGAGTACCCCAAAGAGGTTTTTTGCAGGGAAAGGTGTTGTGACTGCTGTTATGCCTTGTTTGACATTACCGTCATAGAGGCGGCCTA
>JAWLES010000167.1:0-5427 GCA_041685935.1 Desulfobacteraceae bacterium | reverse complement strand
TAACGATCATTATTTCAGGTTAATGTCGATAATGTTCAGTAACACATGATATGTCCGGTAATGTTGGAATTTTCTTTTTCCTTGTCTGCAATGAACAGGATACTTATCATTGAGCTTCATCCGGCGCTGTATCCAAAATATCCCGAACCTTCACTGTCAGGTCCTCCATTGAAAACGGCTTCTGGATAAATGCCTCACCATCATCAAGCACCCCCCGGTGGGCAATGACATTGGCAGTATACCCGGACATGAAAAACAACCTGATGCCGGGGTAAAGCGCGGTGATTCGCCCGGCCAGTTCCCTGCCGTTCATCTCCGGCATGACTACGTCGGTCATGAGCAGATCAATGGACCCGGAATGGTTTTCTGCTTTTTCCACGGCCTCTGCCGGTGTGGCTGCGGACAGAACTGAATAACCTTTCCTTTCCAGCATCATCCGGGTCATTCTGAGAATGGACGGTTCATCTTCCACCAGCAGGATGGTTTCAGTGCCCCCGGCAGCTGTTTTTTTCCCGGAAACCCCCTTGTCAGGGTCTTCATCTTCAGCTGACCTGGGCAGGTAAATTCTGAAAGTGGAACCCTGGCCGGGTTCGCTGTATACATTGATGAAACCGTTGTTCTGTTTCACGATGCCATAGACGGTGGCAAGCCCCAGGCCGGTACCCTGGCCGAAATCCTTGGTGGTGAAAAAAGGCTCGAACAGATTTCCAAGGGTTTCCCTGTCCATGCCGCAGCCGTTGTCACTGACCGCCAGCAGGACAAAATCTCCCCGGACAAACCCGGTGTGTTCATTACAATATTTCTCGTCAAATGTTATTCTATCGGTTTCTATGGTGAGTCTGCCCACACCGGAAACAGCATCCCTGGCATTTACACAGAGATTCGCAAGGATCTGGTCAATCTGGGACGGGTCCATTTTAACCGGCCAGATATGTGCAGCCGGTTTCCAGACCAGATCTATGTCTTCCCCTATCAGCCTGTGCAGCATATTGAGCATGCTCTCCACTGTGTCGTTCAAATCCAGCTGTCTGGGGGAAATGGTCTGTTTTCTGGCAAAGGCCAGCAGCTTTTTTGTCAGATCGGCAGAGCGCTGTGCAGCCTGTTGGATTTCTTTCAGATCATCGGTAAGGTCATTATCCTCCTGCGCTTTTTCAAGGGCAAATTCCAAATGTCCCAGGATCACTCCCAGCATGTTGTTGAAGTCGTGGGCCACACCGCCTGCCAGTCGACCCACGGATTGCATCTTCTGGGACTGGAGGAGTTGGGCCTGGAGTTTTTCCTTTTCAGCCTCCGCCCGCTTGCGTTCGGTGATGTCCCTGAATTCGACGGTTCTGACCTGCTTCCCCTTATAAGGCACATTGCGAGCTTCAAGCCTTACCGGGAATTCTTCTCCATTTTTGCACAGTCCTAATACTTCATAAGGTTTTTCATACCCAGCTCGAATATTATTCCTTACCTCTTCACGGGATTGCTCAGCTATCAGCAGAAGTCCGTCCATTCCAATAAGCTCTGAGTATTCATAGCCCGTCATATCCGAAAGACCCTGATTACATTCCAGAATAACCCCCTGGTCGTGAATGGCAATTCCCCCGAAAGATGCATCATGAAGCGCTTTAAAACGAACTTCGCTTTCTCTCAACGCCTCTTCCATTCGCTTTCGTTCGGTGACATCCTCGAAAGTGGTATAAACCTGAAAGGGTTTTGTTTCTCCCGGTTGAAACAGGGGAATGGCCGTAATAGACAGCCAGACATAAGCGTTCTTATCCGGATGAAACACCCCCCGGATCAAAGGCCCGACACTCTGGCCTGTACGCAGGGCGAGCATGGCGGGATGGTCCGTGCCCGGAACCTCTGTGCCGTCTTCCTTGATCATTTTCCAGCCCGGGTCAAGGGATGTCTTGCCCTGCATCTTTTCGAAAGAAAGGCCGAGAATCCTTTCAGCGGACGGGTTGACCGAAAGGATGGTCCCGTCGACTGCCTGATAAACAACCCCCTGGGCCATGGTTTCGAAAAGGCGGCGGTGTTTTTCCTCGCTATCCCGCAGGGCTTCCATGGCCTTCTTTGTTTCAACCATTGAACCGATAAGCTTGGCTGTGGTGCTGAGGCGCTTTTTTGCCGTCTCTATAATATAGGGCGGGCGGGAATCGTAAGCATTTGCCTCGCGGAGAAGGTCATCGTAGTTGAGATGATAGGTCTCAGCCAGCATCTTGAGTTTTCCAGGATCTTTGGGCGGATCTCCGTATCCGAAGTTGATCACCCCGATTACATCCCCGCCGGCAAAAATGGGCTCGGCGTACATTCGAATGCCTCCATTGCACTCGATGTCCACCTCCGCGTTTTTGACAACAGCCTCTTTGGCACAGTCAGTCCAGCAGGATTCATGGCACAGCCATCGCCCGGATTTGAGCGCTTCAACATTGTCAGGGGTGTTGCAAAGTTTACGCGAGGCACTGTCCATCATCCGGCACCAGCCCGAAGCAAAAATCCCGAAGGCATAGTCTCCGTTTGCCTCGTAAACCGCGGAGGAAGTCCCGAGCAAATCCAGGTAGTCGTTGGCAAAGCTTTTCAGGCGTTCGTGGCCGATGTATTTCAGGATAAGGCCATCATGATTCAATTCGGTCAGGTCGCCATATCCCTGGTCATGGGTCCCCGGCCGGGCTTCGTTTTTCGAAACCGGCTTCCTGGACAGCATCCATTCAATCCGTTTCAATTCTCCCTGAACTCGTTTCCGTTCCGTAAAATCTCTTGATCTGAACAGGATTTCTTTTGGATTGCCGGCATCATCAAGAAGGAACTTTCCGACAGTCTCAAACCAGGCATAATCTCCATCTGCACGGCGACACCTGTATTCGACCTTTGGGCCATCCTCCATGTCGGCAAGGAAATCGGAAAAAGCAGCTGCCGTTTGCTCATAATCATCCGGGTGGACCAGTTCCATTACGTTCCTGCCGATAAGTGAATCAGGATCGTATCCCAGGATACTGTGGGAAGGCCCCAGGAACTCAAAGTTGCCTTTCATATCTGTTACGGAAACAAGGTCGGAGGCAGTGTCAATAATGTTTTGCAAAAAATTGGTTTTCTCCCGCAGGGCCTCTTCCACACGCTTGCGCTCGGTAATGTCATTCACAACACCCATGGTGCCGAGAAATTCACCGCTCTGCTTGTCAAAACGTGGCCCGGCGCCGATCAAAACCGGGAATTTATGACCATCTTTGTGGCACAGAATAATTTCATACCGGTCCGTATGTCCCTGGGCACGCCTGGCTGTTACTTCCTTTGCAATAGCCTGCTGTTCGGGCGACACCATATCCAGCCAGCATTTCCCGATGATCTGTTCAGGCGGATATCCAAGCATTTCCGACAAACGCTGATTGATGAATATGACAGTCTCCCGGGTATCAGTCAGGACAAGGCCTTCAGTCATGTACATCATTATTTCTTCTGAAAATAACATGGCTTCGTGAATTTTTTGTTTAAGTTGTGAAGAGCCTGTTTCCAGTTCATGAACCCGTCTTTCCAGTTCTTCATAGGTGGGTTTCACTTGCATTGTCATATATAACCTCTTTTATGTCCCAATACCGGATAGACACAAATTTTCAGTGCAAAGTCTTTCATGGTATTTACAAAAGCCTATATTTCAAACTACCTGAAATGGTCGGCAGGTACAATCTTTTTGTGGATTCTTACCGGAACGATTAAATGATGTATACGGATAATACCGTGGCAAAGACACGGAAAACCTGCCGAACCTATAACCATGGAATGGTCATTGGGGGAAGGTGCTTACAGTAACAATCAACTTCCCCTTTTTAAATTTCCGGGGATCAGGACAAGAATCGGGGCAGGTGGTTATTTCGCAGGCACGGGACCGGCACCCCATTTCATTTGAGTCATGATAACACCAACGGCAATGATTCCCAGACCTGCCAGGTCCGTGGCCAGAAGGTGGTCACCGAATGCCGCCCAGGCCATCAGCATCGTTACTGGAGGACCGAAATAAAACAGGCTTGCTACTCTTGTTGCGTCAATCCGTGCGATCAAAAGCCACATTAAAGCGTATGCCATAAGGGATACACCCAGAATTAACCATAACATAGCTCCCATAAATACAGGGGTCCATTCGGTCACCAGACCTTCAAAAAGAAAAGCAGGGATGGTCACGGCCAGTGCAGTGCCGAGGCTCTGGTAAAAAAGCCCCAGGTCCAAGGCTAAACGATAGGTATGCCTCTGCACTTCCAGCCGCCGCTGGATCAAACTTGCCGCCGTAATCGCCGTAACCGAACCAAAGGGGATGAAATAGGCAAATACGGAGCCCGTATCAGACAGGTCGGTCCTGGCCAGAACCGCGACCATGACTCCAACCAAACCGATCAACAAACCTGCCCAGCGGGCAAGAGGAGTCCTTTCCCCGACCACCAGCCCGGATAAGGCACCTGTTGTCATCGGCTGCAGCGCAACCACCAGGGCAACAATTCCGGCGGGAACGCCGTACTGCAGTGAAAACATCACACACCCCAGCCACATGCCGTGGGCCAGAATACCGACGAGGAAGGCAATCAGAACGGCATTCAGCCCCGGCCATTCCAGCCGGCGGCGAAGAACAAGGTATACAAGAAGAATGAATCCCAGCAACCAGTACCGCCAAAACAGCAGGGTAAGAGGATCCGTATACGGCAGGGCATATTCCGCGCCTATAAAACCGGAGTTCCATAATAAAATAAAGCCGGCGGCCAGGAACCAGGTGCTGGTTTTCATGCTTTGTCCTTGCAGTTGTAATAAGCGGAAATTTTTAAAAATATGACTTTTTTAAGGATAGATCCGGTATTATTGAAATTTTCAGTTTCTGTAATGGATGGGATAATTTAATCCTTACCCTCTTTATAGCCATGCTCAAACTCGGATTTGGCTTTGGAAAGAGTCTTTTTGAAAATTTCCCAGGAATTGTCAATTCCTTCTTTAAAATCCTCCCATGAAGATTCACCCGCACCCTGTGCATCATTAATCTTATCTTCAAGCCCTTTTATTTTTTCCCTCAATTCCTTCAGCCTCTTCTCGTATTGAACTTCAGTTTGCGCCCCGGCATATTCCGCCTTAGCAGTCAATCTGTCAATCTCGGCGTTCCATTCATCCAGCTTCACTTTCATTTTCTGAACGTATGCACCTTCTTTTGACTCCATATTTTTCTCCTGATAATTATATTTCGTTTAAAGAAGAAGTCTGTACCTTACACTACCTGAGATTCCTGGCGGATGCAAAATATTAATCAGGCGTCTTCCATAAAGATAAACTCCGTTATCAGGCCCGGCAATGTCCGGAATAATGTGGTTATCCCAGATCCGCCATCAAAAAAAAGAAAAACCTCGTTGCGCTTGACTGGTCAAGCAGATAGAATGTTTTTGACGAAAAAAAACTATCATCAACGAGGTG
>JAWLES010000166.1:0-5466 GCA_041685935.1 Desulfobacteraceae bacterium | reverse complement strand
ATTTAAAGCCGCTACAGGTTATACCGGATCGTCTGCTGCCTATGCCCCGGGCTTTGATTCACCATACCCATACCGGTGAACAGAGTACTAAGGCGGGTGCTGCTGCCGGATCAGGAAAAAATGAGCCGGAGGCAGTAGTACACAAGAGGGATGAAAATGGCGGGCAGCATGTTGCCGATCCTGATTTTGGTCAGTTCCAGGAGATTGAGCCCGATGGCGATGATCAGAAGGCCGCCCACCGCGGTCATCTGGCTGATCACCTCGGGGACCAGGAACGGCTTTATAAAAGAGGCTGCAATGGTGATGCCTCCCTGGTACAGAAGAATCGACAGTGCGGAAAACATTACCCCGATACCCAGAGAAGATGTCAGGATAACAGAGGTTACCCCGTCCAGGATCGACTTGGCGAAAAGGGTCTGGTGATCGCCGGTGAGTCCGCTTTCAAGGGATCCGACAATGGCAAGAGAGCCCACACAGAAAATCAGGCTTGCCGTGACGAATCCCTGGGTAAAGCCCTCTTTCGCCTTTGAGAAGCTTTTTCCCATGTACCTGCCCAGGGCCTCGAGCCCCGGCTCTATCTTGAGGGCCTCGCCTATGATGCTGCCGATCACAAGGCTGGTGATCACGATGAGCATTCTGTCGCTTTCCAGTGCCGCCCTGAAGCCGATTATGATCACGGCCAGGCTGATTCCGTTTATGACCGTCTTGTTGTAATTGTCCGGGATTCCCTTCCGGAATAAAAGGCCCAGGAGGCTTCCCGCGATAACCGCTGCCGTATTGACCAGAGTCCCTGTCATGATAAAATCTCCATACGTCTGTCAAGATTCTTTATCCCTGCGGGTACTTCATACTCCTGTCCGTGATATTTATCAAGGGAAAATGGAATCCACCCTGCTGTTCGGATGTGTGCACCGGTCTTCAGCTGTTTCTTGCAACACCGGGTTGCGGCAGTCTTCCGGCTCCGGCTCCGGGCGGGTTCACCGGAAGGCTTTTGCACGAAACATATTTTTCCGGAAGAGCGGCCGGATAAATCCGTGTCAAGGATAAATCTGTTGTGGAAGCTGTTGCGGAATGTTAAAATACGGGATACTTTTTCAATTGACTGTTTTCGCGGTTTTTTGAAAGGGTGAAACTGATAATCGATAAAGTGGAGAGCATATGAGTAAAGTGATTGCACTGGCGGGTAAAGGCGGAGTCGGCAAGACCACTGTGGCTGCCCTGATCCTGCGGCAGCTTATAAACAACGGCGGTTCTCCCGTTCTTGCAGTGGACGCGGACCCCAACAGTAATCTCGGTGAAACCCTCGGTATCATTGTCGAAAAAACCGTGGGGGATATCAGGGAGGAGTTTATGAGGGATCCCCAGTCCCTGCCTTCCGGGATGGACAAGGCCGTTTATATAGAGATGATGATGAACCAGATCCTCATGGAGCAGGAGAAATTCGATCTGATTGTAATGGGCCGGCAGGAGGGCCAGGGATGCTACTGTATGATCAATAATATCCTCAATCGGTTCATGGAGGAACTGGAAAAGAGTTACGGATATATTATCGTGGATAACGAAGCCGGGATGGAGCATTTGAGCCGGCGCAGCAGCGGCAGGGTGGACATGCTGATCATGGTGACGGACTATGCCTTGAGGGGCTTGAGGGCGGTCAAGCGGATAAACGACATGCTTTCCGGTTTGAAGCTGGATGTTAAGGAAAAGGGTCTGGTCGTGAACCGGGGGCCGGAAACGTTCAACCCGAAATTTCAAAAGGAGCTGGAGGAGATCGGAGTTCCGCTTCTTGCAACCCTGCCGGAGGACCACACGCTTGTGGATTATGACATGGAAAGAAGATCTTTTCTGGAACTGCCGGATGATGTATCTGCTGTAATGAAAATCAATCAAGTGGTGGAAAGCTTCCATCAAAAGGAGAGGAGGTAGGATGGACAAGCTGGATGCCATTTTTGCGCCCGACTCCATCGCTGTCATAGGGGCGTCCACTTCCAAAGGAAAGGTCGGCCATGACATATTTGCCAATATTCTTTACGGGGGATACCAGGGGACCCTTTACCCGGTTAACCCGAAAGCTAAGTCGATCCTGAGTGTCAAGTGTTACAAGGATATTTCCAATATCGAGGACCCGATTGATCTGGGGATGATCATCCTTCCCCCGAAGCTTGCGCTGGAAGCTGTGAAAGGGTGTATTGAGAAAGATGTCAAAGGGATTGTTATCGTATCAGCCGGGTTCAAGGAAGTCGGGGGAGAAGGGGCTGAAATCGAAAACAAGATCGCCCGGCTCTGTAAAGAGGCGGAAGTGAGGCTGGTGGGTCCGAACTGCCTGGGGGTAATCAATCCATCCCCTGAAGTTTCCCTGAACGCCAGCTTTTCATCAAGGATGCCAAGGCCGGGCCATGTGTCGTTTATCTCCCAGAGCGGGGCTCTGTGCACGGCGGTGCTTGATTTCGCCCAGGACCGGGGATTCGGGTTTTCCAAATTCATCTCCATAGGAAACAAGGCTGACGTGGATGAACTGGATCTTTTGCGGTATTACCATAAAGATTCGGAAACAGAAGTGGTTATGATGTACATGGAGGAGCTCGGGAGAAGTGCGGAGGAGTTCATATCAGAGGTCAGGCAGATGACTTCCTACCCGGATTTTACACCGGTTCTGGCCATCAAGTCCGGCTCCTCGGATGCCGGTGCAAGAGCTGCCGCCTCCCATACAGGATCGCTGGCCGGCTCGGACGCCATATATGATGCTATTTTCAGCCAGTCGGGGATTCTGAGGTGCAGTACCGTGAACCAGCTGTTTGATTACGCCCAGGTTTACGCCGCCAAAAAGTATCCCGCCAGCGACCGGGTCGCCATCGTCACCAATGCAGGAGGACCGGGAATCATCGCCACGGACATGAGCGAACAGTCCGGCCTGAAACTGGCCAGGTTTTCCGAGGAGACGGTCCGTGAACTTCACAAGTACCTGCCGTCCACAGCCAATTTTCACAACCCCGTGGACGTGATAGGTGACGCATCCAAGGACCGGTATGAGAACACTCTGGCCACGGTACTGAGTGATCCGGAAGTGGAAGGGGTGCTTATCATACTTACGCCCCAGTCCATGACCGATGCCATCGGGACTGCCGAAGCCATTCTCAATATTTCCAGGAAATCGGACAAACCTGTTGTGTGCTGCTTTATGGGGGTTGTGGATGTGTCAGACGGTGTGAAGCTTTTACAGAAAAACAATATTCCGGTGTACCAGTTTCCCGAGAGTGCTGCCAGGGCCCTGGGCGCGGTGAGGGAAGGGCGGAAATGGCTGTCCAGAAGGATTCTTCCCCAGTACAACCTGGAGTATGACAGCAAGAAAGCTGATGAAATCATCCAGAAGTATGTTTCCGAGGGCCGTACGACCCTCGGAGAGCTGGACGGAAACCGTATTCTTGAATGCTACGGTTTTTCAGCAGTTCCCATGGAGCTTGCCCAAAGCGGTGAACAGGCCGTTCAGATTGCGGAAAAGATCGGGTATCCGGTTGTAATGAAGATCGTGTCCAGTGATATTCTGCACAAAACAGACGCAGGCGGAGTGCAGGTGGGCCTTGAGGATGATTCGGAAGTGACCCGCGCCTATGACATGATTATTGAAAATGCCCGGGAATACAACAAGGATGCGGTAATTGACGGAATACTCGTGCAGAAGATGATCGCAAAGGGAAGAGAGGTGATCCTCGGGGTGAATCGGGACCCTCAGTTCGGCCATGCTGTGATGTTCGGCCTCGGCGGTATTTTTGTCGAGGTTTACAAGGATGTGGCTTTCAGACTGGCTCCCATGGGCAGGAACGTGGTGAGGCGGATGGTAAAGAGCATAAGGGGCTATCCGATCCTGGCAGGAATGCGCGGGGCGAAACCCGCTGATATCGAGGCTGTGGAAAAGAACCTGGTGAGCCTGAGGGCAATGGTGGACAATCATCCGATAATAAAGGAGCTTGATATCAACCCCTTGTTCGTACATGACCAGGGCGGCGGCACAACAGTAGCGGATGTTATTATCAAGCTGGAAGAACCGGAGGTGTGAGATTCCGGCCCTTTACCCGGTTATCCTGAAAGTCCCGCAGAATATCCGCCTGCTCGGAGGGAAAGAGAGGGCGGCCGCCCTCAGCAGCTTTTCTAGAAAAAGTGTATGGATCTCCGGGGAAAAGGCCGGGCTTGCTCCATGCCGGCTGGAAACGGGAGAAAAAGGGGAACCTTTATGCTCAAACGGGGTTTACTGGTCCGTGTCCCACAAACCGGACTACGTGGCAGGGGTGGTGTCAGGAACACCGGCCGGGATCGATGTGGAGAAGATCAAGCCCGTTTCCGGCCCGCTTTTTGACAGGATTCTGTCTGTTTCCGAAAAAAAAATGTTTCCTGCGGATAGTCCGGAAAGGATTTTTTTCAGGGGCTTTACCGCCAAGGAGGCGGTTTTGAAATGCAACGGCACAGGGCTTGCCGGCCTTGGACGGGTCAAAGTTACCGGGGTGGATGGCTCATGCAGCATGAGGCTTGAATATAACGGAAGGGAGTTCCGGGTTGAAAACATGTACTTTGACTGCCACATTGCCTCGGTGGTCAAGGGGGCTGACCCGGTGGACTGGCAGCTTGAATGACGTAAAAATTTCTGGAGGTGGTTAAAATGGCAGAGGGAAACGGATTTGTGATGAGAGATCATTCATCCGGAGAAGACGGAAAATCCACGGGATTGCCCAAGGTTGATTTTTCAAGTTTCGTGCTTTCGCTGTATTCTTCCGTGCTGGTGCAGCTCGGGCTTGTGGAGGAGCCTTCGACCGGCAAAAAGGAGAAAAATCTGGAACTTGCAAAACAGACCATTGACATGATGTCCATGATCAAGGAGAAGACTGCGGGCAACCTGGATTCGGAGGAGGATAATCTTCTGACCAGCCTGCTTCATGAACTCAGACTTGCCTATGTCGAGGCAAAGGGGTGATGGAGAGGCTCTTTTCTCCGGCCAAGATCAACTGTTTTCTTTATGTCGCAGGCAGGAGAAAGGACGGGTACCATGATATTGTTTCCCTGATGGCTCCGATCGACCTTCATGATGAGATCAGGGTCGGACTCGGGAGCAGCGGGAAAACCACGGTGGTCTGCAGCCATCAGGGCGTGCCTGAGGATGATTCCAATCTTGCTGCAAAGGCGGCCTCCATGTTTTTTAAGCGGCTGCGGCCCAAGGGAAGTACCCCGGGGGTTCAAATTGAAATTGACAAGCGGATTCCTGTGGGGGCCGGGCTTGGCGGCGGCAGCAGCAACGCAGCAGCCGTGCTTGCCTGGCTGAATAAGGTGTACGGCCACCCGTTTTCATCCGACCGGCTTGCGGAGATGGGTGCCGGTCTCGGTTCGGATGTTCCTTTTTTTCTCCTGGGCTCTCCGGCACTTGCCACCGGAACCGGAACCACCCTTTTGAAAGTAAATGTGGATTTGCCGTCAAACGTG
>JAWLES010000165.1:0-5524 GCA_041685935.1 Desulfobacteraceae bacterium | reverse complement strand
CTGACACACTCCTTAAAAACCTTTCATATACACCGTAATCATGAAAAAACGCGGCTGTCATTGCAGCGACTCCCTTTTCCCTCCATATCCTCGAGTAGGACCTGAAGCCTTCAAGGTGGCGCTCAAACTCGGCTTCGCTTATCATGCACAGGTACTCTTCATCCATTCCTCCGATACCCGAGACCAGGGTGCCGAGCATCAGATCCCGGTCCACACTTCCATGGCAGGCGGTAAGAAGCCTGAACAGGTCAACCGCCTCGGGCGTATCAAAAACCGAACCCGACCGGCTGATCACGCTTGGAATGTTCATGCGGTCCAGCACGTTTTTAACCGCCCTGCCCTGTTCATGCGTCAACACCAGCACTGCGATATCCTTTGGATCAAGGTCTCTATGTTCCCCTTTTTCCCTGATAACAAACGCTCCGGGCTGAAGAATCTCAGTGATTTCATTTGCCACTGCAGTTTCCACCCGGCCTTCAAAATTGCTTTTGGCTGTAACTGTATCCTCTTTCCAGATCACGAATGAGCAGCCGTCCTCTTTTCCTGATTCAGTCACCTGCATATTTTCCGCTTTTGCAGACGAGGCCGAAAGGACCGGGTTGTATTCGATTTTATCAAGCAGAAAAGGGCTTCTGCCAAACGATCCTGAAGAGAAAACCTCGTTCACCGCCCTCACAAACCTGTCAGATGAACGGTAATTGGTTTCAAGCCGGTATTTCCGTATATCCGGCACTTCTTCTTTGGCCCTTATGTAGGAGAACACGTCCGCCCCCCTGAAACTGTAAACAGCCTGTTTCGGATCACCGATCAGGAAAAGTGGTATACCGCCGTTCACAAAAACCGATTTGATAATCTCCCACTGGAACTGGTCAGTATCCTGGAACTCGTCAATGAACCCGAGCCTGTACTTTTTGCGCAATGCCCGTGTCAGGGAATTTTCAAACCCGTTTTCAGATACTGCCTGATGGACATCTTCAAGAAGGTCGGAAAAGCTCTTCTGATTGAGCATTTCCTTTTTGATCCTGGTACGCTGTTTTATGTATTCAACACTTTCCTTTATCACCTTTCCCCTGACCCGTGAAAAAAGGTCAACAAAATCCAGACAGGCGTCAAACAATTCATGCCCCGGAAAATCACCGTGTTTTGCAAATTTAGCAAGGGTCTGGTCTTGTACATTGGAGGCGGAAAAACGATGAAGCAGCCGCATGTCAGGCATATCGCTTTCAATGGATTCGGAAAGCATGGAAATGTAAGTCTCCAGGTTTTCATGCTTGAAATTTTCCTTGTTGCGCTTGAGCTTCTCCGATTCCCGCAGAAGGTCCGCAGCCTCCCCGCCGTTTTTCCTGAATAACGCCCCGACCTTTTTCCAGGCATTATCAAGGTCTGCCACTTCTGCATCATCCGCATAAATGGAAAGACCGGGTTTGTTCAGCAGCCGGGATGCATGCGAAAGCAGCCGGTCAGGGGTAAGCCCCATATCCTTTTTCAGGAGCGACAGCATGGCCGGCGGGTGTATATCGATCCTCGTTCTGTAGTAGTCTTCAGCCGCCTCCTGCATATACTCGAAATCATCAGTAATCACCTCTGTGTCGAATCCCGCCTTTGTCAAAAAAGCATACTCGTCAAGGACCCTCCGGCAGAAGCCGTGTATCGTATATACATGTGCCTCGTCCAGGGAGTACAGCGCCTTTTTCAGTATAAGTTTGACAATTCCCGGGTCCCTGGTTTCCATGGCGTTTTTGACAATTTCAGCAATAAGGGGTTCGGCCTCTGCTGATTCACCATGACTGATAACAAAAATCGCCTGGTCCATGAATGACCTGATCCTGTCCTTGAGTTCCGCCACAGCGGCATTGGTGAAGGTCACTGCAAGAATACCGTCAACATCCGCCTCAAGCTCCAGAACTCCCCTGAGGTAGAGAAGAGCCAGGGAAAAAGTCTTGCCGGTGCCTGCTCCGGCCTCCACAAGATTGGGGCCGGAAAGCTTTACACCAGCAGGATCAAACCCGGTGAATTCGGTATCAGGTTTATCCATGATCACCTCCGCAGGCATCGAGAAATGAATTCCACACCGCTCTGCTGTTTGCGACAAACTCGGCCCGGTAACGGTCAAACACATCCGGGAGCCTGAAAAAGTGCCGGAAATGCGCAGAATCATCCATTTCAGACCTTGTATAGTTGTCACCGTAAAAAGTCTTTTCAGCTGCCTTAAGTGCTTTTTCCATTCCCTGTTTCCGCTCCGTTTCCATGAATTTCAAACTCGATGCAGGGAAAAACACCAGGGGAGACTCCAGCCCCCCGAGATACATCTTCACAAGGCCCTCAAGGATATCCGCGGCATCAGATTGCGCCATGCCCGGAATGTCAAGTACATCATCAGCAAAAACAAAACAGAGCCTTAAAGGCGTGTCTTCATCCCTGCATGCGCTTGCCAGAAGAAGACTGAACCATGCCCTGATAATATATTTGGCTTTTTTACCGGCTGTGTGCCAACCCACAAGCACCTTTTCATAACCCTGCCGGACAAACGGCAGGGATTGAGCCCTGATACGAACTCCTGCAGCCCGTGTTTCCAGCTCCTGCCTGCATAGCCCTGAAACAGGCCCTGCCGCACTTGTTATTTTGTCCACCAGGTCCCTTGCCTCCTTTTTCCGGTCCGCCAGGTACCGGTTCCTGTATTTTCCGTACGGCAGCTGCGCCTCGGCTTTCATTTTTTCAAGATCCCAGTCCGGACTCTCCCCTTTCAAAAGGCTGTTTACCACCAACTGTTTCACCTTGAAATCGAGCAGCCTGTTCTCATCAAACAATTCCCTGTGCTCCAGCGGGTCCTGTACAGCCGGAAAGGCAGCCCTGACCCTTTTTTCAAGGAAAAACCTGCAGGGATCGCTGAAAAATCGTACAAAGTCATCAAGATGAATATCATGGAACACTTCCTCTTCTTTATCTCCTGAAAGCTTAACCACGGGCAGACCGGCATCCGGCGCGGACATGTCAGGAGCGAAATACTGTTTGTCCCGGTAGGTAAAAAGGGATTCGTTTTCCGCATTGCAGGAAAAGTACCGTTTACTGAACGGCTGCAGCGGGTGCCGGATATGAATCACGTCCGTGACGCTCCTGTCAGGATCACCCTTTACATAAAAGTTTTTGTCCATATAATCGGTCAGGTGGGAAACCGCCCGGGAAGGTGGAATATCAGAATTGTCCTTGATATTTTTGCCGGTGTAGCTTATGTACAGACGATCTTCCGCTGAAAGCAGCATTTCCAGAAAAAGATAGAGGTCATTGTCTCTTGTGCTCCTGTCACCCTTTTGCGGGAAATGCTCGATAAGGTCGAATTCCGAAAGCCGGTTTTTCCTGGGAAAATCCTCTTCATTCATTCCGAGCATGCAGATCACCCTGAAAGGGATACTCCGCATGGGCACCATGGAAGAGAACGTGATGCCCCGGCTTAAAAAGCGGTTGTCCTTTTCCGGGGGCATGTCAAGGTACCTGGAGAACTCGGCGCAAAACACCTCGAAAGGAAGAGGGGTTTTGGAATCCAGACCCTTTTCCATGAAGCCGTCATTTATGTTCCTGCCGACCCGGACAAGAATGTCCTCCATATCAAGGTTCCCTGGTCCGTCCTCATGAGCCGCAGCCTGCCCGAACAGGGTGGAAGCCGTGGATGAGAAGAGGGCCGCCCATTCGTCCCCGGTTTTCATATGACCTTTTTGAGCCAGAAACTCGAACAAAGTGTAAACAATTGTATGAAACCTGCCCAGAAGATCTGCTTCACCTCCCTGTACCGAATCGCTCGGTATGATCCCGCTGATGAACCGATCCCGCTCCTGCTCCATTGCATATCCAGCCATGAGCCTGTCAGCCCCCCACTTCCAGGAGTATTCCCCATAACCGGGAAGGCCGAGTTCCTCCCTGTGGCCTGCATCAATTCCCCATCTTATACCTGACTGCTGAATCCATCCCCGGATTACGGATATCTCCTCTGACTTAAGGGAAAAAGCATCTCTTACCGGCTTTGACTCAATCACGGAAAAAATCTCAGGAGCCTCCGCCCTCTTGCCGGGCAGTTCAAGTATTTTTTTCATCACCCCTGCAACAGTGTTTTCACCGTGTACAACCCGATCGGCAATGGTATACGGGATAAACGGATGATTCGGGTCAAATCCGGAAAAGCGGGAAAACACCTGTTCGATGTAAGGAGCATATGTTTCGATATCAGGCATAACCACCAGGATGTCTGATGCCGCAATTTTATCCACTGCACCCGGCCTGCCTGTATCAAACATCTCGAGTATGGAATCAGCCAGCACTTCCACCTCCCGCAAAGGGGAATAGCAGGAGACGATCCTCACGGAACGGTCCTGAAGGTCGAACGGTATACGTTCTCCAGTATCCGGCCTGTTTTCAAGTGTATGAATGTCCGTTTTAAGGTGGGAAAGCAGACTGTCACAGCCTGAGCAGACCAGAGCCTCCCGGCTTTTGCTGTGTGCGCTGTCCAGCATGAAGATGTTCGAAAAGAAATCCCGTCCCACTTTCCCGAAAAACGAGAGCAGCGGATTGCCGGTATCAAGGTAGAGGAGTTCCGGGTCCATTCCCTTCTCCAGGAAAAACCTTTTCTCTTTTGCGTACTTTTCCCTGTGATCAACGATATCGAACCAGTACTCTGAAGGGCAAGGGTTCATGAGAAAAAAATCCACCCTGATATTTGCAGAAAGCCTTTCAAACAGGTAAAGATAGTACTCCGGCAGAACCGTGAAACCGAACAGGGAGACACGTGTCCCCATTTTTTCCCTTATGATTTTCCCTGAATCCGGTTCAGACAATTTTTCAAGCAGGCTGTTTCTCATTTCCACCCGATCCGGTATTGCCCGGCCTGTGAAGGCTTTGATATATTGCCACAACATCATCTGCCATTTTTCATGCAGCGGAGAGGCGGCTCCTTTACCGCCTTCGCAAAAAAGCATCCCTTTATTCCATGCTTCAATCATCTCCGGACGGTAAATCATATACTGTTCAAACAGGTCCGCCATCACCGATGAAAGCTGGAAAATCCTGTGATCCTTTCCTTGGGCATATGCCTGGATCACTGAAAAGGCCTCCTCTTTTCCAAGGGCCTGCTTGAAAATCTTATAGATCATCCACTTTAACACCCTGACACTGAATACAGATGCACCCTCCTGTTCCTTTTTCAGCAGATGGTAGAGCTTTCTGAAAAAGGAGTTGACCCCGAGGAATTCAAACCCTGCAAATACGGTGTTCGCTTCTGCACTTTCAAGGCACAGCCATTTCTGCATACCATCGGTCTGTACGATGATATACTCTTTGCCAAAGGGACCGGTGTCCTGGTCCTCCTTTTGAAGGTCTGTGAAAAGCCCGGCAAGCTGCCGGTAACTGTTGCTGAAATAAAAATTTATCCCGCTGTTCTGCGTCAAATTCGCTCCTGTATGCCCGGTGTAAATATTACCTCCCTGTTTATCAAATTTTTCATTGACAAACCATACCCAAACTGATTGTAAATTGAAAT
>JAWLES010000164.1:0-5530 GCA_041685935.1 Desulfobacteraceae bacterium | reverse complement strand
AAAAAGGCAAGCTTATTTTTCACTTCAACGGGAGAAACCGGATTGACAATGCAGTCATCAAAGCCCGATTCCAGAACCGCAGATTTGATTTCAGCGTCTGCAGCCGCAGGAAGCAACGCCAGGACCATACGTTCTCCATCCGCCTGCAGACAGTTTATTCTCGATTTAATCTTTTCCGCATCTTCGGAAACCTTGTCACCGAAGCTCACAATAACCGCATCAAAGGAGGAGGGAGACGGGCCGTCATCAAGCTCGAAAGGACCTGAGATCTTTTCCGCTTCCAGATGTTCATCCCGGTTCAGTCTCATGAAAGTTTCCCGGCTGCTTTGTTCACTCTCCTGATCAGTGATGAACAGAAGGCTGAACGAATGCGCCGTGTGTGAATTCTCATTCGGCATTGTCCCGTTATTCACAATAGTTGTTCATCCACCAGTTGTCCCACCGGGTCTCCATTATGCTGCCGGCAATCGCCTTTCCGGTATCGGTTTTTATTCTCTTTACCACAACCTCCATCCACTTGTCACAGGATTTTGACCCGGTATCCTTCAGTTTTTTCAGTTCCAGCAGAAACGAAATCTGGTCAGCATCATTGGCAAGCCGGGATTCGCGGGTCTGACAGGCATTGAATTCTTCAATCATCTCCTTTAGTTCCGCTCCGAACGAAACCCCTTCAATCAGATCGGATACCGCCTTTTCTTCCTTAACCTCGGAATATTTTTTCTGGACATAATTGAAATCGCCTGTGCGGGCTTCGGGCAAATCATGAAGCAAGGCCATTTTCAGCAATTTTTCTTTGTCAATACCGGCCTCACGACTAGAAATAGCATAGGCTATAAAAACAGTCATAAAGGAATGTTCCGCCACATTCTCCCTGCCGGTTCCCAGGAAGTGATATCCTGAACGCGGCAGTTCTTTGAGAATTTTTGCTTCAAACAGAAGATCTGCAATATTTTTTTCCATGGGCTTTACTTTTCTCGTCTGCAATATATGGTATCAATACTTGACAAGTTATAAAACAAAAGGTTAAATAAAGTCAAGATTCAACAAACCAACGAACTTCAAGGGGTCGTGACATGCCTAAAAAGAATGTTTGCATACTTTCCGTTCTTCTTTTGACGTTTCTTCTTTTCCTCTCCGGCTCCGGTGCGGCGGAATCGAACATACAAGATTCTCTCGGCCGGGACTCATCAGGATTCTATTACACAATTCAAAAAGGGGATACCCTCTGGGATCTTTCCCGGAAATTCTACAACTCCCAGTGGGACTGGCCGGGTCTCTGGGAAATGAACGACCGGATTAAAAACCCCCACCTGATTTATCCGGGAAAACGGATCAGGGTTTTTCTGAAAAAAGAGCAGGAGGCTGAAAAAGTCGTACAAAAGGAGCCCCGGAAAAAGCAAGAAATAAAGCCCACGTTTTCATATCCGAATATGGACTGCCTCGGGTTCATCAAAAAAAATGCGGTCTCCCCCCTGGGAAACATTATCCGTTCGGTGAAAAACGACCACCTTATATCTGAAAACGATACGGTTTACATAGAAGCATCAGGAAGAGGACAACCGGCCCCTGGAAAGAGATACCGGGTTTACACCACCCGGGAGGTTGAAAGAGAATACAAAGGGGAGACCTTTCAAGGGGTTCTGCATATGGTCAAGGGAATCGTTGAAATCACCGGCAAGAAAAGCGGATATTTTACCGGGAAGATAACCCGAAGCCTTGATGCGATTAACCCGGACGACCTTGTCATGGAATATGCTCAAAAATCAGAGGAAATTCCCGTTGAAGCGAACCCGCCCCGCATAGATGCGAATCTTGTCTGCAATGACAACGATGATACCCTGATGGGTGAGGACAGCGTGGCCTATATCAACCGGGGCAGCCGCGACCGTATCAGGCCCGGGCAGATTTATACGGTATTCAGGGAACCTGAAGCCGCCGAATCAGCC
Source organism: Desulfobacteraceae bacterium (assembly GCA_041685935.1). Taxonomy (GTDB): domain Bacteria; phylum Desulfobacterota; class Desulfobacteria; order Desulfobacterales; family Desulfobacteraceae; genus JAIPEK01. Next base: position 3,584 of record JAWLES010000164.1, on the reverse strand, counting down.
TTCCGGAAGAACACCGACATTGAGTTCGAACCTGTGAAAGTGGGCCGTCTTGTCGTGCTTCACACCGAAGATATTTCATCCACGGTCATAATTCTGAAGAATGCCAAGGATATGGTTGTGGAGCCGGGACTTCCGATCCGGTAGCTGATTGCAACGGCAAATTAAAAGTTTTCCCACGTCACCCGCAGGACCTCATGATAGGTGGTTTCCCCTTTGAGCATCTTACGGATGCCGTTTTCCCTCAACAGGGTCAGCCCCTCGGAACAGGCGCGCCTCCTTAATTCGTCCACCCTCACGCCTTCGGCTGTCATTTTCTTGATGGACTCCGTATAGGGCAGCACCTCAAAAACTGCGGTTCTGCCCTTGTATCCGGTATTCCTGCATTTGATACACCCCCTTCCGTACTTCAACGGAACAGGGCCGGTTCCCTGGATATCAAACCCGAGTTCCCGCAGTTCATCCCGCTCCATTTGGAACTCTTCAGTACAGAACGGGCATATTTTTCTAACAAGCCTCTGGGCCACCACACCCACCAGGGAGGAATGAATAAGGTAAGAGGGCACACCAAGATCAATCAGCCTGACAATCGCAGATACAGAATCGTTGGTGTGAAGGGTCGAGAGCACCATGTGACCTGTCAGGGCCGCCTGCACGGCACTCTGGGCTGTCTCCAGGTCCCGTATCTCCCCGACCATGATGATATCCGGGTCCTGACGCAGGATATTTCTCAACACTGATGCGAATGTGACACCTATGGCCGACTGTACCGCAATCTGGTTAAAATCCTCATGAATCATCTCAATCGGATCTTCCACTGTTGTAATGTTCACACCCGGTGAAGAGAGCGACCGAAGGGAGGAGTATAGCGTGGTTGATTTCCCGCTGCCTGTGGGACCGGTCACAAGAACAACCCCGAACGGCTTTTTGATGATCCGGCTATACCGTTCATAATCCGCAGCCTCAAGTCCCAGGTGCTCAATGTCCTGGAGCAGCACATCCGGGTCCATGATTCTCAGCACCAGTTTTTCCCCGAACGCCACCGGTATTGTGGACACCCGTATCTCCACCTCTTTATCCGATCTCTCCATTTTGATACGGCCGTCCTGCGGCCGCCTTTTTTCAGCCATATCAAGCCTGGAAAGGGTTTTTATACGGCTGGCCACTGCATTGTGAACCTTTTTGGGCAGCCTGTAAACCGTATGCAGAATTCCGTCGATGCGCATCCGGATGGCACTGATGTCGCGCTTGGGTTCGATATGGATATCACTGGCCTGCTGGTCGAACGCGTATGAAAAAAGATGGTTTACCGCATTCACGATGTGCTGGTCCGTGGCAGGCAGCTCTTCATCTGATTTCAGCCTGACGTACTGTTCAAGGTTGCCAAGATCCACACCGCTGCCTGAAAAATGATCCTCAGCCGCTGTGATGGAATGCCTGAATCCGAAAAACTCGTTGATAATTTTAACTACGTCGGACCTGGAACTTACCACCGGCTCGACCTTTAAACCGCAGGCACGCTCGACATCCTTGATTGCCTCCTCGTTAAACGGATCCGGGGTCGCAACCACGAGAGTATTGTCCACAATGTCCACAGGCAGAAGAAGGTGCTTCATTGCAAAAGTTCTCGGAATTGTCCTGGTCACAAGGTTGAGTTCGAGTTTCAGCGGGTCAATCTTGCGGAAAGGAATATCCCAGGCTTTTGCGAAACATTCGAAAACAGCGTCTTCATCAAGCCTTTTTGAGGGATCATCCAGGCGCTTGACCTTCAGATACAAAAGTACGTCCACAAACATGAAATCGTCTGGACGCAAATGCCTGTTTTTCCTCTGTTTTAAAAGCGTCTCTCTGACACTCCGCTCTTTTGAGAGAATCTGTTTTTCCTGGCTGTCCGAAAGCAGGCCCCCTTCAACCAGTAACCTGCAAAGGGCGACGGACGAGAGCCGCTTTTTTTTCCGGGAACTGTTCATATCAACACCCTTGACGGCTCAACTGAAAGGTTCTGTCCAATAAAACAAAAATCCCCTGATTGAAAGACCAACCAGGGGATTTAATGCAATGCGTATAACCCGCAGATCAGTCTTCCTCTATGGTAATCGCATCTTCCTCGCAAACCTCTACACAACTTTCACAGCCCATGCACTCTTCCGCATTTACAGGGACGGACTTGTCATCCTGCATTTCAAAAACTTCCACAGGGCATACATCAACGCATTCTTCACAACCAACACACTTTGATTCATCAACGATCGGGGTAAAAGCCATTTTAAAATAACCTCCTTAAAAATTAATCATCATATTCGGCTGTTCCAATCAGGTATTTCTTCTGCCAAGCGGCTTTACAACAAACAGCCGAATTAATCAAGTCTTTTATTATTTTTCAATCAAGCCTACAGGAAGACTTTCACCTGCACTCTTGAATATATTCACCGCATCCCCTCCCTGCAAGAGGCGAAGCCTTAATTTAAAGGTTTTCCCGCATCCGTCATCCGCAGAGGCAAGGCATGCGCCCTGTGTCTCACCACCAGTTTCCAAAAGACGTTCAACACAATCATTCAAATCTTTTTTCCATTGATGCTGATTTTCACACCCTTCTTCATGCACTCTAAAATTATCAATGTCAAGTATATTTATTTCACTTTCCGCCGAAGCAACCATGTATTCAAAAACAGCAGGGCTGGTGGTCATGTAAACAGGTGATTCACCCGGTTTTCCATCGGCAAGAGTCCGCCCGGAGTAGCGCGCCCAGGCCTCGATTCTCTCCTGTGTCATATATTCACCGAGATCTTCAGTCAGATCACCCTGCGCTCCGGGAGGTTCAGCCCGGCCTTCTTCACCTTTCATGGCTGCAAACAATCTTTTCTCCGCCGCCCTGACCGAGGCTAATTCCCTTTCCAACGACCGCTTCTCCATGTCAAACATACCGGACAGGTTTAAGAAAAGCAGATCGCAATCAGCCTCACCCGCCTGTTCCCGGCAGTTCTCCGCCTGACCGGCCCTGTTTTCGATTTCAGACCGGATACCGGAAACAAAAGTATCACTTTTCAAAAAGGGGCCCATCCGTAAAAACTCCCGCAATCCGGTTTTACCGCCCCGGTTCATCCGGGCAAGCTCCTTGTACCCCTTGGCCTGCTGAACTACCGGGCCAAGAACCCCGGGATCAGGAAAACGCACAACTGCACTTTCCTTTTCCATTGCCTTTAAAATGCCGGAATCGAGCTCCTCTTCCGCACAGGCAGACAAAAAAACAAACTGCTCAAAAGCACTTAACATCATATCCACATCCGTCTGCGTCATATGAACAAACGGGAAAAAAACCGGTTGGATCATTTTTTACCACCTTCCTTATACACTTTCATCCTGAACAGTAACCCCCATTTGCACAAGCTCTTCGCGCAGCCGGTCAGCCAGCTCCCAGTTTTTTGCAAGCCGGGCCTTCTCCCTTTTCTCTACAAGTTCCCTCACCGTCCGGGAATCCGGTTTCCGAAAATCAAAACAGAATACGTTCAGGACCGTATCCAGCTCCTTTACAAAATCAACAATCATTGCCGCACCTTTGGAATCGATCGACCTGTTATCCAAAAGCC
>JAWLES010000163.1:0-5579 GCA_041685935.1 Desulfobacteraceae bacterium | reverse complement strand
GACCCGCTGGAACCCACGGACGAGTATGTCTCCTTTTTACCCTTTGCCTGGATCGGGGAACAGATGAACTCCTTCGGGATCGCCATGGCCACCGGGATTACCATAAATTTTCCCGAATCCGTGGAAACCAGCATGTCGGATCTCAAGGAAATCGGACCCCACTTCATGTTCGGCGCACCCAGGATCTACGAAACCATCCGGTCGGAAATCTGGCTTAAAATCGACCAGTCCTACCGGCTCAACAAGCTGCTGTACCATTATTTTATCAATATCGGACAACAGGCAGCCACCTACAGGATGACGGGAAAACCCATGCCTGCGGCCCTGAGATTTAAAGCATGGCTGGGCAAACAGATTATTTTCCGGCCGCTTGTCAATCAGCTCGGGCTTCTGCGGATCAGGCGCGCGTATACAGGCGGGGCCGCCCTCGGCCCGGAACTTTTCACCTTTTACCAGGCCATCGGGGTCAACCTGAAACAGATTTACGGCCAGACCGAAATCACCGGGATCGCCTACATGCACCGGGACGGTGATGTAAGACCGGATACCGTGGGCAAACCGTTGCCCGGAACCGAGTGCAAGATATCTGAAGAAGGGGAAATCCTGTCCAAATCCCCCTCTGTATCACCCGGCTATTTTGATCTTCCTGAAAAGACCGAGGAGCTTCTCGAGGGTGGATGGCTTCATTCCGGGGATGCCGGCTTTATTGATGAAAACGGCCACCTGGTGGTCATAGACCGGGTATCCGATGTCATGTATAACAATAAAGGGGAAATGTTTTCTCCCATGTTTCTTGAAAATTCCCTCAAATTCAGCCCGTACATCAAGGAAGCTGTTATTTACGGGGATCAGGAGGACTTTGTTTCCGCGCTTGTGAATATCGATCCGGTTGTAGTGGGCAAGTGGGCTGAAGACCGGGGGATCTCCTACACCACGTACATGGACCTTTCGAAAAAAAAGGAAGTGGCCGAACTTGTCATGTCAGAGATCCGGGGGGTAAACCAAAGGGCGGAAAAAGAGCATTTCCGCATCAAGCGGTTTGCGCTTCTGTACAAACTTCTGGACGTGGATGACGGAGAATTGACCAAAACCGGCAAAATCCGCAGAAAATTCGTAAAAGAACGGTATCAGGAACTGTATGACGGACTGTTTGACGAAAACGTCACAGAAAAGGATGTGGAGGCATCGTTCACCTACCAGGACGGACAGTCCTCCACGGTTAAAACCACAATTGCATTTTACACCGTGAAAGGAGTGTGATGAGCTACTTTTTCCAAATCGTTGTCAGCGGCATGGTGGTTGGTTCCATTTACGCCCTGGCCGCCCTCGGCATCGTTCTGATCTACAAGTCAAGCCGGGTACTGAACCTGGCCCACGGGCAGATCATCGCGGCAGGGGCCTTTATCACCTATGCTCTTACGGTCTGGGCTTCCATTCCGATTTTCTTTTCCTTTCTGATCAGCATGATCGTCACCTTTTTCCTGGCCATGAGTGTGGAAAGAATATTCTTAAGACGGCTGATCGGGGAGCCGATAATTTCGGTCATCATGGTCACCATCGGACTGTCCTCGATCCTGGACGGGCTGATATACCTGACCCCGTTCGGCTCGGAAAATTTCTCATTCCCCAGGTTTCTGCCGCAGACACCGCTGATGGTGGGCGGCGTATCCATATCCTGGACACAGCTGGTGGGACTGATCATCACCTCGATTCTCATCGGAGCATTTTCCTGGTTTTTCAAAAAATCAACCGTGGGAATTTCCATGCGGGCGGTTTCGGATGATCAGTTCGGTTCCATGTCAGTGGGAATTTCAGTTCCCAAGGTTTTCGGACTGGCCTGGGCCACGGCCGGACTTTCCGCTGCAGCCGCCGGATGCATCATAGGAAATATCACCGGGCTTAATTTCGACACCCTGCACTCCTTCGGCATCGTTGTCTTTCCCGTTGTCATCCTGGGCGGGCTGGATTCCATCCTCGGCGCCGTGGTGGCCGGGATCATCATGGGCCTTATACAGCAGTTCGCAGGAGGATACCTTGACGGTAACTGGGGACTGAGCGGAACCGGAGAAGTCCTGCCCTATATCATTCTATTAATCATTCTTCTTATCAAACCGCACGGTTTGTTTGGAACCCATGAAATTGAGCGAGTGTAGCCTATGTCAGCAAACAGATGGTTAGCAACAGGAAATTTTTTCACCACTTACACCCAGGAGCAGCGGACCTTCTTCACCAGCCTTGACCGGTCGATTTTCTCGATTTTCCTGCTTTTGCTCTTCATGTGGCCGTTTCTGTTCACCCTGAGCAACAAGTACATGCTGGTGATCGACAATATCCTGATCGCCATCGTTGCCGTGATGGGGCTGAACCTGGTCACCGGGTTCGCCGGACTCATATCCATCGGCCATGCGGCATTCGTGGGCATAGGTGCATATACCCTGGCATCCTTCTGCCAGGTGATCGGGGACAACCATGTCGTGATCACCCATTTCTGGCCGATTCTGATACTGGTGAGCGGATTTGTCGGGGCGGTTTTCGGAGGGATTGTCGGGCTTCCTGCAATGCGGCTGAAGCATCTTTATCTGGCGATTGCCACACTTTCGTTCCAGATGATCTTCCAGTGGGTGATCAATTTCATGTCGTTTTTCAACCAGGGCCAGACCATATTCGTGGGAAGGGTATACTGGTTCACCGGAAAGGTGGGACGGCAGGACCACTATCTTTTCTGGTATTTTACGGTCCTGACCATCGTGGTGCTTTTGGGATTCGGCGTCAGGAATCTCTTGAAAACCCGTTATGGAAGGGCTCTAATCGCGGTCCGGGACAACGACCGGGCTGCGGACGCCATGGGAATGCACCCCGGATTCTCAAAAGTATTCGCCTTTGTCCTGGCAGGATTCTTCGCAGGAGTGGCAGGCGCCCTTCATGCCTATGTGTACCGGGGTGTGGGGTTTGAGTCTTTTACACTGCATGAATCCATATCATACCTTGCCATGGCGATCGTCGGCGGACTCGGCACCCTTAACGGATCTTTCTGGGGGCCTATGGCCATAAAGACCCTCGATCTGCAGGTGGAAAACCTGGCAGAGCTTGCCGGAGAATTTCTGCCACCGAGCATGAACCTTGCCACTGCGCTGCGGCCCCTTACCTTCGGTCTTGTGATAGTTCTTTTCCTGATGTTCGAACCCAGGGGGATTGCCAACTGGTACCGGATTGCCAAATCGTACACAAAAAAATGGCCTTTCCGCTACTGACAGGCGCTTCGACAAAATTGGGATCAACTTAAACAATGCATGATACAGTAACCAAAACCCGTAACAGCAAAAGGAGAAGAGCCATGAAAACCAAAAGCTTTATGTTGTTAAACGCACTGCTGGTCCTTGCCGTTATCGTTGCAGTCGGCAGTCCGGCCTTTGCAAAAACCTACAAGACCGCATGTTCACTGGCCATCACAGGGCCTACCTCGGATGCGGGCAACCCCTATGCAAAAGGGGTTGAAGACTATTTCAAGTTTGTCAATGAAACAGACATGCTCAACGGAGACAAGATCGACTGCATGATCAGAGACGACCAGTACCAGACCAGTGTAACCAAGAGGAACTTTGAGGACTTTCTGGAGGAAGGAATCCAGATTTACCTCAATTACTCCACAGGGAGCACCCTGGGCCTGAAAAGAGATTTCGAGGAGGTTAAAATTCCGGTACTCCCGGCATCATATCATGCAGGCAACATAGACGATTCAGACTACATCTTCCTTCCGGTGGCCTCGTACTCCGAACAACTGGTGGCGCTTTCCGAATATGTGGTAAACCACCATGAAGACGGAACACCCAAGGTAGCCATGTTTGTCCATCCTTCCGCATTCGGCCGCGGCCCTGTGGAGGATGTGGAAAAGGCGGTTGAAGCCGGACTTGACATGGAGATCGTCGAGGTGGTCGAGCACGGCCAGAACCTTGACAATACCGCCATGCTCCAGCGCCTGAAAAGAAAGGGGGTCCGGTACATCCTGAGCCAAACGGTCCAGTCGCCAGTGGCCACCATGCTTAACGATTCGGCCCGTCTCGGCTTCACCGCTGAAGAATACGGTGAAAAAGGAAAATTTACTTTCCTCGGGGCCCATTACACAGGAGGAAACGACCTGATCGCCCTGGCAGGGGATGCAGCCGAAGGATATTACTGGTCCTGCTCGTTCAACCTGACCTCGGAACCCACCGAGGGAACAAAAAAACAGCTGGCGCTTGCAGAAAAGTACAACAGGGATGAAAAAGCAGCCAACTCCCACAACTATGCCGCAGGCATAATGGTGGCCCAGGTGGTCACCGAGACCATTAAGCGGGCCAAAGCCAACGGCATGGAAATCACCAAAGCGAACCTGTACGAAGTTCTCAACAACATGAACGGGGACAATGCGTACAATCCCTACTCCACCATCGGGCCGGTGACCTATTCAAAAACCGACCGTGCCGGTGTGGACAAGATCCAGATTTACAGTGTTGATAACGGGGCGTTTAAAAAAGTCGGTGAACCCATCAAATCTCAGTATATGGATAAAATCGACTGATTTTTCCTGCGGCAGGACCGCATGAGTACTAAACCGGACCCATTGTCCGCCAACCACCGCCTTCCGGGCCGACTTCAGATCCGAACGGCCCGGAAGGCTCAACCAGATGATGAAGAAAAGGCATATGGAGACCACGACAACGAAAAACCTGCTTGAAGTCAACAACATCGAGGTGGTGTACAACGACATTATCCAGGTATTGAGAGGAGTCAGCCTGGTGGTGCCCGAAGGCGGTATCGTATCCCTTCTTGGAACCAACGGCGCTGGAAAAACCACCACGCTCAGGGCCATAAGCGGGCTTTTAAAACCGGAAAACGGCGCCATAAAAGAAGGCCGGATTCAGTTCAACGGCGAGGACACCACCCATTTAATGGGAACCGATATTGTCAAGCGCGGGGCTGTAATGGTTCCGGAAGGCAGACGGGTATTCAAGCATCTGACCGTGAATGAGAATATCCGGGTGGGCTCCATCACCCGCAAGGACGGTCTGCAGAAAATCCGCGAAGACAACGAGTTGATGTACAGGCAGTTCCCCAGGCTGACTAGCGTTACCAACCGGATGGCTGGTTACAGCTCGGGGGGTGAACAGCAGATGATCGCCATAGCAAGGGCGCTGATGGCCGCACCCAAAATGCTTATGCTGGATGAACCTTCACTCGGTCTCGCCCCTCTTCTGGTCAAGGAAATTTTTGAAAACATCAAAGCAATTAACAGAGATCTGAAAACCACCATCCTGGTGGTGGAACAGAACGCAAAAATCGCCCTTGCCATTTCCGATTATGCATATATCATGGAAACAGGCAAAATCGTTCTTGAAGGCCCTTCCAAAGAGCTTCAGAACAATCCCGACGTGAAGGAATTCTACATGGGCATCACCAAGAGCGGCGGACGAAAATCATTTAAAGACGTCAAGTCTTATAAAAGACGAAAAAGATGGATGTAGACTGAAATCCGAGGAGTGAATCTCAATGAAACTTTTGGTTGGATACAACGGCGGTGAGGTGGGAAGAATGGCATTATC
>JAWLES010000162.1:0-5588 GCA_041685935.1 Desulfobacteraceae bacterium | reverse complement strand
CCCGCTTTGGCTTGCCATGATCACGACACCGGCAGTCTCCCGGTCCACCAGCAGGCTGAGATACAGTTCCTTTTCAATGTTCTGTCCTGCTTCGATAAGCAGCTTTTTCACTTCCTTGCCTTCGGGCCCGGTCTGGTGTGTCACCAGGTTCATGCCGAGGATCTCCCTGGCAAAGGACTTGACCTCTTCTTCGCCGGATGCGAGTTTGACGCCGCCACCCTTGCCCCTGCCGCCTGCATGGATCTGGGCTTTGACCACAACCGGGTAATGGCCCAGATTTTGAGCGGCTTTCACAGCCTCTTCTCCGGAAAAGGCCGCTGCTCCTTCAGGGACCGGAACGCCGTATGTCCTGAACAGTTCCTTTGCCTGGTATTCATGTATTTTCATAAAAATTCCTTCGTTTTTTTATTTCATATATATGATAAAATCTCTTCCGCAGCAGCAGAAGGAGATATCAACTCCTTTTCCACCTTCTCGGAAATCTTGGGGATTTTCCGTTTAACCGTTTCATTTTCATACAGCCTCTGCTTGAGGCCGTCCTCAACCATGGTCCACATCCAGTCCAGGGCCTGCTGCCGGCGCCTTTGACCGAATTCTCCGGTGTCCTCCATTATCCTGCGGTGATCCTCAACGCTGCGCCAGACATTTGCCGTGCCTCCCTCGGTCACCGAACTGCAGGTAAGCACCGGTGGAGACCAGGATCGGGAGGAGGGCATCACCAGATGGAGAGCTGTTTCATACTCCTTGCGGGCCCGCTCGGCCCGTTCCAGATTGTCTCCGTCAGCCTTGTTGATGGCCACGGCGTCCGCCACCTCCAGGATGCCCCGCTTGATTCCCTGGAGTTCATCCCCGGCCCCTGCAATGAGAAGGGCCAGAAAAAAGTCCACCATGGTGGACACCCGGGTTTCACTCTGACCCACGCCCACGGTTTCCACCATGACCACGTCATAGCCCGCAGCCTCGCAGATCAGCATGATTTCCCTGGTTTTGGCGGCCACGCCGCCCAGGGTATCTCCGGCCGGGGAGGGCCGGATAAAAGTATTTTCATGGGCGGCAAGCTTCTCCATCCGGGTTTTGTCCCCGAGGATGCTTCCGCCGCTTCTTCTGCTTGTCGGATCCACCGCCAGCACTGCAACCCTGTGGCCTTGGCCTGCCAGATAAAGTCCCAGGTTCTCGATGAAGGTGCTCTTTCCAACGCCCGGTACACCGGTGATCCCGAACCGGACGCTTTTGCCCGAATACGGGATGACGTGCTCAATGATCCTTGATGCCAGCTTGCGGTCCGAAGGGAGCGTGCTTTCCACAAGAGTTATGGTCTTGGCAATCACCCTGCGGTTGCCGCTGAAGATACCGTCCGTGTAAAATTCGAGATCCTGTTCCTGCATCACCTATACTTCTATCAGATTCAGGGTTCTATTGGCTGACTCGGTGACTGAAAAGCCGGGCCCGAAAATATCGTCAGCCCCTGCCTTGCGCAGGAATTCATAGTCGCCCGGCGGCACGATACCGCCCACCACGATCTTGATGTCCGAGGCCCCCTCTTTGGCAAGGGCGTCCACAAGGGACGGCACCAGGGTTTTGTGCCCGGCGGCAAGGCTCGACACCCCTACCACGTGGACATCATTCTCAACCGCCATCCGGGCCACTTCCTCCGGGGTCTGGAACATGGGGCTCAAGTCCACGTCAAACCCGAAGTCCGCATACGCAGTGGCGATCACCTTGACACCACGGTCATGGCCGTCCTGGCCCATCTTTGCCAGCAGAATCCTCGGGCGCCTGCCCTTTTTCTCTTCAAACTGCCGGGTTCTCTCCCTCAAAGAGTCCAGGATGCCCTTGTCCGCGGTTTCGGATGCATACACACCGGATATGCACTGGGTGGTGGCAACAAACCTGCCGAACACCTTTTCCATGGCATCGGTGATCTCGCCCACAGTGGCCCGGGCCCGTACAGCGGGCAGGCAGGCCGAAAGCAAATTTTCCCCGTTTTCCGCAGCTCTGGTGATATCGGCCAGGGTCTTTTCCACTTCAGCGGCATCCCGGTCCTTGCGGATCCGTTTCAGTCTTGCCACCTGTTCCTGCCGGACTTCGTCAGGGACTTCCCGTACCTCGATTTCCTCTTCGTCATCCACCCGGTACTTGTTGACCCCGACGATCACGTCCCGTCCCTGGTCGATCCGGGCCTGGCGGCGCGCGGCAACCTCCTCGATGCGCATCTTGGGCATGCCTGACTCGATGGCCTTTGCCATGCCGCCGAGTTCCTCGATTTCGGTTATGATCTCTCTCACCTTTTCCACAATACTCTGGGTCAGGGATTCCACGTAGTATGATCCGCCCAGGGGATCCACCACGTCACAGACCCTGGATTCTTCCTGGACTATGATCTGGGTGTTTCTGGAAACCCTTGCCGACAGTTCCGTGGGAAGGCCGACAGCCTCGTCGAAACTGTTGGTATGAAGGGACTGGGTCCCGCCGAGCACGGCAGACATACATTCGAGCGTGGTCCTGACGATATTGTTGTACGGATCCTGCTGGGTCAGGCTCCACCCGGATGTCTGGACATGGGTCCGGAGCATTTTCGACTTGGGATCCTTAGGGTTGAACCGGCTCATGAGCTCTGCCCAGAGAAAGCGTGCCGCCCTCAGCATGGCGATGTCCATGAAAAAATTCATGCCTATGCCGAAAAAGAAAGAAAGCCTGGGTGCAAAAGAATCAATGTCCATGCCCGCATCCAGGGCGGCCTTGACGTACTCGAGCCCGTCCGCCAGGGTGAACGCGGTCTGGAGGACCGAGTCGGCCCCTGCTTCCATCATGTGGTATCCGCTGATGCTTATGGTGTTGAACTTGGGCATGTTTCCCGAACACCAGGCAATGATATCCGAAATAATCCGCATGGAGGGTTCAGGCGGATATATATACGTGTTTCTTGTCAAATACTCCTTGAGGATGTCGTTCTGGATGGTCCCTCTCAGCTCTTCATGGGCCACCCCCTGCTCTTCGGCAGCCACGATGTATCCTGCCAGGATCGGCAGAACCGCCCCGTTCATTGTCATGGAAACCGACATCCTGTCCAGTGGAATTTCGTCGAACAGGATCTTCATGTCCTCCACCGAGTCCACTGCAACACCGGCCTTTCCCACATCACCTGAAACCCTTGGGTGATCCGAGTCATACCCCCGGTGGGTGGGCAGGTCGAATGCGACTGAAAGCCCTTTCTGGCCTGCAGCAAGGTTTTTCTTGTAAAATTCGTTGGATTCCTTTGCCGTGGAAAAACCTGCATACTGGCGGATGGTCCAGGGCCTGCCCGTGTACATGGTGGCCCTGGGGCCCCTGACAAAGGGTTCGAACCCCGGCAGCGAGTCCATGAATTCCACCTTCTCAAGGTCTTCGGCGGTATACAGGGGCTTGGTTTCAATTCCTTCCGGTGTTGTCCTGTTCAGCGAGTCAAGGGATTTGCCCCTGAGTTCTTTTTCGGCAAGTTTCTCCCAGTCTTTAATACCCGGTTTGTCAGCCATTTTCATACCCCCATTTGTTGTCGGTTTCAGTCCTCTTTCTGACACAGTTCCACCAGCACTCCTGAAGTGGATTTCGGGTGAAGAAAGGCTATTCTGGCGCCGCCTGCACCTTTGCGGGGAGTCTCGTCGATAAGCCGGATCCCTTTTTCCCTGAGTTCTTCCAGGGCGGCTTCAATATCATCAACCCGAAAGGCGACATGCTGTATACCCTGGCCCTTCTTTTCAATATACTTGGCCACCGGGCCGTCAGGGGTCGTGGACTCAACCAGCTCGACCTCACTTTCTCCGACCGGGAAAAACCCCGTGGTAACTTTCTGATCCTCCACGGTTTCCGTTCCCTGGAAATCAAGTCCGAGCACATCGGTCCAGAAATTTTTTCCTTCCTCGATGCTGTTGACCGCAATTCCTAAGTGATCGATCTTTTCAATTTTCATACCCCCCCCGAAATTACAAGTTCGAATTCAAAATATCAATATAGTGGGTGGAAAAGCATAAAGTCAACCAGATTTTTAAGCCCGAATCCTTGGTCTTTTTTTAACATCAGCACTTGATACCTTCATTTTCAGCTGCACCATTTTTCTGCCTGTTATTTGCACTTACCTGCACCAGTGTCGGCAGCTATGGATGATACCGCTTTAAAGGCGCTTGCAATGGATATCCCTGATCCGGATTTCTCACGTTTCCAGTCCTGATGTGCGAGGATTCCGCCTGCAGCGTAAAGCCTTGAATGGAATACAGCCCCGCCTTTCCCAAGCGGCCTGAAACAGCTGTCCGTCTCGATTCCAGCCCGGTTCACCGGGTGTCCGGCCGGATGAAAAAAGTCCCTGTGATACCATCCTGATCGATCCGGCGGCTGATTCACCGGGATATCAAAAAGCATCTCCCGGATTGCACCGTCCCTTACACCCAGTCCCCTTCCCATGAACCGTCCGGTTGCCATAATAAGGTATTCCGCACGTATTTCTCTTTTTTTAAGTCCCTGTACAACGGTGAACACGAAACCGCCGTGTGTGTCCATATGGATTTTTTCCACCGTTTCCGGGATAACTGTAATTCCGGCATCGGCTGCTCGGGAAATAAACGCCTCCTTCATTCTAAGGCCTGTGACCGAAGGGGCAAAGGCGGGAATTTCAAAAACAGGCCGGCCCAGAAACGTTTCGAGCTGCCGCCTCAATTCTTCAAACCGCCAGATCCCCAGCACAGCCGGAACCCCCACCGCATCCACGTGATATGAAAATGGTTTGATCCTGCCGGCAAATGCTTCGAGAACGGAGGGTTTTTCCAGGTCCCAGGCAAGGCGTTCACAGAGAAGATCACCTGTATTTTCCCTTCCGGGAAATTCAACAGTAGCGGTTTCAATCTCCGGCAGCACCCGCTGAAGCGGCAGGGCCGCCTGTTTTGCCCCGAACCCCTTAAGCCCGTGGATGCCGATGATCAGTATCCGCTGTTTTTTTTCAACGGCATCCGCTCCGGCTGCCATGGCCGAAGGGACCGCCAGGGTGGACTTCAGAGTGCCTGCCGGAGTGATAATGCACCGGTTGCGGTCCGGATCAATGTGGTACCGGATACCGCAGGAGGCCATAAACCGGGTGAAGGAATCGAATCCGTCCAGTATTTTCGACTCTGACACCCTTGCGTACGGATGGGCCGGGTTGGACGCCGCCATGGCCCGGATTCCCTCCCGGGGATTTGAAAAGGACCGGGGAGGCTCCCCCGGAAGAATGCTGAAAAGATCAAGGCATCCGCTTGCAAAAGCGATTTCAGACGGTTTACCGAGCTGTACCGTGGAGATTCCCCTCTGCGCTGCAAACACCGAGGCCGCAATTCCGGCCGTACCTGCGCCGATCACGGCAAGACGGAACGAGTCACTGGAAGTCTTCACTCTTTTGTTCATAACAGGTCACTTGTATCTTCTATTCCCAAAAGACCGCAGAAAATGGACTCCCGGAGCTCCACCCGTATCAGCTCCCTGTCCCGGACAAGCGGCTGAAACCCTTTCCAGCGCTCGTTTACAAACTGCCGGACCTGTTCGATTCCCTGATCCGCATCCAGTTCCCCGGTGCGGTACAGAAAGGC
>JAWLES010000161.1:0-5589 GCA_041685935.1 Desulfobacteraceae bacterium | reverse complement strand
GGCCGGGCAAGTGACATGTACACCCCTTTTTCCCGTACAAACTCTATGTATGCCTCATCCACAACAATCAGAACATCCCCTGGCACCTTTTCGGCAAACCTCCCGAACTGTTCCTCCGAGATCACCGATCCTGTCGGGTTAAACGGATTCGTGAGAAAAATCATCCTGGTGCGCCCGTTTACAGCGGACAGCATTGCATCCAGATCCACTGCAAAGTCCCGGAGAGGAACCTTCACCGGCTCGCCTTTTGCCGCCCTCACACTGATTTCGTACATGAGAAAGGAGGGAGACGGCATTAACGCCTGATCCTCAGGGTCAAGGCAGGTTGCCGCAAGAAGGGCGATGATGTCGTCGGAGCCGTTGCCCATGACAATGTTGGCGGGCCGCACCCCGAACTTTTCAGCCAGGGCTTCGGTAACCGCGTGAGCACTGGAATCAGGGTATCGATGAACTGAAGCCAGGGCCTGAGTGACCGCATTTCGAACCCCGGGGGAGCAACCTTCAGGGTTCTCGTTGGATGCCAGCTTGACCGCGCTTTTTATGCGGTACTCCCGTTCAAGCTCTTCTATGGGCTTGCCCGGTTCATAAGGCTTGATGGCGTGAAGATTTTTACAGATGTTGAAGTTCAATTTCCAATTTTCTCCGTATCCGGTTGATTTAAAAATGTCATATTCTGTCAGAATTTGATATTTTGTCAATCTTTATGGTAATAAACAAGTGAAACCGAACCTTTTCAACACAGGAAAACGACCAAATGACGCCACGCATTCTGACCGGACTCGAACATTTTATAAAAAAGGGGTCCGGCTTCCTCAAAGGGAAAAAAATCGGACTTCTTGCAAATCCGGCTTCCGTAAACAACAGGCTTGAACACGCGCTCAATGTTGTCCACACCCTGTACCCGGATGACCTTAAAGCTGCTTTTTCGCCGCAGCACGGATTTTTTGCCCAGAAACAGGACAACATGATTGAAACCGATCACTTTACCGACCCGGACTTGAACATCCCTGTTTTCAGCCTTTACAGCAGGAACAGGAAACCTACACGGGAAATGTTCGACCTGATCGACATCCTGCTGGTTGACCTCCAGGATGCCGGATGCCGGGTTTATACCTTTATATACACCATCTCCTACTGCATGGAGCTTGCCGCCCGTACAGGGAAAGAAGTCATGATCCTGGACAGGCCCAACCCGGTCGGGGGTATCCAGGTTGAGGGCAATCTGCTGGAAGAGGAGTTTGCCTCCTTTGTGGGACGATTCCCGGTTCCCATGCGCCACGGATTCACCGCCGGAGAAATATCTTTATTCTTTAATGACAGATTCGCCATTGACTGCGACCTTAGCATACTTCCCATGAAAGGATGGAAAAGGAAAATGTATTATAAAGATACCGGTCTTGAATGGATACTGCCCTCCCCCAACCTTCCCACACCCGAATCCTGCATAGTGTATCCCGGGCAGGTTGTTTTCGAGGGTACCTGTCTGAGTGAAGGCAGAGGAACAACACGCCCGTTCGAATTTATCGGTGCTCCGTGGCTGGATTCCGCCCGGCTCAAACAGAGAGTTGAAAGCCGTATGGAGGGAATAATTTTAAGGCCGGCTGCATTTGAACCGACCTTTGGCAAATGGAGCGGAGAAACCTGCAATGGTGTTCAGATACATGTGGTGGACCGATGGAAGTATAAACCCTGCAAAACCGCTCTTTTGATACTCCAGGAGATCGTCCGGCTTCATCCTGAACATTTCACGCTCAAACAGCCGCCTTATGAATACGAGTATGAAAAGATGCCCCTTGATCTGATTCTCGGCAGCAGGAACATCAGGAAAAAAATATTCGGAATGCAGGACATTGATGATATCGAACAAAACTGGCAGGGGGAGCTGGACACTTTTATTCAAAACGCAAAGGAGTACCACCTGTATGACTGAAAACGGACAGCGGGAAACTACCGACTGGAAACGCATGAGTTTCAAGGGCAACAAAGTCTGGGCCGCACTTGATGAAAACGGAGATTTTCTTGAAAAGGACGGGAAAATAACGATTAAATACAACCTTGATCAGAATTATACCTACCGGGTCAAAAAGGAAAACCTGAGACCGGAGAAGGAGGCTGTAAAAAAAGGAGGCGCAAAAGGGACAAAAACAAAAAATAATATTAAAAACACAAGCTCTGACACAGGGAATCAGATCGTCATCAACGAAAATGAAATAACGGTGTTCACAGACGGGGCGTCCTCAGGAAATCCGGGACCAGCAGGTATCGGAATCTATATGAAATTCAGGGACAAGGAAAAAAAGGTTTCCGAATCCATCGGCACCGCCACCAACAATGTTGCCGAACTTACAGCAATCAAAAAAGCCCTTGAACTTATCAGGCGTACCGATATTCCGGTGAGACTGTATACGGACTCGAGCTACTGCCAGGGGGTTCTCGTCAAAGGGTGGAAGGCAAAGGAAAACACGGATTTGATCCTGAGCATTAAAAAACGTCTCAGCAGATTCGCCGACCTGAAAATACTCAAAGTAAAAGGTCATGCAGGGATAAAAGAAAATGAAATTGCAGACACTCTGGCAACGGATGCGGTCAAATAAACAACCACCCGTTCGTTGGTGCTGCGGCACAGATGGTTGTTTATCGCATTTTTTCTAAATTATCAGATCGGAAACTCTTGTCCAGTATCAGGATTTTTTCTTGAGTTCTTCGAGCTCTTTTTCAAGCTCCGCGATTCTCTCCTGATCACCTGATGACTGCGGAGCCTCGACACCTTCGTCCTTTTTCCAGGTATCCTTTAATTCGTCAAATCCAAGATAAAGTGCAAGCCCGCCTCCGAGAAGCAGCATTGGGGGAACGGCGCCGGCAAGAAGCTGAACGAACTGACCAAACCAGACAGCAACTCCCA
Source organism: Desulfobacteraceae bacterium (assembly GCA_041685935.1). Lineage (GTDB taxonomy): Bacteria > Desulfobacterota > Desulfobacteria > Desulfobacterales > Desulfobacteraceae > JAIPEK01. The sequence continues at coordinate 2,687 of JAWLES010000161.1, read as the reverse complement.
CAACGCCAAGAAGAACCGCAATAGCCCCGCCGATTAAAGTTTTCATAAGTGTCTCCTCCTTTAAAAAAACGTATTATATAATTTCGCGTCAACAGCCACAATACTAACATAGTTCGCCTGTTTTACAGAAGTTGTAAAATACCACATTGGCAAGTCGAAAACAAGTCTAAATTCTCCTGATATTTAATTTATAATATTGCCATGAACCCCAACCTCTGGTAATTATGTCATAGTTTAAAAAAAATAAAACCTGTAATACAGTTTACTGTAAAAGGCATAACTTAATGACATTCATTTCCAAATTCAACAGCTTGAAAACCAAAACACGCAGATTCATAGACCGTATACTGGGGAATGATTATGACCGTTATTCCTGTTACTATCCCGGCAACACCGGGTTCTGGTCAAGCATTCTTATAAACCGGTTCACTTCGAGAATCAACCTTGAACAAAATGACCTTGACAGGCTTGAAGCACTCAAGGAAGAGGGTGTTGTTATATATGCGGGAAAATACAAGTCCATGTTTGACTTCCTGTTCTATCATACGGCACTGAAAGAAAAAGGGCTTGCATATCCGGCAATCGGATTCGACTTCAAGTTCATCTTTCTGCAGCCGGTAAAACGACTTGCACGTATCTTTCTGATCCAGCTTGATTATTTTTTAAACCACCTGTCCCTGAAAAGCCCTTATGCTTCAGGATACATATCCAGAAAACTTCTGGAAGGGACCTCGGGATTCCTCTTTCTGATTGAACGCCGCGCCTTTTACAAACGGTTTGTAAAACAGTCCCCCGACCCGCTGACCCTTTTGATAGATCTTCAGAACAAAACCGAAAAAAATGTTTACATCGTGCCGCAGGCAATTGTATTCGGCACTCACCCCGTGCGCAGGGAGGCCGGTTTTTTCAGCCTTCTGTTCGGCTCCCAGGAAAATCCGGGCATAATAAAGCGCCTGGTCACATTATTAAAAAGTCCGGACAAGGTCAGTGTGGAAATCGCGGAACCGGTAAATCTGAAAACATTTCTGGAAAATTATGAGGTCAGCCGCCTTGAACAGGAATTTCAGACCCACCGGCTCAGAAGCCACCTTGTTGATATTATCAACAGATTGAGAAGAAGCGTCACAGGCCCTGAAATAAAATCAAGGCAGGAAATCACGGAAGATATTCTCACCGAGCGTTCCCTGCAGGAGTTCATGGCTGATTACGCGGTCCGGAACGACCAGTCCCTTGCCCTTACTCACAAAAAGGCTGCTTCATATATAAAAGAGATTGCAGCCAATTACAATATCAAGAATATTCAGTTCGGTGAGCTTGTACTGTCCAGGGTGTTCCGTACAATATTCGAAGGGCTCGTCATTGACCAGGAAGGGCTGCAGACGATGAAAGACAAATCAAAACAGGCCCCCCTTATCCTTATCCCCTGCCACAAAAGCCACCTTGATTACCTCCTTATTCCGTATATCATGTATAAAAACAAGATGCCGTCCCCGCATATCGCTGCCGGGAAAAACCTGAGCTTCTGGCCGCTCGGCCCTTTGTTCAGAGGAGCGGGTGCTTTTTTTCTAAGAAGAACGTTCAAGGGTGCGGAGCTGTATACCGTTATCTTCAAAGCCTATGTGAAAAAACTTCTTTTTGAAGGATTCAATATCAAGATTTTCATAGAAGGCGGCAGAAGCAGAAGCGGAAAACTCTTGTCACCGAAATTCGGTATGTTGAACATGGTATTCAATGCATACCTTCAGAATGCATGTGACAATCTCTATTTCGCTCCTATTTTTGTGGGATATGATCGGGTTCTGGAGGAAAACTCCTACTTAAAGGAGCTGGAGGGCGGGAAAAAGGATCCTGAAAACCTGAGCCAGCTTATCAAGGCCAGAAAATTTTTAAAAAAGAAGTACGGAAAGGTCTACATAAATTTCGGAGAGCCCATCTCGCTGAACGACTACGTCCGGGAAAAGAAACTGAATACCAGGCACATGAATTCACCTGAAACAAAACAGGTGATTGAGGACCTGGGGTACAAACTTATCAACTCCATCAATTCCATCTCGGTGGTGACCCCGCATGCCATTATAGCAAGCGCCATTTTAAACTGCTATTCAAGCAGGTTTTCCAAAAAAGAGATGATGGACCGTTCCGAGACGTATATGAACCACATTATATATTTCAATGCCAACCTTGCAGACACTCTGACGGTTGATCCGTCCACTGCGTTGAACCATGTAATCGATATCTTCATCCAGCGCAATTTCCTTGAGATGGCGGACGAGGAGGAAGAGGAAATCTCCGACAACACGTACTTCATTGTCAAGGATAACAAAAGACCCATACTTGATTACTACAAAAACAACTCCATTTCCTATTTCATACCGGCTGCCTACACCTCAACATCAATACTGGAAAAGGACATACTGATGTTTTATGCCCAGGACCTGGAAGAAACCTACCGGTTCCTTCAGGATTTGTTCCTGGATGAATTCTCCTTCAACGAGGAGATTTCCTGTGAAGAATATATTGACAAATGCCTTCATGCCTTTATGGATGACGGGATAATCGTTCCGTCCAATGCTGTTCCGGAAGCGTATCATATTACCTCGGAAGGCCTGAGAAAACTGAGATGTTTTTCGCAGTTCCTTTACCCGTTCCTGGAATCCTACAAAACCACGCTTACCTTTTTTGAAAAG
>JAWLES010000160.1:0-5640 GCA_041685935.1 Desulfobacteraceae bacterium | reverse complement strand
TGACCGCGAATTCCTTTGCGATCCGTTTCAGCTCCGAATCACCGTGCCCCGAGTTTTCCGCTTCCTTGAGCAGCTGCCCGGCATCCTCTTTCAGTTCCTGCAATACCGGCTCCAGGCGCTTCAGTGATACTGCGCTGTCATTGAGCTTTTCAGAGTACCGGTTAAGTGTCTGAAGTGCTTTATCCGCCTTTTCGGAAAACTGAGATGTTCCGTCCCCCGGCCGGATGTTCCCCGGCGGGAGTTCTGCCAGGGTCCCGGACTGAGAGGTCTTCATTGCAGAGGGCTCCATGTTGTCGATTGCTCTGTCAAAAGCCTGTTTGAAGCTTTTGTCCGCAGGGGCCGCTTTTTTCGGTGAGTTGTCCGGAACCGCCTGCTGTTGAGCGTTTTGTATCTGGTTGATGTCTGTCATATTCTTCTCCTTGAAAGTCATGCTCTTTTGTCAAGTTTATAAGCAAACTTCGTGCCGGGGAACGCCCGGATGTGGATTTGTATGGAATGTGTCAAGATTTCAGCAGGTTGGGTTCCGGGGCGTTCAGCCCCGGTTCAGGAAGAGGGGAAGATTTTTTCTTGCCGGGCCGGGTTAAATCAAATGATCTGGTGTAAAAAATTGCCTGCCATTTTTTCAGCCACTTTTTCCGCATTGACCTTGTAGGTTCCTTCCTCTACGCGCTTTTTGATGTCCGCAACCCTTTCGGCCCGCTCTGCGGGAGGAGAATCCATGGCCGCTTCAGCTTTCCTGATATCTTTTGTTCTGTCGGAAAGACTTACATTGTCGGAAACCCCGGCTTCTTCCCCGGGTTTTTCAACTTTGCCGCTGTTTTCGGCAACACTTCTGTTCTGGGTGTTCCCGTAAGTTTTATTCACAAGATTCGGTGTTGTGTTGGACACTTTCATGGTGCCTTACCTCCTTGGTATACTTATGACTCCATGTTTTCATCAGCCAGTTTTTTGGCAAGCTCGGTCATTCGTTTCATGATGAATTCTGAATCCTCGACCGAAAGCTTTTTGGTTGCCTTTTCATTGTTTTCACCCACATGGGTATAGGTGAAACTGTTCTCACTTTTTCGGGCAAAATTGATTTTTTTTCCCACCTCTTTTTCAATCTGTTCGGCTATCTTTTCTTCGAGGTGCTCGTTGGGACCGGCTGTGGTGATCCGATGCACAATATTGGTGGCCACCTTGTCAACGATGGCCTGCCGCTTGCCTTTGGCTGATATGGTAACACTGTCGGCTGAGGGCGGAGCCTCTCTTCCGGCAGCTTTGCTCTTTGCAAGCAGTTTGCCCTGGGTCAACTGTTTACTGTAAACCTTCAGCACATTCTGTATTTGATACGAAGGTATCTGCATTTACACTCATCTCCTTGGCAATGGTATCGGCAGAGATGGTGAAAAACTGAAACAGAATTTAACAGATTTTGAACAATTTCCCGGACTCCTTGTCATGTCAGTCGTCAAAATCTCCCCGGGGTCCTTTATCAGAAGAAAGGTCAGCCCCTTTTTGAGTAATCTTTTCTTCGGTCCATTCCCCCGGATCTTGAATCCGCCGGGCCTTGGGGCCGGGGTCGTATGAGTCCGCTTTCACTATTTCCTCCAGTGCTATCGAGGCGGTTCCTTCTGCATTGAACACATCAGTGAGAATGCTGTAAACAAAATCCTCCACATCCCGGGCCATCCGCATGCGGATTTCCGCGGGCTGAGCCAGAAGCCGGTTTTCAAAAGGCAGGTTCAGCTTTTTGAAGTCCCCGCCTGCAAGGTTGAGGGCTTTGGCATAATCGGTCATTTCCTGCCAGACTTCCCTGGTCACGCCTTTGTCCTTCATTTTGATGAATTCCCCGTCGTTGTCGGTGAAGGCGTTGCCGTAGTCGTTTACTTCAAGTCCCCAGGAAATCATCTGCAAGGATGTTGCCACATTCGCCTTGGTTGTTCTGGTTTTCTGCGAGATTTGCCTGAGTCTGTCTGAGCTGTTGCCTGATGTGCCGTGCTGTGCGCCGGATACATTGTAATCGGAGATGGTTTCATGGATTTTTGCGGTCAGCTCCACGTTGATGCCGGAATCAGTCTCCTCGATTCCGTGAGTGGTGCCGTTGTTCAATGCGATCCAGTCCGGGAATATATTGTGTGCGTTAAGCCCCTGGATGAGGAAAAGTGCTTCTTCGGGCGTGGACAGGCCGAGCTTGCCTTTTATCTCTCCTACTTCGGTTTCAAGGGAGGCCCATCCGGGAATGTGCCGGTTGAGTTCAATGCTTGCCAGAAGGTTCTGATCATCAGGAAGATGGGATGCGTCCACTGCAATGGAGGTTATGCCTGCGTCAAAGACCGATTCGATTTCCGTTCTGGCGGGTTCGATATCCGCTTCCTTTTTAATTCCGAAGTGGTCTGCGTGTATGGCCACAGGCACGGTGATACCCATCTCGTTCATCATTGAGTCCACAATCCGTGCGATGTTCCAGAAGTTGACCGCGCAGTAGGCTTTGGTCCCCCCCTCGGACCTTGCAATCTCGATAATAATTGCTGCATCCGCTCTCTGGGCGGCGGCAAGGGCGCCCCTTATAACAAAAGAGTTCCTTCCGTTGGCTGCAATGGTCATGCAGCCGCCTTTTTTGAGCATGGACCTGTCAATGAATTTTCCGCTGACAATCAGGGCTTTTGAATTGGGAAAAAGGGATTGAATGTTTGGCGGACGGCCAATTTCAAGGGCTTTTTCAAAATTGTCAGGATACTTTTTTGCAGCCATTTCAATACCTCCTTGCTTGATTCGGTGAATTGTCAAAGCTTTTGATTGAGAATATATACGTATTTGTTGCACGAAAGAACGCAAAAATCAAGATGGTTCGGAAAAATGAATGTTGCTTCATGCACATTTTTTTCAGGAGGAAATATTTTAAAAAATGGATTTTTGATTATAAGAATTTGAAAAAACAGAATAAAATAAAAAGGGTTTCGTTAAAAATATTGCCTTGACATTTGAAAAATCATGTTGTTATATAATGAACAATGATTCATTTAACATAATATAAAGGCCGGCGGAATTTGCAGAATAACAAAGAAAAGAAGTGTTATACCATACTCAAGGGAGCTGGAGCGGTTTTCGCCCGTTACGGTTTTTACAAGGCCACCATATCTCAGATTGCCGCAGAGGCGGGAGTGGCGGATGGAACCATTTACCTTTACTTCAAGAATAAAGAGGACATCCTTTATCAGTTTATCAACTATAAAACCGAATTTGTTTTTGAGAGGATGCGGAAATCCGTGGAAGAAGGCTCCAATGCGGAAGAGAAACTCAGGAACCTTATCAAGTGCCACCTGCGGGAATTCCAGACCGACCGTAACATGGCGGTGATTTTCCAGTCCGAAGTGAGGTATCGCCGGGATATAGAATCCCAGATCAAGGATATATCCAAAATGTACCTTGATCTACTGTCAGATATAATCGAACAGGGTCAGATCGAAGGGGAAATGCGGCATGACCTTTTTGTCGGGCTTGCAAAACGGTTTATCCTCGGAGCGGTGGAAGGGGTGATCAATACCTGGGTTGCTGCGGACGGCAAGTATGATCTGGCTGCCATGGCGGACCCTCTGGTGGATCTGTATCTGAACGGACTTAAGGGGAGATAGTGTGAGGCCGGTATACATTCTAAATACGATATATAATAAAAATGCGGCTTTGTGCTTGACGAAGCCGGTTTTCTTTAATAAAGAGCTTTTAAGGCGGAATCATTAATACGGAAAAATCCAGGAGGTTATACGTATGTCTTCCATAGTCGGCCCAGCCAGTTTTTCATTTTTCGGTTTCTTTCCCGCAGTTATTTTGTCGCTGCTCATAGCTGCGGCAGGTGTGGGTGTCTTTACCTACATCATGGCAAGGAGGCTTGCCCCCCTGGTTCGGGCCGCGCCCGACAGCAGAAAAGACCGCCTGTTTTCACGTGTAAAGCAGGTTCTTGTGCTCTGGCTTGCCCAGTATAAACAGCCCAGGTACAGGCTGGCCGGTATTGTTCACATCGTGATTTTCGCCGGATTCATCATTCTTTCCATCCGGACCGTTTCCCTGGTTTTTGTGGGATTTGTGGATGATTTCACGTTTCCGGGGTTCGGCGGCTTTTTCGGCATCATTTACAATTTTCTCAAGGATTACGCAGCCACCCTGGTGCTGATAGCCTGCGTGGTGGCCGGTGTCAGGAGAGGTTTTTTCAAACCGGCCAGGTATGCCGTGCCTGAAAAGTACGGAAAGGATCATACAGGCGAGGCCATTTTCGTTCTTGGCATGATCGGCATGCTCATGCTGTCCGAGAGCCTTTTCGAGGCGTCAAAGGCGGCTTACGAACATTCTCATTCCGGCCATACCGAGTTCATTGCACCACTGTCCCTTGCCTGGATATTCCGTGCTCTTTTATACGGAGCCTCGGAGAGTGTGCTCCAGGGACTTCACATTTTCATGTATTTCCTCCATGATGTGGTGTTTTTTGTCTTTCTCTGCTTTCTCCCCCTCGGAAAACATTTCCACGTTATTACATCGATTTTCAACGTCTTTTTCATGCGGCTGGACAAGGGGAAAATCAAACCTGTTCAATACGGACTCAGCCCTGACGAACTTGACGAGCTGGAATCAATAGGAGTAAAAAAGCTTGAGGACTTTACCTGGAAGCATATGCTGGATTTCTATTCTTGCGCGGATTGCGGCAGATGCTCGGATCAGTGCCCTGCAAACGCAGTGGGCCGTCCGCTTTCTCCCAGGTTTATAACCATCAAGGCACGGGATCTTATGTTTCAAAATTATCCGCTGTCAGGCGAGATTTATAAAAGCGGGGATCTTATAGGCGGTATTTATACCGAGGACGAGATCTGGTCGTGTACCACCTGCGGGGCCTGCGAAGAAGAATGCCCTCTCGCCATTGAATATATCGACAAGATGGTTGACCTGAGAAGGGGAATGGTGGATGAGGGCATGGTGCCCCAGTCCCTTCAGAAGCCCCTCAAGGCGCTTGAAAAGAGGGGGAATCCGTACGGCAAAATGGAGAAAAAGCGGGCCGAGTGGACCAGGGAGGAGGAATTCGCCGCATCCTGTTCCGTAAAGGTTCTGGACAGCGGGGATACTGCCGAAACCCTTTACTTTGTTGACAGCATTACATCCTATGATGAGAACATACAGGAAATCGCCAGGCGGACCTCCATGATTCTGTCCGCGGCAGGTGTGGATTTCGGGATTCTGGGAAAGCTTGAAAAGGACAGCGGCAACGAGGTTTTGCGGTTCGGTGAAGAGATGCTGTACCAGCAGCTGAAGGAAGACAATGTGGAAGCAATAAAAGCTTCGGGTGCTGAACGGATAGTAACAGCAGATCCCCATGCTTACAACGCCCTGAAAAATGATTACCCCGAGCTGCCCCCTGTGGAGCATATAAGCCAGTTCCTGGCCTCGAAAGTAAAGGCCGGCCATCTGAAGCTGGCCGGTGTCAAAGATCCGGACAAGACATATGTGTACCACGACCCGTGTTATCTGGGACGGCACAACGGGGTATATGATGATCCCAGGGAGCTGCTGGACGCCATTGACGGGCTCACCCGGGTGGAAATGGAAAAGAGCCGTGACCGCTCGTTCTGCTGCAGCGGCGGCGGCCTGATGCTTTTCTATGAACCCGAGGAAGAG
>JAWLES010000159.1:0-5658 GCA_041685935.1 Desulfobacteraceae bacterium | reverse complement strand
CCACAACACCATTGAAAACGCTGTCACTCTCAATGAGAAATACCCGACCGACACATTCATCAGTGTCGAGGTCACCACATACTTCCCGGAAAACGGGTGTAAAATACATGTGCTGGTGTATGATATCACCCCTGCCCAGTTTGAAATCATTGACACCATTCGCAAGAACATTTATCAGCTGAGGGATTATCTTAAAGACCAGGATCTCGCGTATTCCGTGGCCCATGCCACCTACAGCATCAACAGGCGCCTTACCATTGAGGTTCTGGAAAAACTGATTCTCCTGTTTGATGTGTTCGAAGGGCTGAACGGGGCACGAAACCATCTTTACAGCGAGACCTGGGTAAAAACGCTCAAAAATCTGACCCCTGAAATCATTGATGAACTCAAGAAAAAATACCATATCGAGCCGTTCAGCGACGATCCCTGGATCAAGGGATTCACCGGAGGATCAGACGACCATGCAGGCCTTTTTATCGGCCGGACCTGGACCACTGCAGCCTGCACTTGCAAAAGAGAACTGATCGAACACATCAAAAACAAAAAAAGCCTTTGCAATGGCCGGTGCAACGATTACAAATCATTCGCATTCAGCATATACAAGATATTCTGTGACTATTCCAGGGCCAACCAAAACAAATCAGGTGATTCGATCACCGAAATGATCCACAATACCCTTTTCACACCCAACTCCACGATGTTCAGGGAATGGCTCACCCGGAGAAAAATCCGCAAAGGAAAAGAGGAAAAGGACCGGATCCTTCTCAAGTTCTTTGACGATATCAAGGAGTGGTCCCGGGATTCCCACCTGACGGTGGAGCAGAAAATGGACAGCATCTATGACAATCTTGCCGATCTTTATGACGATTTTGTAATCATGATCACCCGGTCGCTGATCAAGAGCGCCAAAAAAGGAGAAGCAGCAGGGCTTGTGAAAAACTTTTCCGCCCTTCTGCCGGTCATGTTCATCACAGTGCCGTTTTTCTCATCTCTCAAGCAGCTGTTTCTGGACCGGGATCTGATCCAGGGCCTCAGAGACAAGTACATCAAAAACGGGGACAGGTCGGAAAACCGGGCACTCTGGTTCACCGACACCATTGATGATCTCAACGGTGTTGCGGTCAATCTCCGGAACTACATGCGCACGGTGCACCAGCGGGACATGGATGTAAAATTCGTGGTGTGCCGGAATGAAGATGCCGGTAACATGCCGCTTTTCAACACCATCAACCTGCCGTGCATCTTCTCGTACACCCCGGATTTCTACAATACATACACCCTCAATATCCCGTCTCTCCTGAAATCCGTTGACATGATCTACAAATACGCTCCGGAAGAGATCATTATCTCCACCCCCGGTCCCGTGGGCATCATCGGCCTTTTGATGGCAAAGCTCACCGGCGTCAAATGCACCGGCATCTTTCACACGGATTTTTCATACCAGGCGGAAATGATCCTGGAGGATGAAGGAATCGCCTCCTTTATCCAGACATATCTGTACTGGTTTTACTCCTTTACCGACGAGATCAAGGTGCCCACCGCAGAATACATCCATATCCTTGACGAGCGGGGATTCGACCGTTCCAGAATGGGGGTGATCAAAAGAGGGTTTGACGTGGAAGTTCCGACACTCTCCCGTGAACAGAGAAGAAAATTCCTTGATGAACTGGGCATTCCGGAAGGGATTACCCTCCTTTTCGCAGGGAGGGTCAGCCGGGACAAAAATATCGACTTTCTCACCGATACCTACAAAAAGGTACTGAAAACCCGCCCGGAGGTCAACCTGGTCATTGCCGGAAACGGGCCGGACCTGGAACGGATGAAGGAGGTGATGCACGGGCATGACCGGGTATTTTTCACAGGCCGGATCCCCAACGAGAAACTGTTGAAACTCTACACCTGCTCGGACATCTTCGCCTTTCCCAGTACCACGGATACCTTCGGAATGGTGGTCCTCGAATCTCTGGCCTGCGGGCTTCCCGCTCTTGTATCCGATGTCGGGGGGCCTAAGGAGATCGTGCGGGACAAAATCAACGGGCATGTTCTGCCGGTGTCCGACACCGGAGAATGGGCCGGAAAAATCCTGGAACTCATCGGTATGATTGAGGAAAAAAACCCGGCCTATGCCGCCATGTGTGAAAGGGCCCGGGAACATGTGATAGAGCACTACTGCTGGGACGAGGCGCTCAACGATATACTCGGCGGCTTGAAATCCGAAAGCCCCTCCGACCGGAAAATAAAAAACGGCAAGCACAATGCCGTACCGGCCGGAACCGATCCGGGACAAGAGGAAAAGGAGTTCGCAGTTGCCTGATTCCCTTTTCCGTCTGTTGCGAGGCCAGGTGCCGGGCCAGGTGGTGGTTCAATTTACCGACGCCTGCAACGCCACCTGCGCCCAGTGCGGCATGCGGGTGTCCAACCGGTTCGAGCGCTCCACCCTGCCGTTGGAGGAAGTGAAAAAATCAATTGATGCGGCAGCAGAAAAAGGCGTACAGGCGATCTCTTTTACCGGCGGAGAACCCCTCCTGTTTCCGGATGCCCTGGTGGAAATGATCAACCATGCCGGAAAGAGCGGCATTCAATACATCAGAACCGGCACCAACGGTTTTGTCTTTCGATTCCGGGGCGACGAGAACAAATTCAAATACCGGATGGAAAAGCTGGCCGAAACCCTTGCCGCAACTGAGCTTAGAAACTTCTGGATCAGTATCGACTCCGCCGACGGAGCCCTGCATGAAAAAATGAGAGGACTTGAGGGTGTCATCCGGGGCATAGAAAAAGCGCTTCCCATCTTTCACCGGCACGGCCTTTATCCATCCGCCAACCTTGGCATCAACCGCTATACCGGAGGAGAAGATCTCGATCTCGTGTTAACGGGAGATACAAAAGCGGCAAAGGAACAATTCTACACCGGATTCAGGCAGGCATTTTCACGGTTTTACACGTTTGTGGCGAATCTGGGGTTTACCATTGTCAATGCCTGTTATCCCATGAGCCTGGAAGATGAATCCCATGCCGTGTATTCAGCCTCTTCCACCGACCGGATGGTCAATTTCACAGCAGAGGAAAAACACCTCATATTCCGGGCGCTCAAGGATACGATCCCGAAATTCCGTTCCAAAATCCGGATCTTTTCGCCCACCTCCTCCCTGCATTCCCTTGAAAAGCGGTACAACGGTTCATTGAACCGCCCGATTCCCTGCCTGGGCGGCATCGACTTTTTCTTTATCGATGCGAAAGACGGCAACACCTATCCATGCGGGTACCGGGCATGGGAGAATCTGGGGAAATTTTCCGAATTCAACCCGGATACGGTGGACCGGAAAAGCGTTTGCACGCTTTGCGACTGGGAATGTTTCCGGGATCCGTCCGAGCTGTTCTTTCCGGTCACCTCGCTTTTCACCGACCCAAAGAAGCTTGCTGCCAAAGCATTTGAAGATCCCGCCTTTTTCCGGCACTGGATTTCCGACCTGTTATATTACCGGGCCTGCAACTACTTCAAAGGCCGGCAAAACACCGAACAAAAACGCCTTAACAGATTTGTATAAATTCGGATCCCGGATAAAAAGTGAGTTGGATATCTTACCATCCAGATGTTAACGATTTTTTAACGGCCCGGCCATACGACCCCAATACGAATGTGGTATACTTATCATAAACTTTTGAGCACAACAAAGTTCGAAAGTCCTGGTAAGAGGCAGCAGGCGATCCGGTATCCCCTGAAAGCGGTTTTCAATGCCGGTCAGTTTCCGGGCACAGGACGTGACCGGTAGCCGACCGGCATTGTCCTCGGAGCAGCCCAGGACGGGCTGCGAGAATGAGCGGAAGGAGATACCGGATTGGCTGCTGCCGGTATTATGGCAGAAACTGTCATATAAAAGGACAATCAGCAGCATCAATTCATTGTAACCCACACACCAACGGAGGATCAAAATGGATGCGGAACAAGTCTACATGAATTCAGACCAGCTCGCCTACTTCAAGAACAAGCTTTTCTCCCACAGGAATGAAGTTTTGAAAAAACTCAACCGGACGCTGAAAAATATCAAGAAACTTCAAACCTCGGATGCGGACATTCTCGACAGGAGCAACGTGAACATTCACATTGACCAGGAAGTGAAAGCGTCCGAGAGGTACGGCAGGTATCTGAGAAACATCGAAACCGCGCTTTCCAAAATCGAGGACGGCAGCTACGGTTTCTGCGAACTGACCGGGAATAAGATCGGACTGAAGCGCCTTCAAGCACAGCCGTGGGCCACTTTGTCCATCAAGGCGGTAGAGGAGCTCGAATCCGCATGCCGGCAGAATCGTCCGGTATCAAAAGCGTTTGCCTGAATTCAGCGAACCGTTTCCGTGTAGTTGAAATACCGGCTGATTCGATCGTTTACACAATCATCAATTGCAATTCATAAAATTATGTATTACTATTTTTGGAAAATCGGATTTTGACAAATGAAAACAACTCAATATTTTGAATATACAAGAAAACGACCGGATCGTGCTCAAATTAAGGAAGAGTGGATCAAAACGGTTATTGAGAACCCCGCAAAAATCGAAACACAATCCGATGGCAGAATCAGAAAGTGGGCCAGAATCTCAGAAGTTGAAAAATATTTACGGGTTATCTTGCTTGATGATGAAGAAACCGTGCATAATGCATTTTTTGATAGATCTTTTAAGGAGAAATGAGACATGAGAGTGAAATATTTTTCAGACACTGATACCGCTCACATAGAATTCACAGACAAGCCCGTCCGGGAAACAAAAGAAATAAGCGAACATATCTATATTGACATTGATGGAAAAGGCAAGATAGTAAGCATGACAATTGAACATGCCAAAGATAATGCCGGGCTCTGGGAATTCTCATATAAGGAAATGTCTCGCCAAACAGTTTAGAAACACCGAATCTATGGTTAACTAAGAAAGAGTTTGAATCCGCACGCCGGCAGAATCGTCAGGTATCAAATGCATTTGCCTGAATTTATCCCGACCATTTCCGTGTAATCCAAATACCGGCTGTAAGATCTCAGGTGGCGGCGCAGATCACCGGCAAGGGGCAGACGGATATCTTCCGGATGAATGGCGATCCGTATGCAGGGAGCAGGAAAGGCCAGGTTTGCCATATTTAAGACCCTAAGGGCTGCCGAACGAAAAGGGGTGTCCGCCATGTAACCGGTTACCGGCATCGGATAGAATCTTCCCGTGACCGTATCCCGGATGCCGGTCTGGGTTTCGTACATCTGGTACGGCATCCTTTTCAAGCGCTTTTCGGATATCCCGCCCATGGCCCATGCAGGGGGGACATACAACAGCGGAGGCTCAAGACCTGCCCGGGAGAACCAGTCGTAACCTCGAAGCATCAGCTCCTCGATTTCAAGCGGTGAAAGACAGAGGTGTTCCGCCTCGTTCCCGGAGATCAAAAGGCCGTGGAGCCGATGCCGGAAACCTGCAAATCGCTCGGCTTCATGCAGCCATCCGTGTCCGGCCAGGGCATACCCGGCCCGCTGCAGGGATTTAATTTCCTCAATTGCGAAGCTGGACCACTGCCTGCCCGGCGTCACCAGCAGGGTTACCGGAAAGACCTTTTCATTTTCCAGGAACCGGACCGTTTCCAACACCTGATCCAGGGTTTCCGGCATAACATCGTGGATGGAA
>JAWLES010000158.1:0-5687 GCA_041685935.1 Desulfobacteraceae bacterium | reverse complement strand
GGGCGAAAAACATTGCGCTTCGAAACCGGATCAGCTCTTCCAACCCGGAACTTGTGGAAGCCATCCGGGTGCCCAAGATGATCAAGCTTGCCCAGTGTGTGGCGTACGGTGCTATGCTGAGGACGGAAAGCCGCGGCGCCCATGCAAGGGAAGATTACCCTGAAAGAAACGACAGGGACTGGCTTAACCGGACGTTGACAACCTGGAAAAGCGAGGACGAGGACCTTCCGGAAGTGAACTACGAGCCGCTTGATGTGATGAAGATGGAGATGCCCCCGGCATCCAGGGGATACGGGGTGGACAATATTATTCCCCACCCTGACACGGAAAAGCGGATCGGGGAAATTGAAACCGTGAAACAGGAAAATCCTGACGCGGACCGGTTCGAGGTACAGGAGATGATCAATCCCGTTGATATTCCGGTAAAATTCACCGGCAGGAATGAACGAGTAGGCAGGGGGTTTAAATAATGTGCGGGCAAGCAGTACAGGAAAAGCAGGATACTCAGGACAAGAAGGATATACAGGAAAGCGCCAGAACTCTGACCTTTGAGATATTAAGGTACAATCCCCGGGTAAAAGGGGATACGCCTAAAATGAAAACCTACAGGGTCAAAGAAGCACCCGGTATGACCATATTTATAGCACTGAACGAGATCCGGGAATACCAGGATCCTTCGCTCCAGTTCGATTTTGTCTGCAGGGCCGGCATATGCGGCTCCTGCGGCATGGTCATCAACGGCGCACCCGGCCTTGCATGCCGGACGCTCACGGCCAACTACCCGGACGGCGTGATCAAGCTTCTTCCACTTCCGGGGTTCGAGCTGATCGGGGATCTTTCCGTGAATACGGGCAAGGTGTTCCGGGCCATGAGCGAGCGTGTGGAGTCTTGGATCCATGACAAGCACGCTGACAACGTGGATCTTGACAAACTGGAGGAGACCATGGACCCGGACACGGCTGACGAGATATACGAGCTGGAGCGATGCGTGGAATGCGGGGTGTGCCTTTCAGCATGCGCTACTCGGAGAATGCGGGATGATTTTCTTGGGGCGGCCGGTTTCATGCGGCTTGCCAGATATGCAGTTGATCCAAGGGACAAGCGGTCGGACGAGGAATACTATGATATCATAGGCGATGACGACGGGGTGTTCGGGTGCATGACCCTTCTGGGGTGCGAGGATTACTGCCCCAAGGATCTGCCCCACCAGACCCGGATCGCGTATCTCAGACGGAAAATGGCGTTTACCAGACGGAGCTGAAAATGACGGAATTCAAATTTGAAACCATGTTTCCCCTCAAGGGGGATGAGACTGAATATACACTGGTGTCTGACCGGTATGTCTCCACAGGTGAGTTCGAAGGCAAAAAAATGCTCAAGGTGGACCCGGAGGGCCTTGCCGAACTGTCCAGGCGGGCATTCACCGACGTGGCACACAAATACCGGCCTGAACATCTTCAAAAGCTGAAAGCGATTGTGGATGACCCCGGGGCTTCGGACAACGACAGGTACGTGGCGCTGGAGCTTTTGAAAAATGCGGTGATTTCCGCGGACATGGTGTATCCCATGTGCCAGGACACCGGCACTGCCATTGTAATGGGTAAAAAAGGGCAGCAGGTCTTCACTGGAGGGGATGATGAAAAGATGCTCTCCAAAGGAGTTTTTGATGCGTATACCCAAGGGTATCTGCGGTATTCCCAGAACGCTCCCCTGACCGTGTTTGACGAACAGAACACCAAATGCAACCTGCCTGCCCAGATCGACATCAGCGCTGTCCAGGGGGATGAATACAGGTTCCTTTTCATGGCCAAGGGAGGAGGGTCAGCCAACAAGACCTTTCTCTACCAGATGACCAAGGCGGTGCTGAACTCCGAGGAGGGACTGGTGGATTTTCTTGCCGAAAAGATGAAGTCCCTGGGAACGGCGGCCTGCCCGCCCTATTACATCGCGTTCGTGATCGGCGGAACATCTGCCGAGGCCAATCTCAAGACCGTGAAACTGGCATCGGCCAGGTATCTTGATTCCCTGCCGGAAAAAGGGGACATCACAGGCCATGCCATCCGGGATACCCGGATCGAGCAAAAGGTGATGGAACGGGCTCAATCTTTGGGCCTGGGCGCCCAGTTCGGCGGAAAGCACTTTGCCCTGGATGTCCGGGTGATCCGGCTTCCCAGGCACGGGGCCTCCTGCCCGGTGGGCATCGGGGTGAGCTGCAGCGCGGACCGGCAGATCAAGGCCAAGATCAATGAAAACGGTTTGTTTGTGGAAAAACTCGAGGATGATCCGTCCAGATACCTGCCGGACACCGAGCCAGCCATGGCCGAAGCGGTTAAGGTGGACCTGGACCGGCCCATGGACGAGATCCGGGTTCAGCTCAGTCAGTATCCCGTTTCCACGCGGCTTCTGCTGTCCGGCAAGATAATTGTGGCAAGAGATATCGCACATTCCAAGTTCAAGGAGCGTCTGGACCGGGGGGAAGGTCTTCCCGATTATATCAAGAACCACATCATCTACTACGCAGGCCCGGCCAAAACCCCTGACGGACAGGCTTCCGGTTCCTTCGGCCCCAC
Organism: Desulfobacteraceae bacterium; assembly: GCA_041685935.1. Taxonomy (GTDB): domain Bacteria; phylum Desulfobacterota; class Desulfobacteria; order Desulfobacterales; family Desulfobacteraceae; genus JAIPEK01. The sequence continues at coordinate 3,117 of JAWLES010000158.1, read as the reverse complement.
CACTGCCGGCCGGATGGACCCGTACGTGCCCGAGTTCCAGAAGCAAGGGGCCTCCATGATCATGCTGGCCAAGGGGAACCGGTCACAGCAGGTAACGGATGCATGCAAAACATACGGAGGATTCTATCTCGGATCGCCAGGCGGTCCTGCCGCACGGCTGGGGCGGGACTGTATCAGGAGTGTGGAGCTTGTTGAATATGAAGAGCTCGGCATGGAAGCGGTCTTTATGATCACTGTCGAGGATTTTCCCGCCTTTATCATCGTGGATGACAAGGGCAACGACTTCTATGCTCAAATCGACTGATCCACAAACAATTTCAACCTGTAAAACAAATGCAAATGCCGGAGTCAGGACGTAAATCCGGCATTTGCGTTTCGAATTTATGCAAAATATTTTTTGTCCTTGACAACCCCTGCGGTTTTCAGTATTCAGCCTGAAAGCTGAATAATTATAGGAGGTTTCATGAAAAGGGAAAGATGGACCGGGAAAATGGGGTTTATACTGGCCAGCGTGGGATCGGCCATAGGCCTCGGCAACATATGGCTTTTTTCATGGCGCATGGGCGCGTACGGAGGAGCCGCTTTTTTAATACCGTATCTTCTGTTTGTTTTCTGTATCGCCAGTGTCGGCCTGATGGAGGAGTGGGCATTCGGGCGAAGCCAGCGCAAAGGGGCCATCGGCGCATTCAGAAACGTGTTTGAAGCAAGGAAAACCGGTACCGGCAAGATAGGGGCGGCCCTGGGATTTATCCCGGTAATGGCGGTTTTTGCGGTATACATATTCTACGCCATCGTGATCGGGTGGCTCCTGAAATACTTTGTCCTTTCCGTGACAGGAGCCTTCAGCAGCATGAACATCCCTGAATACTTCGGCACCTTCACCGGAACCGGTGAAACCATAGGCTGGCATGCGGCAGCCGTTCTCGGCACAATGGTGATCGTGCTTTTCGGGGTGCAGAAGGGAATCGAAAAGGCAAACAGAATCATGATGCCTGTTCTTTTCGGGATTCTTGTTATTCTGCTGATCAGATCCGTTACCCTTCCCGGCGCAGGGGACGGTCTTGCATACATGTTTGTGCCTGACTGGGCCAAACTTGCTGAAACCGAAACCTGGGTCATGGCGCTGGGACAGGCGTTTTTCACCCTGAGCCTGGGCGGTGCCACCATGCTGGTCTACGGAAGCTACGCCAGGGACGATACCGACATACCCTCCGCTTCCATGCAGACGGTCCTGTTCAATTTCATGGCATCACTGCTTGCGGCATTCGCCATCATACCGGCTGTTTTCGCGTTTGACCTGGATCCTGCAGCCGGCCCGGGACTGCTTTTCGTGACCATCCCCAATGTGTTCGATCAGATGCCGGGAGGTCATATATTCGGCATCCTGTTCTTCCTTTCAGTGGTATTTGCCGGCTTTTCCTCTTCGGTTAGCATGCTTGAACCGGCTGTGGACGGATTCATGGATAAAACCGGCATTTCCAGAACATGGGCGGTGATAGTGCTGAGCCTGATCGCCTTTGTTATCGGCCTGCCCCTTGATACCGACATGGCAAGGTTCGGGCTGTGGGCAGACATCGCAACCGTTTATGTCCTGCCGTTCGGCGCCCTGGTATCAGCAGTGGTCTTTTTCTGGATCTTCGGAGCTGACAAGGCCCGGGCCGAAATCAATAAAAACGCTGCCAGGCGCTTCGGAAAATGGTTCGAACCCTATGCCAAATACGTATTCGTATCCGTGGCCCTGCTCGTAATGATTCTGAATATTGCATTCGGCGGAATCGGATAACGGAAAACATTCTCCGCCCGGGAGTCACAAAAGCTCCCGGGCTTTTATCCCGGCTTGCTACACCCTAACACCCCTTACATTCCTGTCTTGCCCCGTATAAAATTTTTGTGTATGGTTCATAAAGTTTGAGTGATTTTCCATGTTATTTAATACAAGAGCCAAAAGTGGAAAAATTATGCCTGATTTTCCATTTGTTTGGGTATATTAAAACAATAAGTGGAAAATCCCTATCCACAGGAGGATGTGATTATGCCGTTATCACTTATTAATCTGAAAAATATGAATCCGGAGAATAAAGTAATTGGATTCAGCGGAAGTCCCAGGAGGAACGGGAACTCAGACGTACTGCTCAATAGAATTATGTCCGGAGTTAACCTGGAGGAAGTTCATTCTGATCACTACAATTTAACGGATATCGACTTCAGCGGATGCATAGGATGTGAAAAATGCAGAAAGGATAAGATATGTACAGGCCTGATCGACGGCATGTCACTGGTGTATCCGGAACTGGCGGCCTCAAAGGGATTAGTGCTTGTGTCGCCGACTCACAACTATAATCTCACCTCCTGGATGAAAGCATTTATCGACCGGCTTTATTGTTTTTATAATTTTGAAAATGACCGACCGAGGAGCTGGTCCAGCAATTTGGCTGATCAGAACAGAAAGGCTGTGGTTGCCGCAATATGTGAACAGGAATCCATTGAAGATATGGGGTTTACTTTAGAAGCTATGAAAAAACCGCTTGAAGCGCTTGGCTATGAAATAATAGGGGAGCTGGCAGTGCTCAGGATTTTTGATAAAGGAAAAGTGAAAAATGATGACCAGGCAATGGACAAAGCTCACCGATTAGGGAAGAAGCTCTCTGTATCGATAAACAAAAATAGATAGAGAGCAGATCACTCCACGGGATTTGCTGCAGCTTGCAGGTGTTTTTATGCTTAAAAACGTAAAACCTTTGATTCAGGACAGGCAAGGAGAAAGTGTTCCAGCAGGGTTTCCCCGGGTGGTCGATTCCCATGTTCACATTTTTCCATGGGATCTTTTTTCCGCAATCCATAAGTGGTTTGACACGAATGCCTGGCAGATCAGGTATCAGATGAAAACGTCCCAACTGATTGACTTTCTTCTGTCCCGTGGTATCTTTCATGTGGTCGCGTTTCAGTATGCGCACAAGCCTGGAATTGCAAGACAGCTGAACCGGTATATGGGGGAGAAATGCACTCAGTTCAAGGGCCGGGTGACAGGCATGGCCACAGTATATCCCGGAGAGGAAAATGCTGAAGAGATCCTGCAGGAGGCGTTTGATTCCGGCCTCAAGGGCTTGAAGCTGCATG
>JAWLES010000157.1:0-5730 GCA_041685935.1 Desulfobacteraceae bacterium | reverse complement strand
GAACCCGTAATTCTGATAGATCTGAACGATATCCTCGATCAGGTCCATGCCGTTTTCAGCAAGATCATCAAGCCGGCCCACAAACGGACTTACATACGAAGCTCCAGCCTTGGCGGCCATCAAAGCCTGCAGTGCTGAAAACACAAGGGTGACATTCGTCCGGATGCCCTCTCCGGACAAAGTCTTGACCGCTTTCAGCCCCTCGGTGGTCATGGGGATTTTTACGGCAATATTGTCACTGATTCCTGCAAGTTCACGCGCTTCACTCACCATTCCCTCATAGTCCAGGCTGATGACTTCCGCACTCACCGGCCCTTTGACTATACCGGCTATCTCCTTTATTATATCAAGGAACTGCCCTTCCTCCCTGGCGATCAGGGACGGATTGGTGGTGACTCCGTCCACCATCCCCATGTTGCTGGCATCCTTTATCTCTTCAATATTTGCAGTGTCTATAAAAAACTTCAATTCATTCCTCCCTCAACGGTATAATTTTCTGATTCTCTCTGTCTTTGCCTTTGATATTGTCCAACAGTTCACCAGGTGTTTTTTTTAGCACCGGGTGTAAAACATCCCTGTCTATATCATAAAGCGGCCTTAATACAAAATACCTTTTGTGCATTCTCGGATGCGGAATCTCAAGTATATCATTTTTAATCACCCGGTCCGAATAATAGAGAATATCCAGGTCAATGATCCTGGGGCCGAACCGGATTTTTTTTTGGAACTGTCCCATTGCATTTTCAATTTTTTTGAGAAGATCCAGAAGTTCAAACGGATCAAGGGCGGTTTCAACCTTCAAAACCCCGTTCACGAACCACTCCTGGTCGGTGTAATCCACAGGTTCGGTCATGTAGAACCCGGACCGGTCTTTAAATAAAACCGGCCCTGACTGATCCAGCATGTCAGCAGCCCTGCGAAGATTTGCCGCCCTGTCGCCCATGTTGGAGCCCATGGAGATATACGCGCAACAGGAGTCCTGCATAATCAGTGTTCAAACCTCACCGTATTGGAATAATCACTTGTCCTGTCACCGGATTCAACCGACCTTACCCGGAAATAGTACCGTGTTCCCCTGCTGAGCTCGTATGCGAACGAGGTCTGATCGGCTGGAACCTTCCGGATCATCTCGAACTTCACAGGACACCCGTTGCAGCCCTCAACAGGCTGCTCTGCCTTAAAAATTTCAAACTGTCCCGCATTTGAATCATCCTGCGTTTTCCACCGAAGATGGGCTGTATTCTCTTTTATCTCGTACGTGAGACCAGTGGGAGGTGCAATACTCTCCCCTTCAGGCGGACGGGGCGGGCCTTTTTTGCCGCATCCTGACACAAAAACGGGTCCGGCACACAGGAAAATGAAAACGGCAACTGCAATCCGGGCTGGGGATTTCATTTCTCTTCAAGCTCCGAAAATGCTTTTTCAACCGCTTTTCTTACATTCTCATACCCGGTTCCGCCGTGCGAAATCCTGCGGCTGATCATGCTCTCCACAGTAAGGCATTCATAAATATCATCCTCGATATGTTCGCTGAATGCTTTAAATTCATCAATCGTCAAATCCTGGAGCTCGCATCCTTTATCAAGGGCAAGGGCCACAGCTTTTCCTGCAACTGAATGGGCATCCCGGAAAGGCACTCCTTTCACGGCAAGGTAGTCCGCAAGTTCGGTTGCATTCAGAAAACCTCGGCTGCAGGCGTTGTACATATTTTCCCTTTTCACCTCAATATTGGGAATCATGCGGGTATAAATATCAATGCAGGCCTTCAGGGTATCAACAGTATCAAACAGCGGCTCCTTGTCCTCCTGCATGTCTTTGTTGTAGGCAAGCGGCAGTGATTTCATCAATGTGATGATGGACATAAGGTTGCCTGCAACTCTGCCGGTTTTGCCCCTGACAAGTTCGGGCACATCAGGGTTTTTCTTCTGGGGCATGATACTGGAGCCTGTGGTAAAGGCATCTGAAATACTTACAAAGTCGAATTCGGTTGTGGACCAGAGGATCAGCTCTTCTGACAATCTTGAAAAATGAATCATGGCGATGGAGGCGCTCGATATGAACTCCATGACAAAATCCCTGTCTGACACCGCATCAATACTGTTTTCAGAAAGTTTGGAAAACCCGAGGAGTTGGCGGGTAAGCTCCCGGTTGACCGGATAGGTTGTCCCGGCAAGGGCTGCCGTGCCGAGCGGCATGGAATCGGTTCTTTCAAGGCAGTCTTCCATACGCTGGATGTCCCTCTTGAACATCTCGTAATATGCCATCATGTGGTGAGCAAACAAAACCGGCTGGGCCCTCTGCATGTGGGTATATCCTGGCATGACCACGTCGATATTTGCCTTTGCGAGCCTGACGATCTCTTTTTGAAGTTTTTGGAACAACTGAAGAATCCGGTTGATTTCATCCTTGACATAGAGCCTTACATCCAGGGCGATCTGGTCGTTCCGGCTCCTTGCGGTATGAAGTTTTCTGGCCGAGCCCGGGCACTCTTTTCCAAGCTCGTTTTCCACGTGCATGTGAATGTCTTCCAGCGCATCCGAATAGACCATCCCGCCGGATTCGATTTTCTCTTTTACCCTTAGAAGTCCTTTTTTCAGGGCAGCCGATTCTTCTTCAGTGATAATGGATTCAGAGGCCAGCATCTCCAGATGGGCGATACTGCCCTGGATATCCTGGGCATACAGCCGTTTGTCAAAATGGATGGATGCATTGAGCTTTTCAACCATTCTGTCGGTGCTTTCCGTGAACCTGCCGCCCCAAAGTTTTTCAGTCATGCTACCGCCCCGATCTTTTTTTGGAAAGCTCTTTGATCCTCATCCGCAGTGCGTTGAGCTTGATGAACCCTTCAGCATCCTTTTGTGAATAGACCTCGTCGTCCTCAAACGTGGCAAATGCTTCATCGTACAGCGAGTTGTCTGATTCCCTGGCAAGCACGTGGCATCCGCCCTTGTAAAGCTTGAGCCGAACCCGGCCTGATACGTTTTTCTGGGTGTGGTCTATCATGTTCTGAAGCATCTCCATCTCCGGAGAGAACCAGAACCCGTTGTAGATCAGCTCCGCATACTTGGGAATCAATGAATCCCTTATATGAGCAACCTCCCTGTCAAGGGTGATTGATTCCATGTTCATATGGGCGGCCCTCAGAACCGTTCCGCCCGGGGTTTCATAAACACCCCTTGATTTCATGCCCACAAACCTGTTTTCCACAATGTCGATCCTGCCCACTCCGTTCCTGCCTGCAATGGTGTTGAGCTCTTTTAAAAGGGCTGCCGGAGAAAGGGTTTCACCGTTGATTGCAACCGGGTCTCCCTTTTCAAAGTCAATTTCAACGATTTCAGGGGAATCCGGGGCATCTTCAGGTCTTACGGACATGGTATACATATCATCAGTGGCTTCGGCCCAGGGATCTTCCAGAACACCGCCTTCATAACTGATATGAAGCATGTTCCTGTCAGTGGAGTACGGCTTGTCCGGTGTCTGAGGGACTTCGATCCCGTGCTTTTCAGCGAACGCCATAAGCCGGGTCCGGGAATTCAAGTCCCATTCCCTCCATGGGGAGACGATTTTGATTTCAGGATTCACTGCATAGTAGCCGAGCTCAAACCTGACCTGATCGTTGCCCTTGCCTGTGGCGCCGTGACTCACCGTATCCGCACCCTCTTTCGCAGCGATCTCGACCTGGCGTTTTGCTATCAAAGGCCGGGCGATAGCGGTTCCGAGAAGATACTGGCCCTCGTAGATCGCATTGGCCCGGAACGCCGGGAACACGTAATCCCGCACGAATTCCTCTCTCAGGTCCTCCACATGGGCGTTCACCGCCCCTGTGGATATTGCTTTGCGGTCAAGGCCGTCCAGCTCCTCTTCCTGGCCGAGATCCGCAGTGTATGTGACAACCTCGCACTGGTAGGTTTCAATAAGCCATTTTAAAATAACCGATGTATCCAGTCCCCCTGAATACGCCAGTACCACTTTTTTTATGTCAGACAATCCGATTCTCCTTTTTACAAGAAACTTGAAACAAGAGACAAGAAACAAGGGGTTTCATACTTGTACTTTGCCGATAGGTCGCACTCTCTTCTATCAAGTTTCGATCTTCGTTGTGATGCCACTGCACCATGGCTGTTATATAAAAGTCCGGGCTTTTTTCCAATCTCTTGTCTCTTGTTTCTAGTCTATAGTCTCTTGAATAAGTGCTTCCAGTATAGCCTTGTGCATATGCCGCTTGTTTTCGGCCTGGTCCCAGAAAACAGCGTCAGGCGCCTCAAGGATCTCTTCGGCAATCTCTTCGCCCCTGTGTGCAGGCAGACAGTGCATGACCATCACATCATCTTTTGCTTTTGACAGAAGTTCCGCATTGACCTGGAACCCTTCAAACTCCGCAAGCTTCTCCTCAAGTGTCCCCTCCTGGCCCATGCTCGCCCACACATCCGTATACACAACATCCGCATCCTTTACTGCGGAAACCGGGTCGTCGGTATATTGAATACGCTCTCCTCCGAATGCAGAGGCTTTTTCAACAATATCGGCTGAAACTGCATGTTTACCAGGGCAGGCCACCACCAGATCAAGATCAAGCACGGCAGCGGCATTGATCCAGGAGGCTGCGACATTGTTGCCGTCTCCCACCCATACGATTTTCCGGTCCCTGTAGCCGCCCTTTTTTTCAATCACCGTCATTATATCGCTCAAAACCTGGCAGGGATGGTAAAAATCCGTGAGCGCATTAATAACAGGTATGGAGGAATGGGCTGCGAACTCTTCCACAAGAGAATGGTCAAACGTTCTCATTGAAAGGCAGTCAATGTACCTTGAAAGAACGCGTGCAGTATCCTTGGCAGGCTCGTTCCTTGATATCTGCGTCTCCTGGGTGCTCATGTAGATGGAGCCGCCGCCAAGCTGCATCATGGCAGTCTCAAACGCAACCCTTGTCCGGGTGGATTTCTTGTCGAATATCAGCCCCAGGGTTTTCCCCACAAGGCTTCGGTCCGGTATTCCCCGGTTATATCTTTTTTTAAGTGCAAAAGCCTTTTCAAAAAGGCTTTCAAAATCTTTTTTTTCAAGATCCAGAAGGCATAGCAAATCTTTTTTCAAACCCGGTTCTCCTTACCCAGCAATTCGGACACAACATCCACAAGTTTATCAATCTCCTCCTCTGTTACAATCAGAGGCGGTGCAAATCTGATAATTTTACCCTGAATTGCGTTAACAATAAACCCTTTTTTCAAACATTTTTCCACTATTTCGTCAGCATTTCCGTCAATTTCCATTCCGAGAAGAAGCCCTTCACCCCTTACCTCTTTAACGCTTTCATGCTTTTCCTGAAGCTCTTGCAGTCTTGCTTTGAAATAGGCGCCCGCTTTTCCGACCCTGTCCAGGAATCCCTGATCTCCCACGATCTCGAGAACCCTTAATGCTGCAGCAGTGATCAAGGGTGTGCCACCGAAAGTGGATGCATGACTCCCCCTGTCAAACCCTGAAGCCGCTTTGTCCGATGCAAGCATGGCACCTATGGGAAGCCCGTTTCCAAGGGCCTTTGCAAGTGTCATGATATCAGGGACCACGTTGTAAACCTGGTGGGCAAAGAGTTTGCCGCACCGTCCCATGCCGGTCTGCACCTCGTCGAATATCAGAAGAATCCCCTTTTCATCGCAAAGCCGTCTCACTGCCTGAAGATATCCAGGGTCTGCAGGTATTACACCGCCCTCCCCCTGGACCGGTTCCAGCATCACT
>JAWLES010000156.1:0-5745 GCA_041685935.1 Desulfobacteraceae bacterium | reverse complement strand
CATGTTCTTCCATTACCTGTTCCTGGCCTTTTCAAGCCTCTCCTTGACCTTGGGGAAATAGTGCAGCTCGGTATGCGGCAGGAAAAGAGAGCCCATGTAATGGTCCATGTAGGAATTGGTTTCAGCCAACTCAAAGTTGGTCATCATGTTCACCACATGTCCCACATCCCTGCGGAGGCTGTTGGTAAGGCAGTTCATCCTGCAGCCCAGAAGGGAGCCGTTGCCCAGGTAGGTGATTGTGCCGGATTCCGTTTCCGGGAGAAGGCCTATGATCGTAGCGCTTTCAAGGTCCACATAGTTGCCGAATCCGCCGGCAAGAACAATGTCCTCGATATCGTTTATGGTCAGCCCGATCTCTTCAAGCAGCGTATGTGCGGCACTGTACATGGCCCCTTTGGCACGTATCAGGTTATCGATATCCGGCTCCGTGACTGCAATATCCCTGTCTATCTGGGTGGAATCCTTCCAGACCAGTACATACTCCCAGATATCATCAGTCTGCCTAACCCGGTCAGTGTCCAGGTTCCTGTTGAATTTGCCGCTGTTGTCGATGACGCCTGCCTCAAACAGCCTGGCCACAATGGTGATAAGCCCTGATCCGCATATTCCTTTGGGCTTCACCTGTCCCACCGTGATGACCATGGGTTCAAAGGAGAAAGGATCGATGGAGAAATCTTCAATCGCCCCTTTGGCGGCCCTCATGCCGAATTTGACGCCTCCGCCCTCAAAGGCGGGGCCTGCTGAGGCAGCAGTGCATACCATCCAGTCCTTGTTGCCGATAACGATCTCGGCATTTGTGCCGATATCCATGTAAAGGGTCGTTTTCTCCGTGCGGTACATGCCCGACCCCATGATTCCGGCCACCACATCCCCGCCCACGTAGCTGGATACGCCGGGATAGACCAGTACCGTGGTATGATCGGAAAGATCAATGTCCACATCCGAAGCCCTGAGCGGTGGATACAGCACGGAAGCGGGAACATACGGCGCCCGCCTGATATACCTGGGATTGATCTTCAAAAAGAGCTGAGTCATTGTGGAGTTGCCGGCCAGGGTCACCGTGGATATCTCCTTTGTGTCGATGCCGGCCTGCTTGCGGATTTTTTCCAGGATCTTGTCAATGGTCTCCACAATCCTTGCATTGAGTACATCAAGGCCGTCACCCTTTTCCGCATATACGATCCGGGAAATCACATCCTCTCCGTAACTGATCTGCGAGTTGAATTCCCCGTGCTGGGCGATCACCTCGCCGGAGCTCACATCAAGTACCTGGGCGTAAACCGTGGTGGTGCCGATATCAATGGCAACGGCATAATTCCGGTCGGTTGTATCCCCGGCTTCCACATCGACAATATGATTTCTGCCGTCTTTCCGGACCGGTCTTGCGATGGTGGCGGTCACTTCAAAACTATTCTCCCGCAAAGTATCAGGTATCTTTCGGATCAACCCGATATCAGTCACCAGCCGGTGCTCGTCGTGTTTAATCCTGAGCTCGTTCACGATCCGGGTCACATCAGGCATGTTGTCGTCGGCCGAGGGTTCCGGGAGATCCAGGAATATCTTGTGCACAGGAGGGATAAAAAGCCCGCTCTCCTTGAGGTGAGTAATGTCGAATTCACCCTCTTTTGCCGTCTGGCGTGCGTTGGTCCTGAATTCGAGCCTGCTTGTATCCACTTCCGACTCCACGGGTATGCGGATTACAAGGTCGGAACGAACGGTGGACCGGCATGCCAGTCTGTAACCTTTTTCAATGTCCTCCTCGGTCAGATACTCGGAAACACCGTCCTCGATCTCGCCCTGCTCCACGATCACTCTGCATTTTCCGCATACGCCTTCACCCCCGCAGGAAGCGTTTATATGAACCCCGCTCTCCATTGCGGCCCGTATCAGGTTATCCCCGTCCTCCACTTGAACTTCTTTTTCATGCGGCAAAAAACGAACTTTGTATGTCATAGATCCACCATAATTTCGTGTATTTTTTTCATTTGATCATAAACAAAAGTATCATAACTTTGTTGTATTTTTTGTTCAAGACGAATATTTTTAAAAGAAAAAATATTTTCCTTGACTGAATCGCCCCTTTTTAAATATGAAAGGGGAAAGTCTTAAAAAATGAAGGGGAGAAAAATGAAGGGGATTGATGAATCCAGATTGAGGAGTATTGTTGGGGATGCCAACGTCAAATCCGATCCTGCGGATCTTTATATATACGGCTCTGATTCCTCCGTACACAGTGCGGTTCCATGGGTGGTGGTAAGGCCGGAGGACACGGGACAGGTCCAGGAAATAGTACACTACGCCAATCAGAACCTCGTACCTCTGATATCAAGGGGCGGCGGGTCCGGCATGTGCGGCCAGGTGGTTCCTGTGCAGGGCGGTATTATAATGGATATGAAACAGATGAACCGGATACTTGAAATCAATATGCCGGATGTTTACTGCAGGGTTGAGCCGGGTGTGGTGGATGATGATCTCAACCTGGCGCTGAAGCCGTACGGGGTTTTTTATCCGCCCACGCCTGCATCGAGCAGAATCGCCACCATCGGCGGTGAAATCGGAAACAATGCAAGCGGTGTACGGTCGGTGAAGTACGGTGCCACAAGGGATGCGGTCCTCGGCATGAAAGTGGTGCTTCCCACCGGAGAACTGGTGACCCTCGGCGCTTTCACCAAGGTGGAAGCATCCGGGTACCAGCTCCACAAGCTTATGGTAGGAGCTGAAGGGACTCTCGGGATTGTGGTTGAAGCCACGCTTAAATTCGTTCCCATACCTGAATTCAGATGCCTGGGTGTTGCCAATTTCGACACCCTCCGTGACGCAGGAGAGGCGGTCGGTGAAATCATGGCATCCGGGGCGAACCCGTCCATGCTGGAACTTGTGGACAGTGTCGCCATCAGTGCCGTGAACAAGACCATGAACCTGGGACTCAAAGAGGTTGCAGCCGCATTAATCTATGAGGCTGACGGCATGGTGAAAGAGGCTGTGGATTATGAAATCAACAGAATGCAGAAAATCTGTGCCAGGCACAGGGGGATGGACATCAAAAGCAGCTATGATCCTACCGAGCGCGCCAAGCTTTTCATGGGAAGAAAAAAGCTGTTTCCAGCACTTTCCAAGTACGACGACAGCCTCGCGTCCACCTCACTTGCCGACGACATGGCCGTACCCTACTCCAAAATGGCTGACACTGCCGCAAAAATTCATGAAACCGCAAAAAAACACAATATTATCATGACGGCTTACGGCCACTGCGGTTCCGGCTGCATGCACACCAAAATCCTCATGGATACCGACCGGCAGGACCAGTGGGAGTCGGCCAGAAAAGCGATTACAGAAATATATGACTATGTCAGGTCCATCAAAGGGACCACCAGCGCTGAACACGGTATCGGCCTTTCCAAGGCCCAATCCTTCAAAGAGGAGAAAAAAGACTCCCTCGGCATTTTGCGTGCCGTCAAAAAGGCCCTGGATCCAAACAACATCCTGAACCCGGGGAAGCTCATGCAGGCACCGGATGACTGGGTGACGGCCACTGACTTGAGATATTCCGTGAACAGCTAAACAAAGGGGATTTAACAATGGAATCCGGACAGATTGAATTTGCACATATGGAAAAATGGAAAAACACCCTTGCAGGATGTATAAGATGCGGATACTGCTATGAGCACTGCCCTTTGTTCAAGCATACCGGATGGGAATCAGACGCCCCCAGGGCAAGGCTGATCATGATTTACGGCCTGCTCACCGGCGGAATCATTCCGTCTGAATACGCTGCTGAAAAAATTTTTTCCTGTTTTTACTGTAAAAGATGTGAAGCAGCATGTTCCTCAGGGGTCCCCCTTACGGAAATTTTCACGGACGCCAAAAAGGATCTTCTGGCAGCCGGGTTCACCGGACCGGGAACCACATCCGTGACAGGTAAAAACTGTGCCCTCTGCCTTGCGTGCATCTCCGCATGCCCCCACGAAGCAAGGAGTTACGCAAACAGCAAAATCATCGTTGACCCTGCGGCATGTCAGAGCTGCGGGATATGCGTTGAAACCTGCCCTGCCGGAGCCATCCGCATCGAATCCACGTACGGCACTTCAAGGGACGAGCTTTCCTCGGAAATAAAGGACTTTTTCAAAAACAACACCAGGGCAAAAGCGATTGTGTTCGCCTGCAACTGGTCATACTACCCTGACCTGCAGGCATCCAGGCTCGAAGACAAAACTATGCATGACAGGGACTACAAGATCCTGGTGAACATGTGCGGCGGCCGGCTGGACATCCCGCTTTTGCTCGAGCCTTTCCTGAACCGGTCCAGAGGCATAATGGTAGCCTGCTGCCCGGAAGGGGAATGTTCCCATGAAGGCAACGTCAAGGCAGCCCGGCTGATACGGTCCATGAAAAGAATGCTTCAAAGTATGGATATGGATCCGGACCGTATCAGACTTGTTGAAATCGCACCCGGTGACAAATCCGGATTCCAGGCTGAAATCGATCAGTTCATGGAAGAGCTGGGTGCCAAACAGCCAATTTAAACCATCGGAGTTCCGGTTTATGAAAATAGATATACCCTATGACAGGAATGGAAAGCAGCAGGTTGAAATCAGCGACGCAGCCAATGTTTCTTTCCTTGAAGCAAATGACGTGGAAATCAGCAATGAAAACACCGTTATTGAAAATGCCCTGCAGAACCCGCTAAACAGCAGCTCCCTCGAGACCTTCCTCAGTGACGCCCGGGATGTGCTGATCATCGTCAATGACGCCACACGCCCCACCCCGACCGAGAAAGTCATAAGCTCGATCATGGAGCAGCTCAAAACCGTGGATTACAGATTCATTATTGCAACCGGCGTTCACAGGGGCCCCACTGAAGAGGAACTCGGGCAGATATTCGGCAGGTTTCTGGAAACGGTCCGCGACCGGATCATAGTACACGACGCCAGAAAGGATGAGGACATGGTCTACCTTGGAAAATCCTCCAACGGAACCCCCATGTATGTTAACAAGGAAGGGGCTGACGCACACAAGATCATAATCATCAGTTCGGTGGAACCCCACTATTTCGCAGGCTATACAGGCGGGAGAAAATCCTTCCTGCCCGGCATTGCAGGATTCGAGACCGTGGAGAGAAATCACAAGCTTGCTTTGAATCCGGCTGCAAAAGCACTCGCCCTGGAAGGCAACCCCGTACACGAGGACATGGTGGACGCCATAAAAACAGTGAACAAAGAAATTTTTTCCATCATGACTGTCCTGGACAAACACCACAATGTATATGCCGCGTCAGCGGGTCATATTGAAGACTCTTTCATTCACGCCGTCCACAAAGCCAACGAAGTGTTCGCCGCCCCGCTGGCACAAAAGGCGGACATCGTGGTATCGGTTGTTAAATTCCCCCAGGACATCGACCTTTACCAGGCCCAGAAAGGCACTGAAAACGCCAAGCTGGCTCTTCGCGAAAACGGGATCATGATACTTGTTGCAAAATGCAGGGACGGTATCGGCGGGAAAACATTTGCAGACCTTTTGAGCAGTTGCGAAACAGCAACAGAGACCCTTGAAAAAATCGACAGGGGCTATGTCCTTGGATACCACAAGGCAGGGAAACTTGCCGAGATCAGTACCTGGGCCGAAATGTGGGCTGTCACGGACGTTGAACCGGAAAAGATCTCTTCATTGTTCATGAAGCCGTTCACCTCTCTGCAATCGGCGATTGATGAAGCGGTCAAAGTAAAAGGAGAAAATGCAGACATTCTT
>JAWLES010000155.1:0-5754 GCA_041685935.1 Desulfobacteraceae bacterium | reverse complement strand
GGATGATTTGTACCGGGCTGACTCAACTGTAAATGCATAGCTCTGCATGGGACCAAAGGGATAAATTTTTCCATGGGGCCTGAAAATACCTGTCCGCCCCGCAGATACTGAAAACCGGTTTTATGAAAAAGAAGCGCACCTGCCTTGAGGTAAGGGCGCTTCTTTTTTATCTGCATAAAGGTATTGAAAGTTTTGAAAAAAAGGAGTACACATGATACAAAAATGTATCATGGACATGGATTAAAGGATCGTTCTGATGGAAAAATTCGCTGAAACACTCCTTGACAGGGAAAACCTTTCCCTTGTGATCGATAATCTCAAGCAGGGTATAATCGCCCATAAGCCCGACAGAACCATAACATTCTTCAACAGGGCTGCAGAGCGGATTACAGGATACTCAAGAGACGAGGTGCTCGGCAGAGACTGCCATCAGGTGTTCGCCTCTCCTTTCTGCGGAGACAGATGCTCATTCTGCAATGAAAATTCACCTGATTTTACCTCGGGCACAACAGAGTATCCCCTGACCATCATAACCAAGGACGGGCAGACCCGGCAGATCGAAATGACGGTTTCTGCCATTCAAAACAAGGAAGGGGTGTTCAACGGGGTGATTGCGTCGTTCAGCGACCTCACGGATGAAATAGACCTGTCTCTGAAGGCCGAATCCATGACCAGCTTTTCCGGGATAATCGGCAAAAGCAAGGCAATGCATGACATTTTCCGGCAGATCAAGGATGTGGCTGTATACAAGTATCCGGTTCATGTTTCAGGCGAGACAGGCACGGGAAAGGAAAGGGTTGCAAATGCAATTCATGATTACAGCGCCTTCGGCAACGGAATTTTTGTGCCTGTGAACTGTGGAGCGATTCCTGAGGGGATTGTTGAAAGCGAGCTTTTCGGCCATGTGAAGGGTGCGTTTTCAGGCGCGGTAAAGGATCGAAAAGGGCGGTTTGAACTGGCCCACAAGGGAACGTTGTTTCTGGATGAAGTGGCTGAACTTCCTTTGAAAACCCAGGTTAAAATTTTAAGATTCCTTCAGGAAGGGGTTTTTGAGAGGGTTGGAGGAGAAAAGCAGGTTTCGGTTGATGTGAGGATCATAAGCGCCACAAACAAAAATCTCAAAGAAGAGGTCCGGAAAGGAAATTTCAGGCAGGATCTTTTTTACCGGCTGAACGTGATTCCAATCAAACTGCCTCCTCTGAGGGAGCGAAAGACTGATATACCGATTCTTATCTCCAGGTTTCTCAAGGAAACTGAAAAGGAACACAATGATAAACCCCCTTCGATTTCAAAGCAGGCTTTGGATATCATGCTCGATTACCACTGGCCCGGGAATGTACGGGAGCTGAAAAACGTAATCCAGTTTTCAGTGGTCCACTCCAGGGGCGGCGTGGTAAAGCCTGATGACCTGCCCATGGAAGTTGTGGAACAGGCAGGGCGCCCGGAAATTATGCAGGAAAATGAAGGTGAAAAAAAAGACAGGGAAATGAAGCAAAAGACCAAGCTTGATCCGGACGCCGTCATATCCGCACTTGAAAAGACCGGGGGCAACAAATCAAAGGCCGCCCGGCTTCTTTCCGTGGGCAGGGCTACTTTGTACCGCTTTCTCAGCCGGAACCCGTCTGTGAAACAGTATGCCGAGGAACTGGATCAATGACGGAAAACCGCAGGGCTTGACAGAAAGAAATTTCCTCCTATTATATAGACGGTGGAAAAACGTTTAAGGACTATAGCCGGTATCTGCTATATGATATTTTTACAGGATATACAGGGTGAAAGAGGTTTAAATGAACAACAAACAGTCAGGAAACACACAGGCGATAGAGAGCGAAAAAAAGGCGCTTGCTGAGTCAGGATACGGGAACAGGGCCATACAGTATTTCATGGAAAAGCCTTTTATGGGAGATTTCCCTGATGCGGACCATGTGTCTGAAATGGTAGGCACATGCGGTGATACAATGAAGGTCTATCTCAAAATAGACAGCGGTGTGATAACCGATGCAAGGTATCAGGTCCTCGGGTGCCCCGGAGCCGTATCCGCTGCAATGGCCGTGGTTGATACCGTCAGGGGAAAGACCCTCAAGGAGGCGGAACAGTTGAATGACGGTCATATTTTCAGTGTCCTGGAAAACGTACCCGCTAAAAAGCATCACTGCATTCAGCTTGCAGTAAAAACCCTTTTAAAGGCAATTGATGAGTACAAAAACGGCATACGTTATGAAAATGCAGCTCCCCAGGGATGTGACAGTATGTGCGCGGGCAGTGACTGCTGCAGCAAAAATCTGAACTGACCGGATCAAAAGTGACTTCCGCAAACCGAAGAGAGTTTCTGAAAGGGGCGGGGGACACGATTCCCCTGATTCTGGGCGCGGTTCCCTTCGGAATTATTTTCGGCACTCTCGCCTCGGGAGCCGGTCTTTCATTCGAGGCGGTCATGGGCATGTCGATTTTCGTGTTCGCAGGCTCGGCCCAGTTTGTAGCCATCGGGCTTGTCAGCCAGGGGGCGGGATGGCTTGTCATCGTCCTGACCACGCTGGTGGTAAATCTTCGCCATCTTTTATATGCCGCCTCCCTGATTCCTTACTACAGGAAGCTCTCCGGAAGGTGGAAATTTCTGCTCTCGTTCGGCCTTACTGATGAGACCTTTGCCGTGGCATATGCAAGGTACCGGGAAAAGGACGACAGCGAAAACAAGCACATTTACAATCTGGGCTCCATGGCGCTGATGTACTTGAACTGGAACCTTTGTACGCTTGTAGGCCTTACCATAGGCAAAACAGTTCCGGGCATTGAAAAATGGGGGCTTGATTTTGCCATGCCTGCCACATTCATAGGCATGGTGATTCCATATCTCGTGAACACCCCGATGTGGGCGGCCGTATTCACTGCAGGGATTTTTTCGGTTGCTCTGAATTTTCTTCCCCATAAACTCGGGCTCATGGCGGCCGCACTGGCAGGGGTGACCGCCGGGATGATCTGTGACAGCCTTAACAGGAGGCAGGGTGTGAAACATGGATGAACTTTACATGGTACTGGGTATGGCCACTGTTACATACCTGATCCGTTATATCATGTTCCCCATTTCAGGCTATGTAAGGTTTCCCGACCTGCTGGAAAGGTCCCTTGAATTCGTGCCGCCCGCTGTTCTTTCCGCAATCATTTTTCCTTCAGTTCTCATGCCCGGACAGGGGGCTTTGGATCTGTCCCTTGAGAATCCCTATTTGGTCGGAGCTGTGGGAGCATCCCTGGCAGGCTGGTTTTTTAAAAATATCCTTACCACCATTGTCACGGGTATGGTACTATTCTTTTTCTATAAATGGCTTGTTATTCCTGCAATTGCCTGAACACCTTTCAAACAGGGAGTTTTGTGGATGACCCTTGAAGTGGATATCGGCGGCCTTAAACTGAAAAATCCGGTTATCGCAGCTTCCGGCACTTTTGGATATGGGCTGGACTACAAGGATGCCGTGGACCTGGACAAGCTTGGCGGAATTGTTGTCAAGGGGCTCTCCCTTTATCCTTCCACAGGAAACCCGGAACCGAGGGTCGTGGAGACGCCGTGCGGACTTCTGAATGCGGTGGGGCTGGAGAATATCGGGATTAACAGGTTTGTCTCTGACAAGCTGCCGCTTTTGAAAGAGGTTGACACAAACATTTTCATGAACATTTACGGCGGGCGGGCCGAGGAATATGCCGGCCTGGCCTCCATTGCAGATGGACTGGACGGCATATGCGGCATTGAAGTGAATATTTCCTGTCCCAATGTGGAAAAAGGGGGGGCAGCCTTCGGCACCGACCCGGAACAGGCATATCAAGTGGTTCGCAAGGTGCGGCAGGCAACCGGCAAGCACGTGATGGTCAAGCTTTCCCCCAATGTAACCGATATTGCAAAAATTGCTGTAAGTGCTGAAAAGGCGGGTGCGGACTCGGTTTCACTTATCAATACCCTGACAGGGCTTGCCGTTGATGCGGATACCGGAAGACCGGTGCTGGCCAATGTAACAGGCGGACTTTCCGGCCCGGCTGTAAAGCCTGTGGCACTGCGGATGGTGTATGAAACCGCACAGGCTGTCAGTATTCCCGTGATAGGTGTCGGCGGGATCATGACGGCAAGGGATGCTGCGGAATTTATGATAGCCGGAGCATCCGCAGTTCAGGTTGGAACTGCGACGCTTACCGATCCGGGATCCATGATTCGTATCATTCAAGGGCTGGAAAAGTTTAAAAGAAAAAAAAGGATCAGCCGCATTTCAGATATAAGGGGAAGCCTTAAAGTATAAACCCGAAAAAGGAGGATTGAATATGTTTTCCAGGGACGATACAGCACTTGTGCTCATCGACATTCAGGGCAGGCTGGCCACTCTTATGCACGAGCAGCAGAGGCTTTACAACAGCCTTGAGATCCTTGTAAAGGGGATGAACATTCTCAAGATTCCCATGATCTGGATGGAGCAGGTTCCGAGCAGCCTGGGGCCGACTGTTAAAGAGGTGTCGGATTTAATGGGGCACAGCACGCCCATTGCCAAAAACACATTCAGCTGTTGCGACAGTGAAGAATTCATGAACGAATTCAATCGCCTGGGAAGAAGCGGTATTCTGCTGGCGGGAATCGAGACCCATATCTGTGTATATCAGACGGCAGCGGACCTTGTTGAAAAAGGATGCCGGGTCAAGGTTGTTGAGGAATGCGTATCCTCAAGAACATTGAACAACAAGCAGATCGGGCTTGAGGCAATAAAGGGAATCGGCGGTACGGTTACTTCCTGCGAGATGATTCTGTTTGAACTGATGAAGTCCACCGAGGCCGAGGGGTTCAAGGAGATCGTCAGGCTTATAAAGTAACCAGGGGGTCAGGCAGCGGTACTGAAAGACGGCCCTGGATCCAGCGCCGCGTTCTGTGCCTTGGCATATCCGTCCACAGCGGTCTTGCGAAGATTGCCGAATGCCTTGTCCTCTCTTGCTGCGGCCTGTTCCCTTGCAGTCTTTACCATCAATTCCTGCATGGCGCTGGCACTTAGCGCTGATGCTTTTGAGGCCACACGCCGGTCCTGTGCGGAAGGGGAAGCCGGAGCCAGGGCTGTTCTTCTGACCTTTTCCATTTTGTCTATGGTGGCTTCAGGGTCGCCGGGCACGGCTGACATGTTAATCTTGACATCACCGCCTACTGCATAACGCTGACCGTCCGGTCCGGTTTTGTACGTATAGTTGGCGCCTGATGTAACGATGCCGGCTCCTGCCGCCACATGGGCCATTTCATGCTGTTTGATTTCCAGGTCCGTCTGTTTGAGGTTTTCCACGATCTTTTTTTCCGCCTCGGTAAGGCCGGTTCCGAAGCTGGATTCCGAAGTTAATTCCTTGCTGTTGCCGCCTTCGCCGTTGTTTTCTCCTTTGGCGGACCCGGAGGCAGGGTCAGGGGCTGTGTTCCGGCTTGTCTCTTGTGACCGAGCAGGTGTTTTTGCAGGGGAAGGATCAGCCGGCGGGGTGTTCACGCGCGGGTAAAATGAGCCTTTAATGCCGTATGCCTGATATGTGGATGTACTTATGTTCATTTTATACCCCTCTTATGGAAGTATAATCGGCTCTTTGTTCAATTTCAATAAATATTTTTAATATTACGGTTATGGCTCATCAGGCATTGTGCAGGAAATCCGTGGAAAGGATACGTATGTTTCGGTTTCAGGTTGATTTTTATTCAAACCGGTTATGTTCAAAAACTGTTCAGATAACGAGGAGAGCCTGCATAAAAAGATCACG
>JAWLES010000154.1:0-5763 GCA_041685935.1 Desulfobacteraceae bacterium | reverse complement strand
AACAGGGGCACCCGGATGACGGGGGCCCCTGAATTTCCATTTGTTTCAGTATTTTCAGGCGTTTGTGCCTGTGTCTGCTGTATATGCTTCCGGTCTTGCCTGAAATTTTTTAAAGAATACAACCGCCTCTATAATCATCCATATTTCAAGAACGAGAATGCACAGGCTGATGGCGAAAAGCAGCATATTCCCGGAGTTGTAAAATTTGCTGAGGTTCATGATCATGGCCCAGCCGGTCATGAATATCATAAACACCATGGGCAGAAATGTGTATACCGTGGAGATTTGTTTCTTGACCAGGTAGACGGTGATCACCAGAAGTGCAAGTCCTGCCAGGAGCTGGTTTGCGGTTCCGAAAAGCGGCCAGAGTGTAAGCGCACCTTTGCCTGAGCCGTTGTAGAATGCCAGTATAAAAGCGGTCAGCACTGCTATCAGGGTGGCCGGGGTTTTTCCGGCAACCGAGGGGACTTTGCTTGCATGGGCCAGCTCGCCGATGATGTACCGCTGGAGCCGGGTGGCTGTATCCAGGGTGGTGGCTGCGAACGACACGAGGAATACGCCCATTATGGTAATGGTGATTGCCTCGGGTATGCCGTAGCTGGAGATCATGTTTGCCGAGCCTATAACAAAGGCGTTGAGTTTGGCGCCCAGCCCGCTTGCAGTGGCCCATGACGCATAATGGTGGCTGTATGCCTGTGCCCCTGTTAATACCCCTGCATCCGTATCAAGCCCCATGCCAAGGCCTGCAGCACATGCCACAATAACCAGTGCTGAAAGAGTGCCTTCCATGAGCATGGACCCGTACCCTATAAACTTGGCGTCATTTTCGTCATAACACTGTTTGGATGATGTGCCTGAACTGACAAGGGAGTGAAACCCGGAAATTGCTCCGCATGCAATGACAACAAAGATAAACGGCCAGATCGGGGGCGCGCCTTCGGGTGAAGCGTTGTAAACAGGTGCGGTAATATCCGGACGGGCCACAACCACCCCTATAAACAGAAGCCCGAGCGCCACGAAAAGCTGGTGGGAGTTAATGTAGTCCCTTGGCTGGAGCAGAACCTGAACCGGGAGCCTTGAGGCGATGAAAGCATACACGAAAAGTATCACTATCCATGTGATCAGCGCGGCTTTGCCTGACATGCCCATGGCGGCCAGATCAACCGGAACATAGGCGCCTATGACCACGGTGACATACAGGAGAACAACTGCGATAAGCCCCATGGTTGTGTGGCTTGCCCCTTTTTTGTAGATCATGTGGCCCACCCATACGGCAAGCGGTACTTCAAACCATACAGGGATAACCGCCTGGGGATACATGGTGAACAGAATCCCGATAATAAGTGCGAACACCGCAATTACAAGGAGCAGTAGGAAAAAGATTATAAGGAGAAATAAAAATCTCACCCTGGGTGTGATGATATCGCCGGATACGTCCCCGATGGAGCGCCCGTCATGCCGAAGGGAAACCACAAGAGCCCCGAAGTCATGCACGGCACCGATGAAAATAGAGCCGAAAAATACCCAGATTGCCGCAGGCAGCCATCCCCAGATCAGTCCCACGGCAGGGCCTACTATAGGTCCGAGCCCTGCGATTGATGTGAAGTGATGCCCGAACAGTACATGCTTGTTGGTGGGCACGAAGTCCAGGTCGTCCTGCAGTTCGTGGGAAGGGCAGACAAAGTCCGCAGCAAGCATGAAGATTTTGCGGCCCAGGTATTTTCCATAGGTGTGGTAGGCGATAAGGAATCCGCCGAACATGAGCAGAACAAGCAACAAAGAATTCATTTAAACCTCCTGAAATATAGGATTAACAATGCAACAGGATTATTAAAACGGTACCAGGATGCCATCAGGATAAAGAAAGGAGAATTTCCAGAACCCCTGTTTCTTTATCTTGATATCACCCGGTATTTTAAGTCTCCTGTCGATAAAAACATCAAAGCCGCCCTGTTGGAAAAGCAGGTATTCGGAGCGATCCTCAGGCGGCCGGAATTTTATTTCAACATCTTTGACCATGTCGATATCCCCTGCCGGCCCTTCAAGTTCCACAAGCCGTATCAGTATGGAGGCGGCCTGGTTTTTTTTCAGAAATTTCAATGCTCCTGATGAAAATTTTATGTTCATTGCATACTTTCCTTGTCAGGTTCAGCCTCCGGTTTGAACTGTAGCAATTATAAAAAACCGGTGCAATAAAATTAATGCATAGTTTGAAAAAATTGCTGATCAGCCTGGTTGAGAACCTGCCGTTTGTGTGGTATGAAAGGAATTTGCCGGTTTTGACGAAAACACAGGGATGACGAACCAGGGGTTTTTATAAGTTTTGACAAAGGACAGTTTTTTCCTTAATTCCGCGGGCCGGGAGGTTCAACTTCCTTTTACCGTCATTGTTACGGGGGAAGAGGGGAGTTTTACCGTGACCGCGGAAAAGATGCTCCGGGTGATTCCGAAAAAAAGGCTGGTTTGTTCAGGCAAATGGCGGGATCATCGGATCGTGGTCAAGTTCTTCCTCAAATCCAGGCGTCTCCGGCGCCATTTCAGCCGGGAAAAGCAGGGAGCGCAGGCGCTTGCCGCCTCTGGCGTGAGAACCCCTGAAATTCTTTTCCAGGGGAGAGTGGGTCCGGAAAATGTGAAAGTTCTTGCTTTCAGGGAAATCAGCCGGGCAGAGGATATGCTGTCGGTGTGGCTGGACCGTTCACCTGATACAGACCGCGCCGAGCTTCAGAAAAAGATGGTCAGGGAAATTGCAAAACTGCATGAAGCAGGCTTAAAGCAGGACGACCTGCACCTGGGAAATTTTATCATAAGCAGGGGGAAGATCCATACCATTGACGGGGATGCTGTTGATACACGGGGAATGGGCAAGCCCCTTTGTGAAAATAAAAGCCTTGAAAACCTGGGAGTGTTTTTTTCCCAGTTTGATACTGAATACGATCGACTCTCTGAAGAGTCTTTCCTGTTTTACGAGGAATGCAGGGGATGGCCACGGGATACAGGCCGTTACTGCAGGCTTGTGAAAAAAATTAAAAAAGCGCGGGCGTTGCGGCTGGATCGGTATATAAGAAAGGTTTTCCGGGATTCCACTGCGTTTGCCTGTCACAAAGGCTGGACCCGGGAGTGGGTTTGCTGCCGCAAAGCTTATGCCATGGGGCTGGACAGGTTCATCAGTGACCCTGACTCTTTTATCAGGCAGGGAAAAATTCTCAAGAACGGCAACACGGCGACTGTGGCCCGGATAGAAATAGAAGGAACCGCTTATGCGGTAAAACGTTATAATATCAAGAACGTACGCCACTTTTTCAGGCGGTTTCTGAGAAATACCCGCGCCAGGATTTCATGGCGCAATGCCCATCTCCTGACATTTCTGGGTATCCGTACCCCCGGGCCTGTTATGTTCATGGAAGAGCGGTTCGGCCCGGTTCGTTCAAGGGCGTTTTTTGTGACCGAGTATATCAGTGCTCCTGATGTTCTCAGTCTGGTACGTGCGGATTCCTGCGGCAGGGTTGACCTTGCAGCACTCTGTGAAAAGTTTTCAGCACTGTTCCGGAAGCTTGCGGATGCACGTGTAAGTCACGGGGATTTCAAGGCGACAAATTTTATCCTGCAGGACGGTGAGATCTGCCTGCTTGATCTGGACAGCATGAAAAGGCACCGGGTACAATGGTTTTTCAGAAAGGCGTTTCGCCGTGATCTTGCAAGGTTTCAGAAGAACTGGAAGGATCTGCCTGCTGTATCTGAAGTTTTGGGAAAGGCGGCGGCTGACGAAATGAAAATAAAAAACAGTAAAGAGTGAATAACTATGCAAAAAATAATTCTTGGACTTTCAGGCGCGTTGACACATGACCCGTCCGCCGCACTGTACATCGGGGGCAAGCTTGCGGCGGCAGCCGAAGAAGAGCGGTTTATCCGGGAGAAGCATGCAAAAAACAGAATGCCGGAAAAAGCGGCTGAATTCTGCCTTGAATACTCCGGTGTGAAGCCGGAACAGGTGGATGTGGTTGCGTTCCCCTTTGCAAAGGTGAGCCTTGCCTCCCCTGCCAGGTGGCATTTTGCAAGACGCTACTGGTATGCGCCGGACCGCGCGCTGGACGCCCTTTTTAACGGAAACCGCCATTACCGGCGTAATGTGAAGAGGGTCAAGGGGGCACTGGAAAGGCTCGGCATCCCCTGGGATAAAATCAGGTTCATGCCGGTGGAGCATCATCTGGCCCATGCAAGCAGTGCATACCACCTGAGCGGATACACTGAAAAGTGCGCCATACTGGGAATCGACGGCAAAGGGGAGTATGTGACCACATTCTTCGGCTACGGGGAAAACGGCAGGATTCACAAGATAAAGGAGTTTTATGACCCTGATTCCCTTGCAGGCATGTACGGGGCGTTTACCCAGTACCTCGGGTTCGAGATGCTGGACGGCGAGTACAAGGTCATGGGCATGGCTCCTTACGGGGACCCTGAAAAGTATGATTTTTCGAGATTGATCGATTTTGACGGAAAAGAATTCTCCGTGAATACGAAGCTGCTGAATACCGTGGGTTTGCGGAGGTTCAAGGACGAAGAGGGCAAAGGGTACTACTTCAGCCCCGAACTGGTGGAATGGCTGGGCCCCAGGCGGATCGGGGATGACATCGATGATCCGTACGTGGATTATGCAGCAGCCATGCAGAACCTTTTTGAAGAGATTTCCCTGAAACTTATCGACTACTACCTAGGGGACATCCTCAAAGAGACAGGAAAGCTTTGCTTTGCCGGCGGCGGGGCCCTCAACGTGAAGCTCAATCAGCGTATCATCGCACTTCCGTATGTCAGGGAGCTGTTTGCCCAGCCTGCGGGGAGCGACGCGGGAACCGCAGTCGGCGCGGCCTCGTTCGCAGCCAAAGAGATGGGCATTGATGTGGAAAAAATGACCCATGTTTACCTGGGCCCCTCTTTTACAACAAACGAGTGTCTTTCCGCAGTCAAGGCAAGGCCGGAGAATCCGTCATTTGAAGTTCTTGATGACCCTGAAACCCGCACGGCCCAACTCCTTGCAGACGGCAATCCAGTGGCATGGTTCCAGGGACGGATGGAATTCGGCCCCAGGGCACTGGGCTGCAGGAGTATCCTTGGCTGCCCGAGCATCCCCGGCATATCAGACAGGATCAACGAGCAGATCAAGTACCGGGAGCGTTGGAGGCCGTTCTGCCCGAGCATCCTGGACACGGTTGCCGAAGATATCCTTCAGACCGATCATCCCGCTCCGTATATGACATACACGTTTGAAGTGGCTGATCACTGGAAGCACCGGATTCCGGAAGTGGTCCACGAGGATGGTACGGCAAGGGCACATGTGGTTGACCCGAACACCAACCCGAAGTATCACCGCCTGCTCAGAAAGCTTGAAGAGCTTACCGGCAACGGGGTTGTTCTCAACACCTCTCTGAACAGGCGGGGGGAGCCGATGGTTTGTACGCCCGGGGATGCACTGAACATGTTTTTCGGGTGTGACCTTCAATACCTGGTTCTGGAGAATGTGCTGGTTCGGAAATAAATAAAAACACCTGGTGTGTATATGGCAAAGATTCCTTCAACACATATGATCCACGGCATCAAGACTGCTGTGGCTGCTGTCCTGGCATACCTGATAACCGGGTTTTTCGGGTTCGAGTTCGGATACTGGGCAGTGATTTCCGCGGTGATCGTAATGCAGGTGTATGTGGCGGATTCTGTGAAAATGTGTTTTTACAGGTTTTCAGGGACACTTATCGGTGCGTTTCTGGGTGT
>JAWLES010000153.1:0-5875 GCA_041685935.1 Desulfobacteraceae bacterium | reverse complement strand
TTTGCGATTATGCTGCTCATGGTACCGGGCAAAATTATCAAAATTACGGTGATAGCAACTTTTCGACTGCTTGGTGGTTCCTGAGGGATTGTGACAAATTACTGTTGCATATTCATCCATGGCGTATGACAGTATCCATGGATGTAGAGCTGATCAAAAAACGATCCGAAGCCTTGTATCCGCAGTTGA
The DNA here is from genome assembly GCA_041685935.1 of Desulfobacteraceae bacterium. GTDB lineage: Bacteria > Desulfobacterota > Desulfobacteria > Desulfobacterales > Desulfobacteraceae > JAIPEK01. Next base: position 5,686 of record JAWLES010000153.1, on the reverse strand, counting down.
AGGCCGCCGGTCAGCAAAAATGGCTGAGCAAACTTGACAACGCTACTGTCTTGCCTGATCAGATTCCGGCAGTGTAGACATTTCATCCGCGCATTGCAGCATGAACATGATACAGAGTCCCCCGACTATGCGCCACCGAACCCACACGGACACCGTCATGCCCACAGGCATAAAGGGCAGACATCGGCATCATGGCTGAGATGTTCAGGTGATGATCAAGTGTCCCGTCCCGCCTTGACTGTTGTTCAAGGAGCGGGTTACAATAAAACAATGGAGACAATCGAGGAACTGAAAAAGCATGTGGAGAACTGCCGGTATATGGCGGCATTTACCGGTGCAGGAATCTCTGCGGACAGCGGTATCCCCACATACAGGGGAGAGGACGGATACTGGAGCAAATACGATCCGGGAAAATATGCTGATGTGAACTATTTTATGCAAGACCCATCGTATTACTGGCAGTTTTTCCGGGACGTCAGATACCCGGCCCTCGCTGCTGCAAAGCCGAACAAGTCCCACAAGGCACTGGCATCCCTTGAAAAGAGAGGAAAGCTCAAAGCGGTGATCACCCAGAACATCGACGGGCTTCACCAGGTGGCCGGAAGCGAAGAGGTGCTGGAATTGCATGGAAATACCCGGAAGTTCACCTGCATGATCTGCCGGAAAGTTTTTAATCTTGAAGCGGTGCATGCGTTTTTGGCACACGCACTGCCCCCGGAATGCGATCAGTGCGGCGGGCTGATCCGGCCGATGGTGGTTTTCTTCGGAGAGAGCCTGCCGCAGGATGTGCTCCACCGTGCCCAACGCGAATCCGCCCGGTGCGATCTGTTCCTGGTTATCGGAAGTTCTCTCGTGGTACAGCCGGCTGCCTCATTGCCGCTGGTCGCGGCGGAAAACGGGGCCAAGCTGGTGATTGTCAACAAGGAGGCCACTCCCCTGGACCAGCGGGCGGATCTTGTAATCCGGGACGGGGCCGCTTCTGTATTGAAGGTATTGCTGTAGGGCGAGGTCCGTCCGCAAATCCTTTCGGCAAATCCGGGACATCCGGTTATGCCTATCATCAACACAGGCATCAGCATGACCATGAACAATCGAGGAACACGAAAACAAACAATATCACCCATATAGAATATAAAATTCACTTTTTAAAAATGTAAAGCGCGCTCAATTCAGGAATGAAACAATGGCAACAATTGAGAAACTGAAAAGGAAAACAAAAGGAGGTACAGCATGAAAATCAAATGGAACGGACATGCAAGTTTTACCATCACTGCCGCGGACGGCACCGTAGTGGTGACGGATCCGTATGATCCCAAGGCATTCGGAGGCGTATTCGAGTATGACATGGTGACTGACCGGGCGGACGGTGTCCTGGTCAGCCACGATCATGCCGATCACAATCATGTGAAAGGACTTTCCGGCTCGCCCGAGGTTCTGAAGGGTTCCGGCAAGGTCGGCGACATTTCCGTCAAGGGGATCGAAACCGCACATGACGAATCAGGCGGCAAGGAAAGAGGGACCAACACGGTTTTCTTTTTTGAGGTGGACGGGATTCATATCTGTTTTGTCGGGGATCTCGGGCATCAACTCTCAGAGGAGCAGATCAAGGAGATCGGACCGGTGAATGTTCTTCTGACCCCTGTGGGCGGGACATTTACGGTGGATGCCGAAGGAGCGGCAGAGCTTGTAAAAAGCCTTTCTCCAAATGTGGTGATTCCGATGCACTTCAAAACCGGGAAAACCCGTCTTCCCATTGCCGGTGTAGAGGATTTTCTCAAAGTAATGGGGGATGCAAACAAGACAGGAAAAAGCGAAATCGATATCACATCTGCTGACATTCCGACAGGCGGCACAGAAGTCTGGGTTCTGGAACATGCCTGCTGATTGACGGATGGTATGAATAAAGAAAAAGTCGGGCATGGCAGCATCAACCCGTTTAAGACTCCGAACCTGCTGATGTTGCTGCTGGTGGTCATGTTCGCCGTGACCGGAGGGAGTCTCGTGGGGCCGATCCTGCCTGCGATCATGGACCTGGACGGGGCCACAGGCAGGAATGTGGGCCTTGCGCTGAGCGTATATACGTTTTGCGCCCTGGTGGCCACTCCTCTGTTCGGCCCTTTTGCGGACCGGTTCGGCCGTAAGAGCGTCATCGTCCCGGCCGTGATCCTGTTCGGCATCAGCGGCCTTCTGATTACATTCACACAATCTTTCCGGCTTGTTCTGGTATGGCGGGCTTTCCAGGGAATCGCAGTGGGCGGCATGCTTAATACGGCTGTTGCAGCCATCGGGGATATGTATGAAGAGCCTGAACGTAGCCGGGCCATGGGCTGGCGGGTGACGGTCCAGGGCGTGACCAACGCCTCTGTCCCCTTCGCGTCGGGCGCCCTTGCCACCATTGCCTGGTTTCTGCCGTTTTATATCCATTCGAGTGCTGTGCTGCTGGGTCTGTTTATCGCCTTCAAATTCAAGGATCCTGCAGGAACGGCCAAAACACCGCGTTACATGCTGAGAGCGGTGAAATCCCTTGCCGACATCCGGGCGGTCTGGCTGTTTTTTTCCAATTTCATGGGTTTTTTTCTGCTGTACGGAATCGTGGTGTATATGCCGATCCTTGTGGTCAAGCAGTTCGGCCTGACCACACTGCATTCGGGCCTTGCAATATCCGCGGCAGCAGGGTCTGCGGCACTGGTGGCATCCCGCGCCGGTCTGATCAGCCGCCTTTTCTCCGAAGAAATCCGTATACTTGCAGGGTTTGTGCTTTGCGGTACAAGCCATCTTCTGGTGGGTTTTTCCAACAGCTATCTTCCGGTCATGCTTTGCATGGGCATCTGGGGGCTCGGCTTCGGCGTTCTCATGCCCACGTTGAACAGCGCTGCCGCAGGTCTGGTTTCCACGGAACTGAGGGCCGGCGTACTGTCCGTGTTCACCATGCTGATTTACCTGGGACAGACACTTTCACCTCTGTTTTTCGCGTTGTTCGTGAGGGAGCATTCGGTTGCCAACGCTTTTTTCGCAGGTGCTGCGGTCTGTGTAGCCCCTCTTGTCTTTACCGTGTATATGGCCGTCCGTGCTTGAGGGTTCAAGGAAACCGGGAAAGTCGTATGCGCTGCTTTACTTGAAATTACGGATTAAAGCGGCAGCTCGGTACCGATTCCCTTTTCTTTTGCCTTGTTGTAGATCAGGATTGCCGTGGCCATGTCGTCCAGGGCTATTCCCAGGTTCAGAGCGGCAATGCGTTCCTCGGGCGTCTTTCGACCCGGCTTTTTCCCGCAGGCGATTTCGCCCAGGTCTGCCGAGGCTTTGGGCGTATGTTTGAAATACCCTGTTTTTCGGAAATACTCCATTTGTTCGATATCATCCGTTACAAGCTTGTCCATCTGCTTGAGTGCGGCCGGAGTCCAGTAGGAGTCAAAATCAACCGGACTTGCAAATCCGCCCGGCACAAGCCAGTCCGGCTCGATGACCGGGGAAGGGTCCTTTAAAATCGGTCCGCTGGTGACCACGATGTCCATATCCGTTACCGCCTCTTTGGCCGATTGTACGGGGCGGACATCGAGATTGAGTTTCCGGGACATCCCGTCCGCGTATTTTTCGGCGACCGCAGGGTCGGTGTCGTACGCCCGGACGTGTTTCAGGTCGAAAAGGCAGGAGAATGCCTCCAGGTGGCTTCTGCCCTGGACCCCGCAGGCGATCACGCCCATGGCGGTGCTGTCCTTCCTTGCCAGGTATTTTCCGGCCACAGCGGATGCGGCGCCGGTTCGCATGCCGGTGATCCAGGTGGCGTCCATGATCGCAAGGGGGATACCCGTTTCCGGGTCATTGAGAATCAGCAGTCCTGATATGTAGGGAAGCCCTTTTTCCGGGTTGTTCGGGTTCCCTGAAACCCACTTGATCCCGGCTGCTTTCAGTTTCGGTACATACGCGGGCATGGCGTGCATGAACGAGTCTCCGCCGGGGTGGATTCCCGGTTTCGGGGGCATTTCAAAGCGGCCTTCCCCCTTTTCCCTGAAAGTGGCATCCAGTGCGTCGATAATTTCCTGCATCTTTACATCCGCAGTTTCAACATCTTCACGGCTCAGGTAAAGAACGGTGCCGGACATTGATTTTCCCTCCTTTCAGTTTAAATGTCCCCTGATGTGTTCGTACCAGGGGACACTGCATTGTAAAAAAGCAGCGGTTATTCGTCAAGCGGATAATCCTTGAGTTCGCCGCCTGTATAAATCTTTTTCATGTACGTTTCGCTTGCCTGCATTCCGTCTTTGTCAAATGTTTTGTCTCCGGTGACGCCCATATATGTCTTGGAGACCGCGGGCAGGGCTTTTCGGATCGAGTCGGAGTCCGCCGCTCCGGCCTTTTCAATGGCAAGGGCCACCAGCATGGCTGCGTCATATCCGTAAGGGCCGAAAGAGGTGCTCGGCGGGCGGCCGTATTTTTCGTTGTACGGTTTTGCATACTCTTCCTGGTAAAATTCCCCTGAGGCGCCGGGCATGAGCCCTTTTATGCCTTCGGCGATTTCAGGCATTTCCGACACTTCATTGGTCCACATGGTGATGTAGTCGGCATACCATCCTTTGGGCGGGGTTTTGCCCTGTTCATAAGCCTGCCGGAGAATCAGCCGGGCCTCTGTGCCGTAAGCGGTATAGAAAACCGCTTCAGGTTCGGGCGCAAAAGTGGACCGGATTTCGGCTCGGTAATCCGACTGTTTCATTTTGTACCGCACTTTGGAGACGCACTCGCCTCCGAACTCTTTGGCAAGAGTCTCACAGGAGTTGATCTCTATCCCCACGCCGAACGGCTCGATAGGGAGTTTCACCCCGGCCGTGGCTGCGAGATCTGCGCACCACGCCCCTGTGCAGTTCACTACCACACTCGAATGGTATGTTTCCCCTGATTCCAGGGTAACACCGGTGACTTTGTTGTCCGATCGGTTGATTTCGGACACCGTCCCCTTGATAAATTCGGCGCCCTGGGAGTTTGCTTTTGCCTTGTAAGCCTTTAAAAGGGAGTATGCATCAAAATGTCCGTCACTGGGGCTGAATGTGCCTCCTGCATACCCGGACGGGTCGTACAGGGGGAACTTTTCCCTGATGTCATCCGGCGTCATCCAGTAAACTTCGCATCCAAGCTCCTGCAGCATCTTGAGGGCTTTTTCCGCGTCAGGCCGTGATTTTTCGTCTATCAGGAACAGGTTGCCCTCCCTTCTTAACGATATATCCGGCTTTTTCCCGTCTACCTGCATGTCATCTTCAAACCGGTCAAACACCTCGAACGTATATCTGGATATTTCCACATTCTGCCGCAAGCTGAACTGGATTCTGGCATTGACCATGGAAAGCGCGGTGGAAGCCTATTCATAGGATGGATCGCGCTCGATCACCGCCGTCCGGATATTCCGATCACGCCCTGTAAGGCAGTAGGCAAGGGAAGATCCCATGACACCGCCGCCTGCAATGATGACATCATAGGTCTGCAAAGTCATTCCGAACCTCCTCTCCGGTTAAGTGAACGCATGTTTTATTCATTACCAGTGTGCAGTGCATCCTGTCAAGAACGGCGAAACGGAATAAGTTAATGATTGAACCCTTTTTCCCCAGATCCGCCATCAAAAAAAAGAAAAACCTCGTTGCGCTTGACTGGTCAAGCAGATAGAATGTTTTTGACGAAAAAAAACTATCATCAACGAGGT
>JAWLES010000152.1:0-5884 GCA_041685935.1 Desulfobacteraceae bacterium | reverse complement strand
TCCGAAAAGCTCGCTTTCAAGGAGGGTTTCCGGGATCGCGCTGCAGTTTTGAACCATGAAGGACTGGTCTTTCCGGGGACTTTGACGGTGGATTTCTTCTGCCACAAGCTCTTTTCCTGTCCCGCTTTCTCCGGTGATCAGCACGTGGAAATCCGTGGGCGCATAGCTTTTTACAAGGTCAAGGCTTTTGATGAGGGCACTGCTGCTGCCAACCATTTTTTTATCATGCCGGAACCGGGTAAGGGCGGCTTTCAACGATTCCGAACGCTTTTTCTCCCGGCTGTACACAATCGCGTTGCTGAGTGCGATGGAGCAGATGTCAACAAGGTTCTGTATGTTTTCAAGATACCCCTTTTCAAGGTTCAGGCGCTTTTTTTCAGGGGTGGTGTCTATGATCTGGACAGCTCCGTACACCTTGTTTTCTTTGAGAAAAAGAGGAAAGCAGATGATCAGGCTGCTTTTTACATCAAAGTTCTTTTCCACCTCTTTTCTGTGGCGGGAGTCGCTCGAGGTTTCTGATATGGTCATTTCACCGTTTTCAATAACCCATCCCACAATACTCGGCTGGTCGGCCCTGAGTTTAACCCCTTTGATCCTGGAGCTTTCTGCCCCCTCAGCTTCGATGCAGGTGTAATGGTTTCCCCTGCGGATCCAGATGGACCCTCTTTTTACGTTCTGGATCTGGGTGATGGCTTGCAGGAACTTTTTCTGCAGTGCTTCAGGGTCAAGTTCCTTGATGAGTTCAAGCGAGGATTTGTCCATGCGGCATACTCTTTTCGGGCGGATGTTGAGATAACATTAAAGTGTTTATATGGAAACATCCCTTGTTAAATAAAAATATTGAAGTTTTTCCTTTAGAATCCTTTGTTCTGTTTTCGTCAGAATACAGAACAATTTCAGAGAGATCAAGAATTAATTTTCATTCAAAAGAGACCGGCATGAAAATTGAATTGATTATAATTAAACTGAACTGGTTCCGCAATACGCAAAGGAGGAAGGAAGATGACACAAACAGTTATGATCGACTGTCTTGATACGGCAGAAATAGTATGCCCGGAGTGCAAGCGGCAAAAAGTATTCCAGCTTTCCGAATATCCGATCCGGAGCGGCAGAGTCAAGGTGAGATGCCGGTGCAAATGCGGCCATGTATACTCGGTTTTCCTTAAAAAACAGGACGATGCAAAACATCAGATTCATCTCGCAGGAACTTATATCTCCAGGGGAGAGAACCGGAGTATCGGCAGGATGATTGTGAAAAAAATCACCGCCAAGGGGCTTATGCTGAAGACGAATTTCGGGGGAAACCTGATGCCCGGACTGAAGCTCGTGCTTGAGTTTGTCCTGGATGATGTCAAGCAGTCCATTGTTCGAAAAGAGGTTGTGGTCCGGGCCTGTCACGGGAAGTATCTCAGCGCCGAGTTTGCCAGTGATGATCATCGTGACAATCTGGGCCCGTATATTTTCTTCAACCGAATGTACAGCTGAAATACCGGTTCACCCGGGCGCAGGAGGGTGTCACCCGGGTGAGCACGGTTCAGGCAGGGCCGCGCCTATATGTCAAACTCTATTCCCTGGGCCAGCGGCATGGTCCCGCCGTAGTTGATTGTGTTGGTCTGTCTTCTCATATACCCTTTCCATGCATCTGAGCCGGACTCTCTTCCCCCGCCGGTTTCCTTTTCTCCTCCGAATGCGCCTCCGATTTCAGCGCCTGACGTGCCGATGTTGACATTTGCCAGTCCGCAGTCGGAGCCCCTGTGGGACAGGAATTCTTCGGTTTCCCGCATGTTGTTGGAGAATATGGAGGAGGAGAGCCCCTGTGCAACATCGTTCTGGAGCCGGATCGCCTCGGTGACATCGCCTGTATATCGGATCAGGTAGAGTATCGGGGCGAATGTCTCTTTCTGCACTGTTTCGTACCGGTTTTCCGCTTCCACCACCGCAGGTGTCACGTAAAGGCCGGATTCGTATCCTTTACCTTCCAGTACTTCACCCCCGTGAATGATGCGGCCCCCTTCCTTTTCAACTCCGGCAAGCGCATCCTTGAAAGTCTTTACCGCTTCCCGGTCAATGAGCGGTCCCATGTGGTTTTCCGGTTCAAGGGGATTGCCGATTTTAAGTGATCCGTATGCCTTGAGAAGCGATGCCTTGACCCTGTCGTATACATCCTCGTGCGCTATGACCCGCCTTGTGGTGGTGCAGCGCTGGCCCGCAGTGCCGACCGCCCCGAATACAATTGCCGGAATAGCGAGATCCAGGTCCGCATCAGGCGTTACGATGATGGCGTTGTTGCCGCCCAGTTCCAGAATGGTCTTTCCGAACCTGCCTGCCACGGTCTGCGCGGCATGGCGGCCGACTTCGGAGGAGCCGGTGATTGAGACCAGGGGGACGTTTTTGTCGTTAAGGAGTTCTTCTCCTATGGTGGAACCGCTGCCGATCACCAGGTTGAATATCCCTTCGGGCAGATCATTCTCCTTGAGAACGGCTGCAATAAGCTTCTGTACGGCTATGGCTGTGAGCGGGACTTTGGAAGAGGGTTTCCAGAGCACCACATCCCCGCAGACAGCAGCTATAAAACTGTTCCATGAATAGACAGCCACAGGAAAGTTGAACGCGGAAATCACCCCGACCACTCCCAGCGGGTGGTACTGGTCGTACAGGCGGTGGTTTTCCCGTTCCGAAGCCATGGTAAACCCGTACAGCTGACGGGACTGGCCCAGGGCGAAATCGCTGATATCGATCATCTCCTGGACTTCTCCTAAGCCTTCGGGCAGGGATTTTCCCATCTCATAGGAGACGAGCCTGCCCAAGGGGTCCTTTAACTCCCTCAGCCTGGCCCCGATCTGCCGTACGATGTCTCCCCTTTTGGGGGCGGGGTATGACCGCCAGAATTCGAATGCCTCCCTGGCTTTGCCGATTACTTTCCGGTAATCTTCCACTGACGCTTTGTACACCGAGGCGATCGGCTCGCCGGTGGTTGGAGTGTGAATGTCGAGTCTGCCCTCCTCGCGGGTTACGCCCCAGGTGTTTCCGGTTGACGATCCGGAATTGGTTTCTTCAATCCCGAGGATTTTCATGAAACTCAGATCCATTTCAGCCTCCTTTCCAACCCGCCCGGGTTCCGGGCGGTCGTTTGTCCGATTGCAATTGCGCAAGGCTTTTTTTATGTGAGAAGAACCTTTTCAAGGCGTTCTACCAGAAAATCGATCTCCTCGTCATTGATGATCAAGGGCGGCGAAATTCTTATGGTGTGGCCGTGACTGTCGTTTACCACAACCCCCAGTTTTGCAAGTTCCCTGCAGAAATCCATTGCATTGCCCTTCATTACTTCAATTCCCAGGAAAAGCCCTTTTCCTCGTACCTCCCTGACATGGGGAGATTTTTCCGCTATGGCTTCTATCCTCTGTTTGAGGATTTTTCCCTTTTCCTCGGCCCGCAGGGCAAGCTGTTCTTTTTCAAAAATTTCCAGGGAGGCCGTGCCTGCCACGCAGGCAAGGGGGTATCCACCGAATGTGGAGCCGTCCGAGCCTTTGCTGAAAACCATGTCCATAACAGCCCTGTTGGTGATGAAAACAGACAGCGGTATGGTTCCGCCGGAAAGGGCTTTGCCGAGAATCAGACCGTCCGGGATAACATTCTCGTGCTCAAAACAGAATTTTTTGCCGGTCCGGCCCAGTCCCACCTGGATTTCGTCGAACATGAGCAGAAGGTCGTTGTCGTCGGCAATTTTGCGCAATCCCTTGAGGAATCCTTCGGGCGGAACGTTCATCCCGCCTTCTCCCTGCATCGGCTCCACCAGGATGCCGCACGTGTTTTCGGTGATCGCGTTTTTCACGGCAAACACATCTCCGAACGGAACGGAAACAAAGCCCGGTGTCAGCGGTCCGAATCCTTTTCTGCTCTTTTCCGAACTGGAAAACGAGACAACAGATATGGTCCTGCCGTGAAAGTTGTTATCAAATACTATGATTTCCTGTTTCCCGTCCGTGATGCCTTTCTGTCTGTAGCCGTAATAACGCATGGTCTTTATGGCCGTTTCAACCGATTCCACACCACCGTTTTTGGGCAGGACCTTGTTGCCGTTATCACCGAACCGAAGCCCGAGCTGCGGAACGAAGTTCGCAGTTTTTGATAGAAAGACACCAAGCGGATCCGAGTAGACCACATTGGAGAGAACTGATGCATATCCGCAATCCAGGGCATTCCGTAGCGCCTTTACCAGGTCCGGGTGGTGATGGCCTGGGTTGGCTGCGCTGTACGCGGCCAGGCAGTCAAGATAGGCTTTACCGTTCTCATCATAGAGCCAGCATCCTTTGGCGTGCCTGACCACCACGCTGATCCTGTCGTAATGATGGGCCCCGCAGTTTTCCTCATAATCGTAAATACCGGAATCCGGAACTCCGGAATACCCGTATGAAGGGTTTTTTGTTTGTGTGAACCCCATAATTCCTCCCTAATTGTCCTGTTTTATAATATGGTAAATCCGCTTTTCCCTCTCTGTGAGCTCGAGGTGCCGGTCATAGGTTTTTTCCAGAAAGCAGTGGTAAAAGTCGTGACGAAGGCTGTCCCGGTTCGCGGTAACAAACCAGTGATTCCGGGTCCAGCTGATGGGCGAGTTGTCTTCGTTGCCGGTTTCAAAAATCCCCACAAGAGACTCTTTGCGGTCGGTTATGATATCAAAGGACCTGCCGCCGATGGTTTCCTGGAGAACGTCCTGTTCAGGATGGATCACCTGCACGTCGAATTCCACGGAAATCTCTCCCATGGCTATGAAGCGGATGTTCACCCCTCTTTTTTCAGCCGCTTTAAGGGGCTGGACAAGTTTGTGTGCAGCCTTGGGAAAGAGCCTTACATAGATTTCACTGCCGGCGGAACTGATCATCTGTGCTGCTTTGTTCATGATATTATCGTACCCGGTCAGGGTCCAGATATATTCGTATACGGTTTCCTGGGAGGCTGCCGCAATTTCTTTTTCAAATCCTGCGATACTGTTTTCAAAGCCGTGCCGCAACCGTTCCACCAGCTCGTCAGGCGGCAGCGGCACATACCTGCCTGCTTCCGCCTCAAGCGCCCAGCCTTTGGAGGTCATACTCCGCAATACGTCGTAAATCCTGGATCTGGCAACCCCGGAAATCTTGCTGAGTCTTGATCCGTTAACCGGGTGCTCCGAGATCAGCGCCATATAGCAAGCTGCCTCGTATTGGGTGAATCCCAGTTCCTGAAGGCTTGAAAAGTCCGGCATCATACTCCTTTTTTGAATGTTGCTACTCTAATAGCAACTTAATTCAGGGCCTGATGAATGTCAATAAAAAAATGCACCTGAGTTCTGCCGGGCTTTGGCACTTGAAAACTAGTGCCGGAATGGGTATGATACTCTTTTTTTACGGATTGCAGGGAAAGGGAAGCCTCATATGAACTGTTTTTGCAGAAGGATATCTCTGGCTGCGGCCCTTATCGCTGTTTCAGTGCTCATTTGTTCCCGGGCCGGGGCTGAACAGGTCATGATCTATTATTCAGGGGACGGAGAAGAAAGTGTTTTTACAGTTTCCCTGGATGAAATCAAGGCACGCAATGACGTGATTCGGACTGTTGACCCGAATTTCAAGGAGGACGGCCTTACAGAGTTTTCAGGTATTTCATTGAAACGGCTGCTTGCGCTTGACCATATCCCTTATGAAAAAGGCCTTACCGTGGTGGGGCATGATCAGTATATAGGCTTTGTGTCTCCATCCGCCATAAAGAGCGGGTCGGTGATTGCAGCATGTAAAATGAACGGAGACGAGGTGCCTAAGGGAAAGGGCGGGCCAATAAAAATCGTTTACTCTGAGGAACCGGATATGCCGATTAGTGCCTATACCTGGTATGTGGACACACTTTATGCCGGAAG